>JADGCN010000048.1 GCA_015228975.1 Magnetococcales bacterium
AGGAAGAACAATTTCAAACCGCTGCTTTTATAACATTTCCAGGCCGATGTCCGCATTCCATATCGTTTTCAACAACGTCGATACTGTATTGCAGATCATTGATTTCTTGCATGATTTTCCTTGAGTGATCGCGAATGAAGCCGATCTTGCCGCTGTTTGTCTGGTCATTGGTGTTGTATTCCATCGTTTCCTCCATAGATGAACCATTAATAATATAACCGAACCAATAGTTCGGTAAAATTGGAAAAAAGGAGAGTCTCTACTAAAAATGGGCAGATGTCAAATTTTTACGAACTAATGGTTCGTTAAAAAAAATTTGAGTTTCGGTAAATCGTGGTGATAGACTGAAAACGTTCAGCAGTGATGTGATCTGGTGCTTCTTTATGAAAAATTGGTTCAGTTCTGAATAATAGTCGGAAATAGGTGAACGAATAGGCCCGACCCCTCAGCAGAACATGGCCGCCACCAGGATCGTTTGGTGGTGAAAAATTGCGACAAAAACGAACCACCCGACACTGAAAAAATTACGTATCGAACTCTCATCCATTGGAGACGTCATGCCTGAAAAAAACTATCTCGCAGCGATCAAGGAACGCCTGGAATTCGTGATCGGTACCGAACCCCCCTATGCCTGGGCCAAACGGATCGGCCTGGGTAAATCAACCTTGGCGGGAATCCTCAACAACGGTGCCTGCCCAAGAACCAGTACCTTGATAAAAATTGCAATTAATACTGATATTTCAATAAATTGGCTGCTGACGGGAAAAGGAGCGCCCTGGATGACCCCGCTCCCATTCCCCTTGCAGGAAGACTCCATGACCATGGCCAAGGAACCGGGTGAGCCGTATCGCGTCGCACCCCATTCCTATATCGTCGTTCCCCGCTTCTCCATCCTGATTGACGATGAGGAGGGTACGCCGTTCTACTGCGGTCAGCTTGTCGATCACATCGCCTTCAAATCGGACTGGATTCTCGGAATCATGGGGTTGGATCCCAAAAAAATTGCCTTGGTCACCGTGATGGGCGACTCCATGGAGCCCACCCTGAAAGAAGGTGATCTGGTATTATTGGACCTGCGGGATCAAAGCATGCGCAACGATGCCATTTATGTCGTGCGCCGCGAGGAAGATTTGGTGGCCAAACGCTTGCAACGCGGTTTTGACGGCTCGGTCACCATCAAAAGTGACAATGCCGCTTACGAAGATATTAAAATCTCCCTGGAGCAGGCGAGCCAGCTCTCCATTGTGGGTCGCGTCGTTTGGAGCGGACGCCGTCTCTGATCACCGGGATGATTATTTTTTCCAGGGGTATTTTTTTCGCCAGTTGGAAAACGTGGTGGCGTTGGGAAGACCCAGGAGACGGGTAGCGGAGGATTTGTTGCCGCCACTTTCACGCAGGGCTTTGTCAAAATAGTGGTCGGCAACCTCGCTCAAAATATCGGCCAGTCGGAAACCATGGCCGAATTCCCGACCGAGGATGCTGCTGACGGGGGCAACCTGGACCCCGAACAGGGCTTCTTGAATGTCTTTGGATTTAATGACGTTGTTCTCGCTCCACAGGAAGGCGCGCAACAGGGTGTTGTGAAGTTCACGAATGTTGCCGGGCCAGTGGTAAATATGCAGGAGTTCTCGGGCTTTGTCCGTCAATTTTCTTTTTTTATCGAATCCCTTGTGCTGCATCAAGGTGCGATTGATGCTGTTGACGAATACTTGAACCAGTTCGGCCAAATCTTCTGGCCGTTCGCGTAACGGGGGAATGGTGAATACGGCGACTGCCAGGCGATGGAACAGGTCATTGCGAAAGCGTCCCAGTCCGATTTCCTGCAACAAATTGCGGTTGGTTGCCGCGACGATGCGAAAATCCACTTTGCGGGGATGGACCGAACCGATCGCGGTGACTTCCCTTTCCTGGAGAACCCGCAGCAATTTTACCTGGGTGGACAGGGGTAATTCCCCGATTTCATCCAGGAACAGGGTTCCTTGATCCGCTTCGGCGATGTAGCCGCTGCGAGCCATGCTGGCTCCGGTAAAGGCCCCTTTCTCATGACCGAACAGTTCGGCTTCCACCAGGTTGTCCGGGATGGCGCCACAGTTGACACAAATGAACGGTGCTTTGCGCCGATTGGAAGCTTGATGGACGATGCGCGCCAGGACATCCTTTCCGGTTCCAGACTCCCCTTGAATCAATACCGGCAGGTCCAGTGTCGCCACACGCTGGGCGCGGGCGATCAATGTTTTCATGTGGCTGTTGCCAAACACCAATCCTTGGGGAGAAAACTCAGCGTCAACGGGAAACTCCTTATCCAGGCTTTCCGCTTCATCGTTGCTGTCGGACTCTACAGGTGTGTTATGCATGACTGACCTCCCGTCTTTTTTGTTTGGCACCTGATCGTGAGTTTTATCCGCTATTTTGATCCAACTTTTGAAAAACGTGCAACAATTTTTCATCTCCTTCGATGGGCTGATCCAGAGGTGTCCCCAGCCATTGCAGCAGGGTCTCCGCGGCTTGGTGTACCGGAACCTTCGGATACCACGTCTCGGATGCGAAATGGACAAACTTCAATATTTTAAAAGGGTTGAACCAGAGAAAAAACCGTTTCATGAAGGATTCCGCCGAGGCGGTATTGGCACCGATCTCCGCAAATGCCGAGTTAAAGCGCTGCTGTTCCAGGAAGGCTTCCAGACATGGGGAGGCGTTGGGAATTTGACCTTCCCAGGTACGTGAGGTTTTGGCGACCGCATGGAAAAAATGACGCAGATCGGCATACACCCTGGGATCGTAGGTCAAGAAATGTTGGGGTTGTTCCTGATGCCATTGGGTCATCGCCCTGCCGGTACCGAAAGGGACCCGGAGGGACATCCGTGCCGATGGAAATACGGTCGTCGTCGTCAGGTCGGAGAACATGCCGTGTGCCATGACCTTTTGTAAAAAGTAAAAATCTTCTCCTGCCTTACGCTGATTCATGCCGCCGACACGGCGGTAGGTGTCGGCCCTGACCGCCATGGCGGAGCCAACGGTATGAAAGGCGTGTGGGGAGCCGGCATATCGCAAACCTTGGCGGTAAATGCGCAGAAATAATTCGTAATAGATGATTCCCTGGCGATGATTGGCCGTCAGGTTGTCCAGGGGATGCTGGAAAAAAAGGGAGGCGCCAACAATTTTGGGATTTTGACGAAAGTGATCCACCAAGGCGGTCCAATAGTTGGGGGCCACCTGGCAATCGGCGTCCAGTGCGACGATGATGCCCGGGGTCGTTTTATGGGCACGCAGCAAACGATTGCAGGCTTCATCCATCCCCAGACGCCTTGCCAATCCAACCCCGGCTTGCCGGTGCGGCAAATCGGGATGATAGCGTGTTCGTACCGTGAAAAAACAATGGGCCTGGTTGTCGATCCACGACGTGACTTTGTGCAAGGAGTGCCGGTTCGCCTCACGCACCTGTGCGGTATCGCTGTCGGAACCGTTGATCACCATGATCACTTCAACCGGTACATCTGGCGGATCACAGCGGCATAAGGATTCCAAGGTCATGACGGGATCCGGCTCATTGCGGCAGGGGATGACGCAAATGAGATGGGGATCCGCACGCTGTGCCATGTCAGGCGAATGGGACAAAGTTCACCAGTGTGTTTGCAATCGATTGCGTGTAGGGGGACGCCTGCACCTTCGGTTCACCTTATCCCACCCCTGCTGTGAGTACAATGTGGAATTTGGTACCGATGCGGGTATGCCATGGCTGTATTTATAATCTTGAATATAAAATATAGGGCTGTGGGGGCAGAAAGTACTTTCTCCATGGCCTGTTTTTATTTATCATTCATTTGGGGCTGTAGGAGCAGATCCAGGGGGGGGCGTTCTGTTTCTGATCACAGTTTGGGGGCAACTTGCCATGGCAGGAGTGGATGATGTTGGAGGAGGTTGGCCTGACGATCGTTGAGTCCAGATCGGTGTTGCATCGTCTTGAAGTTGCCATGGTCAGTCACGAGGAATGGTTGGCGGAGTTTCATCGGGCACTGCTGTGTGGTGGTACCCTGGGCGATGAGTATATGGCTGTCGATGCCCACGAACGCTGTCGTTTCGGACTGGAATTGAAATCTCTTCTGGCGAAAAAGGGTGAGCTGGGAGAATTGATCCTGATCCAGGATATCCTGTTCTTGCATCACCGCATGCACGAAATCGTCCGTCAATTCGCGGACTACCACCATTCCGAAACGCAAGACAAACAAATGCTCTCACGTTTGTACGATGAGGTCATTGCCAAAAGAATGGCCTTTCGCTGGTTGGTTTTGGCTTTTGACCACAATGTTTGTTACCAAATTCTTCATACCGACCCTTTGACCAATACCCTTGGTCGGGAAAAGTTGCTGGCCACCTTGCAAAGGGAAATCCATGAAATTGCCAGGCATCCCGGGCGGGAATCGTTGATCGTCATGGTCGATGTCGATTATTTTAAAAGAATTAATGATACCTACGGTCACGTCATTGGTGATCGCGTTCTTATTGAGGTCAGTCGTTTCATCAAGACCAATTTGCGGCCAACAGACCTGGTTTTTCGTTATGGCGGGGAAGAGTTTGTCCTCTTTCTTTCCAATACGCCCTTATCCTGGGCGGGCGTGTTGTTGGAACGATTGCGTCAGCGCTTGAGTGAGTATGAAATCGTGACTTCGCCCCTGGCCCATCCCCTGACGGTTACAGCTTCCTTTGGCGTGGCGCAAATTTGTGGCACCGAATCCATCCAGGAGAATGTGGACCGGGCCGACAAGGCCATGTATCATGCCAAGAGGTCAGGCCGTAACCGTGTCGTCATGGGCTGACGCTATCCTTTTCGGGGGCGTGTTCCCCCCCCCCGGTCCCCCTTGTTTCGCCGTTTTACGTACCTTCCGATAGATCATACCGTTATTTGCCCCCTGGGAACCCATGGCGTTGGTATCGTGGGTTTATTCCGCCGATATCCCTGACGATTCCCGCTCCTTCCCTCGTTGTCCTGCAATATTCACGAGATTTTATATTATTTTAATAATATTTAATAATATATAGAATTTTGTATGGCAATGGTATGGGGGGCGAAAAAAAAGCTCAAGAACCATATCCAATAACCGATAAATTGAAAAGAGGATGTTTAAATTAATGGATTGTTGACTGAAAAATGAATACGGGAGCCCGGGTCGGCTTCCTTACCAAAAAGGGCTCAACCGAACCAGGGAGGGGTTGGAACAGGATAGCAATGCTTGGAGAACCATCATGTCAATTACTTTAAACAGCAGTATCGCCTCCATTAATTCCAGGAGGCAGCTTGATAAACATTCACTGGCGTTGACTCAAACCATGGCCAGACTATCTTCCGGGATGCGTATTAATTCATCGAAAGACGATGCCGCGGGGATGGCCATTACCAATCGCATGGTGGCGCAAATACGTGGCATGAATGTGGCCATTCGCAATGCCAACGATGGTATTTCCCTGGCCCAAGTGGCGGAAGGTGCGTTGAGTGAAACGCAAAATGCCCTGCAACGGATGCGGGAGCTGGCCATTCAAGCGGCCAATTCAACCTATTCCACCTCAGATCGTAGCAACCTGCAGTCTGAGTTTACCCAGATGCTGCAGGAAATCAACAGGATCGCATCAACAACGACTTTCAACAATGTGAGCCTGCTGGGAGGTATTAAAGTATCGGGAGGTAAGTCGTATGTGATTCAGCCATTTGCCGGAACCTTCCAAGTCGGTCCCAATGGCGGGCAGACGATTACGGTCACGGTGAGTCGTGCCGGCCTGGGTGAACTCGGATTGTATCACTATAGTTTCAATACGATAAACGTATCAACCAGCTATATCAAGAATGCCACCACGCACACCAGCCTCAGGGTTCGTATCAGTACGGCTGCCCATGCCAACTCAGCACTGGCCTATATTGATAGCGCCCTGGACACGGTTTCCAATATACGTGCGACATTGGGCGCGGCTCAAAGCCGTTTCCAAACCGTGGTCAATTCCCTTTCCAACATGGTTGAGAATACGGATGCGGCCCGCTCGAGAATCCAGGACGCCGATATCTCATTGGAAACAGCGAATTTGACCAAATTCACCATCCTGCAACAGGCCGGAGTGGCAATCTTGGCGCAGGCCAACCAGCAGCCGACGATTGCCCTGGCGTTATTGGGAAAATAGTTTCAAGTCTTCGTTGACTTTGAACGTTCAGGATTGGGCAAGTCTGTCCAAATAGAAATTCCTGAAGTCACGAGGGAATGAAATACATCGGGAATTAATATCCAAGTTAAAAAGGAAAACGAAGATGTCTTTGACTATCAACAGCAGTATTGCCTCCATCAACGCTCGGAGGCAATTAGATAAACATGGACTTTCCTTGTCGCAGACCATGGCCAGACTTTCGTCGGGGATGCGCATTAATTCCTCGAAAGATGATGCTGCGGGGATGGCCATTACCAACCGCATGGTGGCGCAAATTCGTGGCATGAACGTGGCCATTCGCAATGCCAACGATGGTATTTCGCTGGCCCAGGTGGCGGAAGGTGCGTTGAGTGAGACGCAAAATGCCCTGCAACGGATGCGGGAGCTGGCCATTCAAGCGGCCAATTCGACCTATTCCACTTCAGATCGTAGCAACCTGCAGTCTGAGTTCACCCAGATGCTGCAGGAGATCAACAGGATCGCATCAACAACGACTTTCAATAATGTGAGCCTGCTGGGAGGTATTAAAGTATCGGGAGGTAAGTCGTATGTGATTCAGCCGTTTGCCGGAACCTTCCAAGTCGGTCCCAATGGCGGGCAGACGATTACGGTCACGGTGAGTCGTGCCGGCCTGGGTGAACTCGGATTGTATCACTATAGTTTCAATACGATAAACGTATCAACCAGCTATATCAAGAATGCCACCACGCACACCAGCCTCAGGGTTCGTATCAGTACGGCTGCCCATGCCAACTCAGCACTGGCCTATATTGATAGCGCCCTGGACACGGTTTCCAATATACGTGCGACATTGGGCGCGGCTCAAAGCCGTTTCCAAACCGTGGTCAATTCCCTTTCCAACATGGTTGAGAATACGGATGCGGCCCGCTCGAGAATCCAGGACGCCGATATCTCATTGGAAACAGCGAATTTGACCAAATACACCATCCTGCAACAGGCCGGGGTGGCAATCCTGGCGCAGGCCAACCAGCAGCCTACGATCGCCTTGGCACTTTTAGGCAAAATGTAACGGTGGTTGGCATGTTGGGTAGGAGTTCCACTCCTACCCAACATAAGGTTTAAAGTCTGACGTAATCCAGAAACCGGGCGTCCTGAGAGTGGATCCACTCCTCTCCGCCAAGGCTCGCGGCCAAGAAATCGATGATCTCCTGAATGGATACAACGGAATGATCCTGAAGCAGTTGGCTTGTTTGAATCACATTATGAAAGAATGGAAATTTGTGGGTGCCCGCTATAAACGTGGTGGTGTCTGAAAACAGTTGTTCAACATGATGCTTTTCCAAGATTTCAAGGCCATTGGCTTTCGCAGATTCCCGGGTCGCAAAAAATGAAACATTGGACTGCAATACGGCAGCAGCATAACCGCAACTGTAGAAAGCGTCAATAATTGCGGATATGTTTCGGTCTCCGATGTAACCCCAATTGCTAAAGACGATTCCCTTGATCTGACTGGGATTGCGGAATGATTTCATGGCGGTCTTCAGCAGAAACACCAAACTGTTGGGGTGCATCTCACTCAGCACCCGATCAGCGACAATGATGTCAAATTCAGGGATCATCTCGGGCCACATCTCTACATACTTCCACCAGGGAATATGGAGACGCATCGGATCTTGGGTGGTGGCTATTGTCTCCATGACGCTTTCCCTACCCAGAGCCAATTCTTGAAATTGGTCCTTGAATATGGAAGCGAACAGGTGGTTTTGAAACAGGTAAAAAGCTTGACTGATGTCCGTGCAGGCGTAAGGATAGCCTGCTAGCATGAGAATCAGGCCCATATAACCGCACCCAGGGCCAATTTCCAGGATTCGGTTTTTGTTGGTTGGATCCAATATGAGCTGGACATGACGGAAAAGTCTTAAGGTTCCCAGCAAAGTATTCCAAGGAATTGCCTTCATTTGGAACTCTTCACTGGCAAATTCTTGCAGTATGAGAGCGATTCTTTTAAAAAAAATAAATTCCTGTGGTGTAAGAATTTTTTGCGAACGGTCTCTATTGGAGAGGTATTCGGCTTCGTGCATGACATCAAGGTATTTCCATAGCTCGCTTGTGTTGCGAACTCTATGTGGATAATTAAGTTTTTCAAAAATTATGGGCGAGAATGCTTCGATAATACGGTTGGGATGTCTGGCACGGGCAGCTTCTTCCGCTAATTCGTACTGGCTGACTGACAGCATGGACACTGGATCATTCCTTTTGGATGTGGTTTATTTTTGACTTTGGTAATGGTCAAATCGCTGGGAGAGTATCTGTAGGATTTTTCCGGCACCCTGGGCGTAATTATGCTCACGTAATACACGATTCCGTCCCCTCTCAACAATTTCTATCCGCTCCTGATCGTTTTTGAGATAGTAGTCTATCTTGGACAATAGATCTTTCCTGCCGTCAAAGAAGACATACCCTTCCCCTTCTTGCAGAAAGTCGGTTAACTGGTTGAGATCTTTCCTGGGGTCGATTCTGCCAAGAAGCAAAAATCCTCCTGAGCCGATAACTTCAAAGACGCGATGGTGCAGGGTTGTGAAAGGATTTAACTGGAGATTGATTCGGCTGCGATTATAGACCAATACAGATCCATTGCCGTGGGGAGTAGGTCCTTTGGCGTATGGTTTGAAAAGGGGGTGGCGATCCCAGTCCAGTCCGAAAATGGAGAGGGCATACCCTCCTTCGATGATCCATCGCAATATCTTCTTTCGCCAAATTTGATTTCCGGCTTGGCGGGATATGCTACGGTAATCTTGAAAGCCCAACGATATACCAGGAAACGTTTCCTTTATGTAAGGCTCGATGATATCAATATAATCCTGCACCCGAGTAATCCCGTGCCTGGGATCATCCTGGGGTTCGAGCAGGGTGTTTTCCATAATATTATAGACAAAATCATTGATTTGTTTATTTGCCAGAGATGGGATATCCGAATAATGGGCGACAAAGGAAATGTCATAATCGTATTCTACAGATGGAGGCATGTTGAAGAGGCGATCATTGGACAATGTCGGAAATTTTATGTAATTTTTATAGCCTGCCAACTCCAGTTCATCATGGTGCATTTCGGAAAGGATGATATCTTTATCATTGATGCGGTCCAAAAATTCACCACGGGATATCCCACCCAAGATATCCTGTACCCACGAGATGAAAGGAATATGTTCTGGAATGGCTGGTGTTTCATAACGCAGGTAGCTGATGGTTATGATGACATCGGGCTTGAATTCGACCAACTTTTTGAGCAAAGGTTCAACTCTGTTGTTCATGCCATCATAAGGTCCTTCCTTGAATACATGGCAGGCATATCCAAGGCTCTCAAAACCTTCGCATAAATCTCTGGTGCAGTATTGGAGATAGGTTGTAAAGCGTGACGTGATAAAAAATACTCTTAAATTATTATTTCTAATTTTTTCTGGTATGGTTGTCGGAAAGCTTGGTTGATAGTAACTATGCAATTCATTGAAATAATTTTCATTGCTTTTGTGATACATGCCGATGAGGGTGTTGTTAACATCCAGGAAACGAACCGAACGAAATGCTTCGTTTGATTGCGTTTTTGGCACGATATCTTGTGAGAATGGGTGACCGAGATAGGCATAAAGGTTTGCAAGACTCTCGTCCAAATTGTCATCATCAACCCATCGGATAACATGGGTAGCCTTGTCTAAAAAAGAGAGATCGACTGCCGCCAGTATGGAATTGAGCCAGGAAAAGGGCAGGATGAAATAACAATGATGTTTGAAGATAATAGATGATTTCGTTTTGAACGATAGAATCTGACGAGTAATGTCACCTATGGATTCACTGCGGTAAAAACAGGTAAAAAATTCGGCTGATTGCCAAAATGGCCTTTTGGAATTTTCTTCGGGTCTGATTTCTCCAAGCCTTTGCCAAACATCATTATGAAAATAATAGATAGTGCCATTAATCTGTAACATTTTTTCAAAAGCCGCTGTTCCAAATTGCAACCTTTCACAATAGCTTGGAAAAATGGGATCGATTTTCGCCAAAAGTTGCTTGTTGGATTCATGGCGTATCTGGCTGGCTGAAAGCACCTCTTTATGGCCAGCCAAGTCTAACATCTGTTTCCGAATCCTGGCTCCAATACGTTCGGCGCGATTGTTGAGTTCATTGTCGGACAAGGGCATCAGAAAGACAAGTTGATCCTGAATATCAATTAATGAATCAATGGTGAGTTCGTTGGCAAAAGTATTGAGGAAATCTTGTGCAATTGTGTCATCCCAGTTCGTCCGCAGGCAGAGTGCCTGCATGGCTTCATTCATCCCATTTTTTCTAAAATAATTTCCGAAAATTTCCACGAGCATTCGATGCTTCGAGTCATGCATCGTCAGGCCCAAGAAAATTTCCAGGAGAGCAACACCTTGCTCTACGTGGTTATGCGTGAAAAGGTCTACAATTTTTTCAACGAAATTAGATATGGAGAATCGCAGTTCCTGATTGACACGGATCCACGTAATCAATTCATGATAGTTATTTTTATTTACAACTGTTAAAAATTCTATATACTGGGGATCATCAATACGATTTATCGTGTCGGGGAAGAATAAATCAAGCAAAATTTCAATGACCCCACCAAGGTCTGGTCGTAATACGGGTGCCATTGAAATGCTTTTACCGGACATGCGTCGCTCTGCCTGTTGCTGGGCATGGGCAAACAGAGTTTGGATTGTTTGCCGCTCCAGGCTATCATTCACATCTGGCCAATATAATACAGAGGGATAACTTCCATGAAGCGCCGCAAAATGGTCTGGAATGGCCCGAAACGGAAGAGATATCAAATCTGAAAATGGTAATGTGATTAAATTTTTTGGGGGATTTTGGAATGGTTTACCCTCATAATAACATTTTTGAACTTCATAACGACCGCCTACAGTCTGTTGAAGGTAATTTCCCTCCTGTGCCACTTGAAAGGCGGTTTTCCTACAGAAAAAAAAGGCGTGATGCCTCCTGGGGATCGGGTTTTGCTTGTCCACCCCAATCTCGGCGGAGTGTTTCTTTAGGGTGGTCACTGAATTCATGATATGCTGAAACAATCCATGAAGCTCTTTTTGTTGCGATTCAGGTATTCCATGGGGTATATGTAGATTCTTGGGAGGTGGTAATGAGTTTTTGGCAAAGAAATCCCCAAGCTGCTCGTAGGGTACACAGATCAGATTGGGCGTCATCTGTTTATATTCGGGACCATTGTAGTAACACATCTGCAAGCGTGAACCACCATTTTCGTCAGAAATCATCACCCCCTTGGCGGCCGCAGCGGCGGCTGCCCTGGCGTCCAGGAAATAGGTGTCCGCCACCTCAATATTGTTGGATGATTTCTGGGAAGTCGTCATGATCGCCTCGGTATTAGGGGACCCTGCTACAAAATGATGGATGCTGTTTTTCTCTCTTAGCTGCGCGTTAGCAGATCAACAACATTCATGGCTTGTTCGATACAATCATCAACGTCATAGCGATATTGGTAGCTCCCTGCGCGACCGATGGAGAATATATTGTCAGGCATATCATCGATATATTTCTTGGCGCGCCCCATTTCTGAAAGAAATGGTAATGGATAATAGCGACCATTCTTTGAAGGAATTTCCATGCCGATGATCGTGGTGGGGGCATCCCAATTTTGGCGTGTGAACTGTTTATATTCCACCAATCGAGTGAATTGTTCGGTGCCAGCGTAATAAAGGAAATAAACGTTTTCTGGAAAGGCGTGGGCAATCGGTAGAACAATCTTATGAAAATCTCGACCAATATAGGGCAGCTCCCCATAAACGTTGTTCATGACAATGTCTGGGGAAATTGTGTTGATGATGGCATCGTAGGTTTGTTTTTCACCATGGATTGTTACAGTACGATGCGGGATGTCGTAATGTTCAACGGTGGTGTTCAGCAGGACTCGGGTACCCTGAACACTGAGTTCAAAATAGTTGTCGTAGCCATTGACGGCGATGGGATAGGCGGAAATGGCCGTATCCCAGGCTTCTCGTACCCCTTCCTTCAAGGCGACCCCCTTTGGCGACCAGGAAAAGTCATCGATGGTACGATTGTCATCAATCATCCACATCTTTTTAGAATAGGTGTTGATGAATTTTTCGTAGAGATTCTTTCCAACTGAGGCGATCCAATATTCTTCCAAATTTTTCGAGGCGAGCGCCCCTGCAACTACTTTGCGCTGTGCAATTTGTGCGAGTATCTCTTCTTTATCGGGCATGCGTTCGATATCATCCACATGGATCGGGAAATTATAGAAATTTGCATCTGGTTCTACATAGGTAAGGAATTGATGCTCTTGACAGCGGCGCATGGGACAATAGGCGTTAAGATATTCAAATATCGCTGGTTTCTGGGTAAGAAAATGACGGGGACCGAAGGTATAGGGGTGTCCGCCATACCATAGCGTTTTACAGCCACCCCCCAGGTGAGATGCGGCTTCCAGCAGGGTAACGTCCCATCCCCCTTTGAGACCGAGCAGATGTGACGTTGAACATCCAGAAAATCCACCACCGATAATAAGAGCTTTTTTCATTGTCATGTCCGCATGTAGTGTTGATTCCGGTTGGGCACGTTCTTGCCATCAACATCTTGATTTTCTGTGTGTTGTGATGTTCCCATGTGCCATAATTATCGAGAGAAGATCATGTTGGTTGCGGGATACATCGCTTCCATGGAACGATCTTTGCGGGATTCCCAGTTGGAGCGTTCTGAAACAAGTTGAAATCCTTTTCTTTTCATCAACTCTGGTACTTCCTTGTCCCATTTGGCCTTGGGGTTCAATTCGACGAGTACACTTCTTAAAATTGGATTTTCGAGGAGCTTCTGGCCGGCATGTAGAAGCACGCCTTCCAAACCGTCCACATCGACTTTAAGATGTGTCGGCAGGTCAAGTTTGGGATCTTGGCTCAGGGAATCCAGTGTTGCGCCGTAGATGATTTGTTTGATGGGTTTCCCGGTGCCAGCCAAGGGATCATCGGGGACAAAGGCTACACTGTCATCTCGATCTTCGTCGATCGAGCGGGCGAATTGATTGTGGGCGCCCCCCTGGGTTATGGAGCGTACATTCAAATATCCCAAGCCATTTTCGCCTGCTACGGCGACAGATGCGGCATGGCAGCGCTCCTGAACCTGGTTTAAGGCAATATTACGCAGTAATACGGCATAATTTTGCGCTTCAGGTTCAAAGGCGAATACGCGGCATCCGGTCAACCTGGCGGCGTAGATGGCATACATGCCCACATTGGCACCAACATCCCAAAGGACATCCCGGGGTGAAAGGGTATCCAACCAGGTGATCGTTTCTGGTTCCTCGGTGGCAAAAGTTCGGGTCCGCCACAGGAGTCGTCCATGCCCGCCGGTAAAGTACAGGATACCTCGTGCCGTTGGTGTGGGAATGACGGGGTTGATGGCTTGGACAATTTCTGTGGCCAGATCTCCGGCATGGTTGAGCCCCAGGAGTGTGGTGACAGCTCGGGCAATGAGGCGACGGAGATATTGAGCGCGTGAACGGGCAACATCAGACCCCATGGCGGTGGCATCGACCTTCATGGACAGGGGGTTGTTTTGCGGCATTTCCCTTACACCTCTTTTTCTGCGCCGTAGCAGGAATGGCAGACAGATGGGGGGGTGCCATCCAGGTGGGCTTGTCTGAAGGCGCGCCAACGTTCCCCATGCCATTGCGTCGCAACACCGTGACGGGCCGATCCAAGTTCATAGACATCCGGGTTACCGATGACGCAGCAGGGAACGATGCGCAGATCCGATGCGATATAGCCCCGTTCAAATGGCCAGGGACACAGGTTCTCTCGTGTATCACAGGAATATTTTTTTGTTTGGCGCCAAAAATAGACTTCCACACCCTTGCTCTTGCCTAATAAAATCATTTGCCGGATTTCTTCATCTGGAAAATTATTTTCCACGGAGAGATCTTCATTGCGTTTTGCCCACTCTGGAAGTCCAAAATCGACGAGATTCAGTGAGAATACGGCATGTTTGAAGCCGGTTTCACGAGCAAAATCAATCAACTGCGGCAGCTCGTGGCGATTCCCTCTTTGGACAACAGTCCACATTTTGGTTCGTTCAATGCCCTTTTGGGCGCAATAATTATTGATGCGCAGGCAGTTGGATTGAATACGTTGGAACACTGCCCCTTTACGTATTCCGGAGAGTGTTTTGGCATTGGCACCATCGACGGATATTTGTACTTCATTGACATCGGAATCGATTAATTTTTTGTCGTTGTTACGCACGTGGAACAGCGAGGCATTGGTGGCAACGCGTACCCAGATATGACGCTTGCGGGCATGGCGAATCATCTCAAAAAAATCATCGCCCTGGAGCAGTGGTTCCCCCAGACCCTGAAGTTTGATTTCCACCAATCCGTATTGTTCGTTCAAGAGGTTTTTGAATTGCTCCAGGGACATGTCTTCTGCCCGTTGCCCTCGTGGCCATTCGCTGACCTGACACATGACGCAACGAAAGTTGCAACGACTGACATTTTCAATATCCAGTCGAATGGGCAGATAGTCGGGTTCGGCGGTCCGTTTATCAGACTGTTGAAAAGTTTCGTAATTGACTCGGCAGCGCTCAGAATTTTCCAGGGCTAGGCGACGTTCACCAATGTAGGATTCTTGATTCGGCAATGGCTCCGGTTGCCGCAACAGGTCAACGACACAGGGGTCATTTTCCACAAGTGGCGTTTCTGTCATTATTTCAGGTGGTCGTAAGTCGGACATGGGGATGGATTCCCTCGCAGAGTCTTAGCCAAACACTTGCAACTGTGTATGGTGCATCGTCATCGGCCAATCGATCCCCGATCCCCGGGGGTTGGTGGGGGCTGCCGTAAGGGTATGAATGCAAGATAAATGCCGCTTATTGGGGATCGACTTCCCACTCGCCCGTACGCTCGTCAACCGGTTTCCACGGGTATCGCGGTCAGGTCGGTTGACCGGCATTTGGAACCAGGTTGGACCATGGATATAACAGGTGTCCTTGAAAGCCACCATGAATGAGGTGCGTTGCCATCTGCTTCTGTACCCGAAAATTATTACTGCACAAGACAATCATCGCCCCGGATTGGCCATCGTCGGCGAACGGGGACAACCGTGGCAGGCCAAAGCCCGGTTCCTGTGTCCCTTGAAAATTGTCGTCGAAGTGGAAACACCGTTCCCGTGGGAGTCCCTGATTCAGTAATTCCTTAAACAGGCGGTTGAAATAATAGGAAATACCGTAAAAAATGATCGATCCCCCCCCCTTGGCGTGGGTTACAATAGCGTCGGAGAGTCGTTTTTTATCGGCATCGAATTGAACGAAATGGTCGGTAAGGAGTGTCGTCGATGGCGCAGATTGCCGTACTTCTCTCACGTCTGTGGACAAACGGTGTGTGGCGACGACACTGAGAAAGTTGGAACGATCCTGGTGTATGATTGCAAATTGATCCAAACAATCCGCAAGTGTTTCCCCGGTGAAATAACTGACATGGTCGGGCACAAAATCTTCCGCCCCGTGTTCCAGGGAAAGTTGCAGATCAGGGACTTCAATATAGAGAATGCCGCCTGGATTGAGACGATGAAACAGGTCGGTCGCTACAGAACGGGGATAGGGTAAATGTTCCAGGACGTGTTTCATGATGATGATGTCGAAACGATTGGAGAAAAGATCGGCACGAAAGTTGGCATGCACGGTGGGCACGCTCAAATTGTTGAAGTTTGTTGGTTCCAGACCCAGTATGTTGGCTTGGGGCAATCGTTCCTTTAACAGGTAGAGCAGGTCGCCTCGATTGGAGCCGATTTCAAGGATAGAGGGGGATTCGTGACCGGGTCTGCCATAAGCCAGAATGCGTTCCAGAGGAGCGGTGTTTTTTTCTGAACGGTCTGGAAATGGGAAATGACTATTGACATCATACTTGGCGTAGGCTTGGCTCATGAGTGATTGGTACTCTGGTTGATAGGCGCTGGATTGATAAACAAAGCCGCAAGTCAAACAAAGCTCCAGAGTAAACAGGATGGAATCATGCGTCATGTTGCCGAGAAAGGCGGCGTCGGATTGATAGACGTTCCTGGTGGCGTGTCCAGTGCAGAGGGGGCAGGGGATCATGGTCAAGGTTTGGTTTCTCTGGCATAGCGTTGGAGGATGTCTTCAATGGACTGTGGGGCATAGTGGTAGAGCGTTTCAGCTCGCTGGCTGGAGATGGTAAATGCGGTTTGGGTAGCTGGAACGACCTCTATGGGTGATTGGGATGCCGTCCATTCCGCCAAGCGGGTGACGACATCGCGAATGGTCAACGAATCCCGGGCTCCGAGTGTGACGGCATCGAATCCCGTCCATTTTTGGTTGGTTAGTCCAAGAATGAAATCGGCCAGTCCGTCGACATGCACGGCGTTATTGAAACGGGCCTGCGGGTGAAAAAGGGTCACCGGCTCATGGCATCGCAAGCGGTGCACCACCTGGGCCAACCAGGGTGTTCTCGCTCCTGGGCCCAGTATTCCTGGCAGGCGCAAAGCCAGGGAGGGCATTTCCCGGGCGTGTTCATCGAGCAGACATTCCCCCATGTATTTGCTTGAGCCATAGGGATCTGGATTGACCCTCGGGGTGGTTTCATCCACGATGTCCCGGTCGATTTTACCGAAAATTGACAGGCTTGAAAGATAAAGGATAGGTGGGCAGCCATGCCGTTGCGCGAACTGGATCAGACGCTGGGTCGCAATGACATTGTTGCGAAAAAAGGCCTCCGGACCAGCACCGGGTTGCGGAGAGCGGGCAGCGGCGTGGATGACGAAATCAATTGGGATGGGTGGGGACAACGCACAATCGGCCAAGTCGCCAACGATCGGTATTTCTCCCTGATCGGCAAGAAACCTTTCAGGGCTTCGCCTGTAACAGGAGACTACCCGCCAGCCCGCTTCCAGAAACCGTTGGACCAAACGACGACCGACAAAACCACCCGCACCGGTGATCAAGACTCCGAATTGGGCGTTGGACATGCCTAGCCCCTCATTGGGTTGTCCGCGCCCACGGCATAGCTGATAATACCATCTCGTCGGGGTGGCGTGATGAGGAACTCCCCTTTTTCATAGTCGTCGATGGATGAGAACATTTTGGCTTTGACCCGACCTGTTGCATCCCCTTGTTGCATGCGTTTTTCAAACGCCTCGCGCCAAGCACTCCGGCGCAGTGATTCCAACTCTTCCGGCGACGTGTCTGGAAGGCGGATGGCGCTTTTGGCCAAGCGTAGATCGTTGTAGGAAAAACCATCAAGGAACAAATTGTTTTCCAGACATTCGTCATAGAGCCTTGTTCCGGGAAAGGCGGTTACCAATGAGAAAATGACATCATAGACACCCAAGGCTTTGGCCAGATCCAACGTTTTTTGAATCTGCGACCGTTTTTCGCCAGGAAAGCCAATCATGAACAGAAGCCGCACATCGATGTTTTTAGCATGCATCTTTTCGATGATTTGCGGCAGGCGATGCAGTTTAACTTTTTTATCCACCATGGCTTGCTGTAACTCTTGGTCGCCGCTTTCCACGGATATGAGGGCCCGTTTAAAATTGGCCTTGTCCATGAGTTCGATCATTTCATCATCGATGGCATTGGCCTCCGTACCCCCGGTAACATGAAAAAACAGGTCGGGGAACTCTTCCGCAAGACGACGCATCAAGGTTTTGGCTCGTTGCTTGTGGACGAAAAAATTATCATCGACGAACTGAATCTCGTCGGCCCCATAGGTTTCCACATGATGGCGGATTTCGGTAATAACCGACTCAATGTTTCTGGTACGGTAGCCTTTGTGACCGCTGGTTAGTGGCGACGAGCAAAAATTGCAGACATGCGGGCATCCACGGCTGCTCAGCACGATCAGGTACCTTTTGCCGATGGCATTGCCGCCGCCCAGACGTACCATGACCTTCCAATAGTCTTCCAAAGGTAACAAATGCCAAGCGGGTTCAGGCAAGGCATCGAGATCCATGGGAATCCCGCTGTTTCCCGGGTGATAATGGTTCCAGCCGTTGCCGGCGTGTGCCGGGGTGACGTGTTCCATGGTGTTGTGGATGTTTCCTTGGCTGTCTTTGTAATAAAGTCCCTGGACAGTTGCCAAAGGACGCTGGCCGTTCAAGGCTTCCATGAGTTGCACCAAGGTTAACTCTGCTTCTCCGGTCAGGACAAAGTCCACATATGGGCGACCCATGACATCCAGCGGTGCCCCGGAGGGGTGGTGACCTCCCAAGATAATGGGTTTATCGGGAAAATTTTCTTTGAGGAGATGGCAAAGCTCGTAAATTTCTGAGATGAGCATGGAGTATAAGGCGCTGATACCGATGATATCCGGGTTGGAACCGCGGATTTTTTCAACGACATCCGTATTGCTCAAACCATAGATAATGAAGGGTTCCCGGTAAACTTCGTTGTTGTAACCCTCTACGAGGATATCGATAATCTCCGCATCGTATCCCTTGGCGAGCAGGTTCGCTGCCAAATAAGCCAATCCCAGGGGTGGTGTGCAATGTTTGCGTGCCGAGTGTGTGCCATCAGGATAGACGTACACTTTTCCTGGAGGGGAGATCAGGGTAACTTTATTGACAATGCGTTTGGCTGTCATTATGTACGGCCTCCCGATGGATAATAACTGAAATGCACCTCGAAGGCACCAAGTTTCCAGAGGTCGTGCCCCCTATTGGTGGTGTTTAATGTTGAGAATGCAATGCGTGTACCATGATTGATTAACGCGATGCTCGACTTTCTTTTGCAACCTGTTGATTTATCGAGGAGCTGATTTCTGCGTCTCGTGTTCGCACGACACTTTTCCCCATAAAATCAAATGCTCAAAAAAGTCGAGCTTTGCGCCAATAATTGTGCTTCATCTGTCCCAATACGCGTCATTCCAGCATTCGGACCGGGTTATTACCGTTCTTCAAGGCCTCATCATTGGGAAATTTTTGCCGCAGAGGCTGGCGGCACCCTCTCAAACAGGCGTGTTTCCAGCATCAGACGATTGCCAAACTGTTGCCCTGGCGTACAATTCTGGCGTGTTGCCCCTCACGCAGTTGTCCCGAGAGCAGTGCCTCGGCGATCGGATCCTGGAGCAGACGTTGCATGACCCGTTTCAGCGGTCGGGCACCGAACTCGGGGTCATAGCCCGTTTGCGCCAGATAATCCCTGGCGTCCTCATCCAACTCCAAGGTCAGGGAACGTTGCGCCAATAAGTGTGTGAGACGCTGTAATTGAACTTCCACGATAGCGCCCATATGGCTGCGATCCAGGGAATTGAAAAAGATGGTTTCGTCCAGCCGGTTCAGGAATTCGGGACGGAAATTTTTCTTCAATAGTTTTTCTGTCGCCAACTTGATGGTTTCCTTGTCCCCATTGCGATCCCCGAGAAGTTCGGAACCCAGGTTGGAAGTCATGATCACCACCGTGTTTTTAAAATTGACCGTCCTGCCCTGACCATCGGTCAACCGTCCTTCATCCATCACCTGCAACAGAATGTTGAAGACGTCGGGATGGGCTTTTTCAATTTCGTCCAGCAGGACCACCGAATAAGGTTTTCTGCGTACCGCTTCGGTCAATTGGCCCCCTTCGTCATAGCCCACATAGCCGGGAGGTGCCCCTACCAGGCGGGATACGGCATGCTTTTCCATGTATTCCGACATGTCGATGCGGATCATGGCATTGTCGCTGTCGAACAAGAATTCCGCCAAGGCTTTGGTCAACTCGGTTTTTCCGACCCCGGTTGGCCCCATGAACAGGAACACCCCAATGGGGCGGTTGGGATCACCCAAACCGGCCCGGGCGCGGCGTACAGCCCGGGAAACCGAGGTAATGGCCGCTTCCTGGCCGATGACCCGTTGTTGCAACCGTTGCTCCATGGCCAACAGTTTGGCGCGTTCCCCTTCCAACATGCGCGCCACCGGGACTCCCGTCCAGCGCGATACGATGGCGGCGACGTCTTCCTCTCCCACTTGCTCTTTCAGCAGTCGAGGGGCTTGGTGCGCCGGGTCAGAGGTGCTGCCACTTTCGTGGCCCATCCGTTTTTCCAAATCGGGGATCAAGCCATATTTCAATTCCCCGGCACGGGCCAGGTTGCCCTCCCGTTCCGCTCCTTCCAG
The DNA here is from genome assembly GCA_015228975.1 of Magnetococcales bacterium. GTDB lineage: Bacteria > Pseudomonadota > Magnetococcia > Magnetococcales > UBA8363 > UBA8363. Next base: position 20,304 of record JADGCN010000048.1, read on the forward strand.
TTCCAGACGGGCTTTTTCCAATTGTTCCTGAACGCTCTTCAGTCCATCGAGGGCACTTTTCTCCTGCTGCCACCGGGCGGTCAACGCTTGGGAATTTTCCTTCAAGTTGGCCAGTTCCCGTTCCACCTTGTGCAACCGTTCCCGGGAACCGCCGTCGCTTTCCTTGGACAAGGCCAAACGCTCGATTTCCAATTGCAATATTTTGCGGTCAATTTCGTCGATCTCCTGGGGTTTGGAGGTCATCTCCATGCGAATGCCTGCCGCCGCCTCATCTATCAAGTCGATGGCCTTGTCGGGGAGGAATCGGTCGGAAATATAGCGATCCGCCAGGGTGGCTGCCGCGACGATAGCGCCATCGGTGATGCGGACGCCGTGGTGCAATTCGTATTTTTCCTTGATGCCACGCAGGATGGATATGGTGTCCTCCACCCCGGGTTCTCCGATCAGAACCGGCTGGAAACGGCGCTCCAGGGCGGGATCTTTTTCCACATGTTTGCGATATTCATCCAGTGTCGTGGCACCGACACAGTGCAAATCGCCCCGGGCGAGGGCGGGTTTGAGCAGGTTGGAGGCGTCCATGGCCCCATCGGTGCGTCCCGCTCCCACCAGGGTGTGCATTTCGTCGATGAACAGGATGATTTTGCCCCCCGACTCGCCGACTTCGTGCAGGACGCCCTTGAGGCGTTCCTCGAATTCGCCCCGATATTTGGCACCGGCGATGAGGGCGCCCATATCCAGGGCTGCGATACGGATGTTTTTCAGGGCTTCCGGGACATCTCCCCGGATCACGCGCAAGGCCAATCCTTCGACGATGGCCGTTTTGCCCACACCGGGCTCGCCGATCAGGACCGGATTGTTCTTGGTTCGCCGTGACAACACTTGAATGGTGCGGCGAATCTCCTCATCGCGACCGATGACGGGGTCGAGTTTGCCGTGACGCGCCAATTCCGTCAAATCGCGGGCATACTTTTCCAAGGCTTGAAATCGCGCTTCGGGATCGGCATTCACGACCTTCTGACCGGCGCGTAGCGTGACGATGGTGGATTTTAACGTATTGTAATTCAATCCCATACGTGTGAGCATGGGGGTGAGGTCCCCCTCTTTCTCCCGGGCCATGGCCAGGAGGAAATGTTCGGTGGAGGTGTATTCATCCTGCAGGCCCGCGGCGATGGCCTCGGCATCGGCCAACAGGCCCTGCAGACGCCGGGAAAAGAGAATTTGCCCAACGCCGCTTCCCCCCACCTGGGGGTAACGCTGGAGGATTGCCGCGATCTGTCCTGACAGTTGGTCTACCTGGACACCCGCTTTTTCCAGGATGGGGCGGACCAACCCATCTTTTTGTTCCAACAGGGCCTGCAACACATGTTCCGGCTCCAGGTGCTGGTGCTTGTGGCCTGCTGCCAAACCCATGGCTTGTTGGATGGCTTCACGTGCCTTGGTGGTTAAACGATCTTCCCTCATTGGTATTCTCCCTGGTAGCCTGCGTGTCCGTTCTTCTTGATCGGTGACATAGGGATTATCTCACGTGAATGCAATGCTTGGCTTCTGAATTAAACCGCAACCAACGCGGGACACGTAGTTTTCTAGCGTCATTCCCGCGAAAG
>JADGCN010000049.1 GCA_015228975.1 Magnetococcales bacterium
TTTTTTCAATAACAAGCAGATCGAAGAATTCTTAGGTTAATGTAAGGCACCACCCGAAAGCGGGGATCCAGGGAAACTACACACCATTCCCTGACTTTCTGGATTCCCGCTTTCGCGGGAATGACGCTGGAAAACTACGTATCCCGCGTTGGTTGCGGTTTAAGCGTTCCGGTCGAAAAAGAGTGTCTCTGAGCCGATATAATCGTGGAAATGTAGCTTTGGAATGACGTTAACGTTCATTTTCATATTTAAAAATTGCAGTGACATCAATAACATGAATAGAACGATCATGCCAAGGAAGATCACCATGTTGCCGATGAGGTCAGTGGCCCAGCCGGGTGTGGCCCAATCGGTGCCGTAGCGAACAAATATGACAGCACCAATGCCGATCACGGTCGCCATGCTGACCCCCAGGAGAGAGAAAAAGATGCGGGCGTAGACCGTTTCGCCAAAAATGGACAAACCGCTCAACCCATGGACTAGAAGGTTTCCCAGGTTTTGTGAGGAGAGGCCAAAATAACGTTGTCCCCTTTTGGAAGGGATGGTGTGATAGGGAATTCTGGAGCGGATGATAGCGGATGGGTAGTGTTGCCATAACTCTGGGCGCGAAATCAGGCTGAGAAGGCGTTTTTTGGGAATGAGACTGAAATTGCCAAAATTGATCACCTTTCCCACCAATAAAGCGAACAACATGCGGTACAGGAAATAACCCACCTTGAAGGCAGCATTTTCTGTTCGTTTGACGCGTGTACATACCCAAATGTCCTGAGGTGTTCCGTTGTGCAGGTGGATCAGCTCAGGAATGGATTGCGGGCTGTCTTCACCATCAGAGTCCATGACGATGACGGCATCAAAGTCATAATTTTTCATTTCCAGGTTGGCCAATCCCATGGAGATGGCCTTTTGATTACCCAGGTTGCATATCAGGTTCCACGTTTCTACTCTGACAACACACCCCTGCTTTTCTAAAGGTTTCCCATCAAAGGTTTCTGGGAGGGTGGAGCCATCGTTGATGGCGACAACGTGGAATTGGACATCACGCATGGGTAGGGCATTAATGTTTTCCACAAGCATTTGCAGGCAGGGCCAATCATTGAACACGGGTGTTATTACTATGAAAGTTTGCATCTGTTTCCGCCACGATGATTGATTTTAAAACAATCTTGATTTGACAACCGCAAAGAGCATGCCCAATCGTTCGATACGATGGATGGTTTTCATATCTTTGAAAGAGAGATGGGCGTTCCACCGTGTTGAGGCAATGACAAAATCGGGATTGGCGACTTTATCTTCCATGCTAACGATAAAATTAGATGGCATGATTTCTTCAATATTGATCGGAACATAAAACACGCCCACCGTAAATTTTCGTTTTGCGAATTCGACATGCTCTTTTTCCGCGATTTTGCGTCCTTCGTCAATGACCTTCCGGGCTGCTTCACGATAGGACGTCATCCAGTAATCTGTCTCAAATTGGCTGGAAGCTGCCGGCATGCCACCGCTGAACACATTATAGAAGGTGTACTGATAGGGATGTAGCTCGGCCATGATGAGAACGTGGCGTCCGAGATAGACGATCAGGACACCAGCCACCAAAGTTTGGACCATCCGCCCTGAACGTGCCAACATGGTATCCCAGTGTGAAAAAGCTATACCTGACAACACGGCAAAGGGTGGCAGGATGAACATAACGTGTCGCGCACCGTCATAAATGACGGACTTCAGAACGATGACCAGGATGAGGGGCAACAGGGTTGCCAGCAGCAGCAAAGTGTGACCAACGGCCAGACGTGGGATGAGGTGTTGCCAATGTTTCCATGTTGTCAGGAATGACCATATCAGGATTGGGATGGCTAGAACTGCCAGCATTTCGGGCAGGCTGACGCCCAGGTAAACCGGCAGGTAATCCCATGGGAGATTGGATGAGGAAATGTGTACTCCTTTGAATAGAACACTTTTTCCCCACTCGTGGTGAGCTGCGGTTTTGAAAGCAGCCAATAATACCCCTGGATTGACTAGAAGCGCTGGCCAGAAAATGATCGTCAGGAAAGATGCTATGGCCAGGGGAATACCGATGATTCGTGGAAGAGAGGCTTGTTTGATGAATGATGGTAAGGATCTCGGCTCTGGAAGCAGGCGGTATTGGAACCATAATCCTGAGAGCAGGGCAATGCCCGCATAGCCCAGTAAAAGCACGCCACCAATACGAATCCCCAAGGCCAATGCTAAAGATAAACCAAGTTTAATCAATAATTTATTGGATGCCTCCAATGGTTTTTCCGCGAGTCGTACCAGGTAATGGAGGGACCAAATGGTCCCGGCAGCAAAGGGAATATCCTTGGCATTGATGAACATGTGACCGTAAAACGCCGGGATTGTGGCCAGGTTGATAAGAGACCAAAAGCCCGCTTTGGAACCGGCGAGGTGCGAGGCCATCCTCCAGGCACCGAGCAAAGCGAAAAAGCCTGTGCCGGCATTCAGCAGGCGTCTGGTGGTGTGACCGGAAAACGGTAACACCCATGCCACTATTTCCGCGATGGTGTCATAGAGTCCGCCGAAAAGGTACAAATCAAGGTAGTTGGTGGCCCTGCTATCAGCTCCGAAGCTCGCATACCAGCTAACTATCGCCTTTCCATAAAACCGATTTTGCCATACCTCATCGTAACTGTATCCATAATCACGGCAAGTTGCCAGCATGACCAGTGCCAGCAAGAAGAGGATGAAAATAGACAGACGGTCGTAGACATCTGTTGGAAATTGGGGTAAAATTGCGGGTCTTTCCTGGTTTGGCATCATGGGCGTTAGGTTCATCGTTGTCGGATGAAGTGCATTTAGGGTCTGGGATGATCTGTCGCAGACCATCCAACTTCTTCTACTTCTTTAAGAAAGAAAACAGGATAAAGGGATTCTGCTGAAAAGCCAATCCGTAAAATGGCCCCCTATTGAACTGGCGTACGATTGGGCTTTCCCCGACTTGCCGTTACACCACTTTCCTGTAAGGTTGATTGAATTTTTCACATCCGCGATGTCATGCGGCCAGATCTGGAGCAGTGAGCCGTTTTGGTCAAAAGTGTGGCAAAAAGATGACAGTGTATGGGAGAATGGCAACAATTGAAAATTTGTAGTGTTTGCGTTATTAAGAAAAATGTATATAAATTAATACCTTATGAAGGTATCTTCCCGGGTGCGAATTGATGGCCCCTAAGTTGCAAGACTGTATGCCAGATGGTAGCATCAGTCAGTCATTGGAGAGATTGTTAAACGGGTGCTGATGCTAAGGATGGATGGTTGTAATTTTTGTCGTTGCCATTCCTTATTTTTATACTTGACCGTTCAAACTATTTGGATCCGAACTTCTGAAAGGAAAAAACTATGAAAAGAACTCTGCTTCTCGGTTTGTCTGCCCTTGCTGCTGCAGCGTGGGTTCCCGTGGCCGGTGCTGGTGAGGTTAGCCTGGGTGGCTTCTATGAAGGGCGTTGGATGGTGTATGACGCCAACATGATCAAAGAAACCGCCACGCAAAGTGAGGGCGAGCGCTTTGTGCAGGGCTTGGAGCTGAAAATGGATATGAAGGCTTCCGAGAAAAGCCATGCCCATTTGCTGGTGGAAGTGATTGACGGTAACAACATCGAAGGTGCCGACCTTGGAAACGTTTCTGACCTTTCCACCACGGCAACCCCCGGTCTGGCTGCCTGGAACCGGGTTTCTCCCTCCACGGCCAATGACCCGGGCAGCAGCAATTTTTGGGAAATTCGCCAAGCATGGTTGGAGACGGAAGCTTGGGGTATTGGCGTCAAGTTTGGTACCATGCCTCTTTCACTCAATGATTCAATTCTGGTGGGCATGGATTCGTCTGGTTTCGGCGGCTTGCTCCTTTCCAAAACCTTTGGCGATGTTACGGTGGTGGCCGGCGACATTCGCATCAACGAGGGCACAGCCTTAGGTAGTTCTGCGAACAATACTTCTTTCGGTGCCAGCCAGGACGATGCTAACTTGTATGCAGTGGCAGCCTTTGGCAAGGCGGGTCTCGCTGACTACAACCTGACCTTGGCTTATGCGGATATTGGCGGGGTGTCCAGTTTCCAGAATGCCTTGAATGGTGCCTGCGCGGGGACTTCCTGCTACGATTCCAATAATTTATGGGCCGCTTTGAGTTTGAGCGGCAAGCTGGGGTACGTCAATGCGGTCGGCACCGTCATCTATGAAGCTGGGTATGACCTGAAGAATAATACGACAGGTGCCAAGCTCAACAACCAGTTGACGGGCTCCGGGGTACTGGGTGCGTTGCGCTTGAATGGTCCGACATCGTTTGGCGAATGGAATGCCTATGGCTTCATGGCTTCCAGGAATTTCAACAATATCACCAACGACAATATGAACTGGTCGTCGACCTGGGCACAGGAAGGTCCGGCTAAAATTGACCTCTTGAATACCTTTGCTGCCAGTGCCGGCTCCAGTTCCCCCAGTGAAAATATGAGTGGTATTGGTGCGGGACTGAAAATCAAAGCGGCGGGTTGGACCATCAATCCGATGCTGGACTACGCTCGCGTCACCAAGAGCAACGTTGGGGATAATTTCAAATCAGCGACAGGCGGTAGCCTGCTTCTCTCAACAGAAATCCAGAAAGATACGACCCTGTTGTTAGAAACGGCCATGATTCGTCCCAGTGGCGCACCTGCTACCATCAACACCGACAACGCCTACTATGCCCAGGCGAGTGTCAAGGTGCTTTTCTAAGGCGTAAAGCTGATAAGCAAACGTGCTGCAAGAAACACATGGGATGGCCGCAGTCGGGCCGTCCCATGTTTTTTTATTGTCCTGACCGGGTAATTGGACGCATTGAAAAAAACATGACAGGACATTGGCGGGGGGCTGGGTTTCTGTTAGTCTGTTAAAAATTCCGTGAACCTTGAGCGTGGCAGGCAAATCATGAAAGGAAAAGTCTGGGTTGTCCTTGGCTCTGTACTCACATTAGGGCTGGTGGGCTGTTCACAAGATTTTTGGAACAGTCGCAACAAACTTGACGAGCACCCGTTGGCTAAATTTGGCCAAAAAAAAGTTCTCGATGATGCCAAGGCCAGTGGTTCCCCCAATTCGGCTGCGGAGGCAGGTGAGGAGAGCATTTTTTCTTTGGGCGGTAAGGAGGGAGGCTTGTTCAGCGGCGGAACCTCCAAGCGCAAGGAACAGGTCCGGGCTGATAAATTATTTGCTGGCGCTTTGGATGTGGTCATTGGTTTGCCCATTCAAGTTGCCAACCGCGAGGGGGGATTGGTCAGTACCGATTGGAAGATTGACCCGCAAAACAATCTTGATCGCTATCGCCTGAACATACTCGTCTCTGGCAAGGATCCCTATGGTGAAGTCAAGGTGGCGGTTCTTAAACAATCCCTGAGGAATGGTGTTTGGGAGGATGCGACAGCCGACCAGAACATGGCTGACCACATCGCCAAAAAAATCAGGAAACAGGCTGAGGAAGCGCGTCCTTAGCAGGTTTTTGATCGTTTCTTTTCCCGGGTGGGTCAATACGTAACTAAGACCGAGGGGGCGGTCGTTGTCAAGAAGCCCCCCGGTTGCTTTACTTAACGGTCATTTTCACCGCTGGCGTCTGGTTTACCTTCATCCTTTTCTTCCGAATCCTCTTCTTCTTCGTTGTCCAGGAGGACGCCAGGGGCCTTCTTGGCAGATTTTGCATTTTCCAGGATAACCGGTTTGGTTCCCACCGGTTGCACTGGGAGCGGGAGGGTCAAATTAACCATGGCACGGGTTATGGGACGCTCCAAAGGGATGAATTGCCCGTTTTTATAATCAACAAACTCGCCCGGCCAATCATTTTCGTGGATTCTATTGATGATTTCATTGGCCATGGAAGCAGGGGTGTGTGCCAGGCAAACGCCAAAACCTGCCCGGTCTGAAATGGCAATGGAAAATAATTTTGTTGCTGAAGTGATTTTGGCGATGGTGTCCTTATCCAGGTATCCAAGCTCCATCAAAGAACCATCTGATCCAACCACGGTTCTGGGGTAATAATTTTTTTCCCGATAATATTGCAGACAAGCGCGGCTGATGGTGTAAAACAATCCTACAAGGATAGTGGTTTTGTCGGGTGGGAGTTCGTCGATGACGTGACTTTCCCGGAGGCGTCGCAGCCGCAGCAATATCCAGAAAAGTAACGCCAATACTAACAAAAAAGCGAGAAAAATCAGTATAGTGGTCATGATTCCAATCAGATTCATGGTTAAAGTGGGGCTCGAAACCTTAATCCCGCTGCGCGCATCGACCTTTTTACCGGTATCTGAGCATGTGCCTGACCATTTGAATTGCCATCGCCATTTATTAAAATCAATCCTTGGCAGACGAGGGCAAAACATGCACAATGGACTGGTAGCCGATAAAAACCGGAAACGGGTCTTGAAGCCCATGTCTAGGACCAGGACCAGCGCGTCCTGGCACAAGATCCAGGAAAGGTTGAAAGGCTAGCAGATTTTTCCATCAAACTCCCGTGAAAACCGATTTGGAGGACAAAAAACATGGCTGACTCTACCCTTGACGCCAAAGGATTGAACTGTCCTTTGCCCATTCTGCGCGCCAAGAAAGCCCTGAAGGGCATGTCAAACGGCCAGGTGCTTGCCATCGAAGCCACAGACCCTGGTTCCGCCAAGGATTTTGAATCCTTTTGCGTTCAGACCGGTAACGAGCTGGTCAAGGCCTCCGAGAACAATGGCGTTTTCTACTATGAAATCAAGAAGAAGGGCTAAAGGGGATCGGACACATGGCCAACCAAAAGAAGCTTGCGATCATCGCTACCAAAGGGACTCTGGATTTTGCTTATCCCCCTTTGATCCTGGCCACGACTGCGGCCGCTCTGGACTATGAAGTCACCATCTTTTGGACCTTTTATGGTCTTCAGGTGGTCAAGAAGGAACGCGATCTGAAAATTTCGCCTCTTGGTAACCCGGGGATGCCCATGCCGGTGCCCATGCCCGTGTTGGTTCAGGTATTGCCGGGAATGGAAGCCATGGCGACCGTCATGATGAAGCAAAAGATGGCAAGCAAAGGGGTGGCCAGTATCGATAGCCTCCTGGAGATGGCTATTGAATCCGAAGTTAAAATGATCGCCTGTCAAATGACCGTGGACCTGTTTGATTTTAAACATTCGGACCTGATTGACGGCTTGGAGTTCGCCGGGGCGGCCCGTTTCTTTGAAATCGCCCAGGATGCGGATATCACGCTGTTCATCTGAATTTTTAAGCAGGGCTGATTTGGCGACAAAAAAACCCGGATGCCTGTGTGCATACCGGGTTTTTTTGTTCGTTCGTGAAAAATTTTTCGCAACAATTTTTTATGTCTTGCCGTAACTCTGTGGAAAGGTATATAAAAGAAATTTTTTAGAGCATTAGGTGGGGTGCCATGAATAAAATGCCGCACGTCGTTCCGAGCTATTCGCGCTTTCCCGTCGCCTTCGTGCGCGGGGAGGGAACTACCCTTTGGGACGATCAAGGGGTGGCATACCTCGATTTTTTGTCCGGAATCGGAGTCAATAATCTTGGGCATTGTCATCCCAAGGTTGTCGCGGCTATTCGCCAACAGGCCGAACGCTTGCTTCATACCTGCAATCTGTACCGCATTCCCCTCCAGGAAGAGCTGGCGGCTGCATTGACCGGGACGTGCTTTGCCGAACAGGTGTTTTTCTGCAATAGCGGTGCCGAAGCCAATGAAGCGGCTATCAAGCTGGCGCGCAAAACCATGTATGAACGCAAGCAGAGCCATAGGTATGAAATCATTACCGCTCATGATGGTTTTCACGGTCGTACTCTGGCCACACTGACGGCTACGGCTCAGGATAAGGTGCAGCGGGGGTATGCCCCTCTCCTCGAAGGGTTTAAATATGTTCCCTACAACAACCCCCAGGCCGTGGAACATGCGATTGGCGAACATACTGCGGCTATCATGGTCGAGCCGATCCAGGGGGAAGCAGGGGTCATCATTCCAGACCCGGGCTATTTGGCTGCATTGCGTGATCTGGCTGATCGCCATGATTTGCTGCTTATTTTCGACGAAATTCAGACCGGAATGGGGCGAACCGGGCGCTTTTGGTGTCATCAGTACAGTGGCGCTCAGCCCGATATCATGACTTCGGCCAAGGCCCTTGCTTCGGGAGTTCCCATCGGCGCCTGTCTGACCACAGCCAGAATCGCTTCCTCCTTTAGCCCGGGATCGCATGGCTCAACGTTTGGCGGTAATCCGTTGGCATCGGCGGTGGGCTTGGCTACCGTGGCAGCAATTAACGAAGAGGGCTTTCTTTCTTCAGTGGTTGAAAAAGGCAATTACCTGCTTGCCGGACTCAAAAAAATTGCTGCCAATCGTAAAGGTGTCACCGAAGCCCGGGGATGCGGCTTGATGGCGGCTGTGCAATTGAACTCTCCTGCAGAAGAAGCCGTCAGCATTTGCCTGTCGCGTGGGTTACTGGTAAGTTGCCAGCAAGGTACGGTCATCCGCATGTTGCCGCCGCTGATCGTAACCAAGGAAGAAATGGACAGGGCCCTGGCTATTCTTGACGGCGTTCTCAACGATTTGTTTTGATATGACTGCAACTCCAAACAAAAAGCGCGATCTCCTTTCTCTGAGCGATCTGGATGTTTCAGAAATTCAGATGTTGTTCAAGCGGGCTGCCGAACTCAAGGCATCGCTCAAGGCCGGGCACACGACCAGAAGCCTGGAGGGGCGGACACTGGGAATGTTATTCGAGAAACCTTCGACGCGGACCCGAGTATCTTTTGAAGTGGGGATGTATCAACTTGGAGGGCATGCCCTGTTTCTCTCCTCCAAGGAAATTCAGTTGGGGCGTGGCGAGACCATCTCCGACAGTGCCCGGGTATTGTCACGCTATCTGGACGCACTGATGATTCGCACTTTTGCCCATGAGAATGCCGTAACCTTGGCCAAATTTTCTTCGGTCCCTGTCATCAACGGGCTTTCGGACCATTTTCATCCCTGCCAAATCCTGGCTGACCTGTTTACCTACCAGGAAAAACGTGGCCCATTGGCTGGACGTAAGGTGGCCTTTGTGGGTGATGGCAACAATATGGCTCATTCCTGGATCCTGGCCAGCTCCAAAGTGGGGTGTCATTTGACCCTTGCTTGTCCGGTTAACTATGATCCCGACCCCCGTGTCTTGAGCATGGCGCAAAGACAGCAAGAGATTACGGGTGCCGGCGGCTCCATCTCCTTGACGCGCAACCCTCGTGAAGCGGTACATGGTGCCGACTTGGTCGTTACCGACACCTGGATCTCCATGGGTCAGGAACAGGAGCAACAGCGGCGCCTTCGCGCTTTCCACGGTTTCCAGGTCAATCAATCCTTGATGCAGGAGGCCAAGAAGGATGCCCTGTTCATGCATTGCTTGCCGGCACACCGGGAGGAAGAAGTGACCTCTGAAGTACTCGATGGCGAACATTCGGTGGTTTGGGATGAGGCGGAAAACCGGTTGCATGTGCAAAAAGCCATTTTGGAATGGTTGATTTCAGGTCATTTTTGACCCTTCTCGACCGATCACCTTCGTCGAATTCCCTGTTGTCCCTGAAACGCCACCGGTGTTGGCATGCCGTGGTGTTTTTCTCATTGGTTTTTTTGCGGAGCAAACCATGACCGAGCCTGTAAAAAAAGTAGTTCTTGCTTATTCTGGCGGCCTTGACACATCCATCATTTTAAAATGGTTGCAGGATGTCTATCGGTGCGAGGTGGTCACTTTTTCCGCCGACCTGGGCCAGGGTGACGAACTGGAAGAGGCCCGGATCAAGGCACAAAAGCATGGGGTCAAGGAAATATTCGTCGATGATCTCAAGGAGGAATTCGTCCGGGATTTTGTATTTCCCATGTACCGGGCCAACGCCTTGTACGAGGGGGTGTATCACCTTGGAACTTCCATTGCCCGTCCGTTGATCGCCAAGCGACAGATTGAAATTGCCAATCTTACACAGGCGGATGCCGTGTCGCATGGGGCTACCGGCAAGGGCAACGACCAAGTCAGGTTTGAATTGGGTTATTACGCCTTGAAACCCGATATACGTGTCATTGCCCCCTGGCGGGAATGGGATCTCACTTCTCGTGATAAACTTTTGGCATATGCAGAAACACATGGCATCGTGGTGCCACGGGACAAAAAGGGGGAAGCGCCCTATTCCATGGACCGCAATCTTTTGCATCTCTCTTTTGAAGGAAAAATTTTGGAAGATCCCTGGCGAGAACCGGATGAGGAAATGTTTCTCCTGACGGTATCCCCAGAAAAGGCACCGGATAAGGCAACTTATGTGGAACTTGAATTCGCCAAAGGGGATCTGGTGGCCATTGATGGCGTCAAAATGTCGCCGGCAAACCTTCTGACCCGACTCAACCAATTGGGTGGGGCCAATGGCGTGGGGCGGTTGGATTTGGTGGAAAACCGCTATGTGGGAATGAAGTCACGGGGTGTCTACGAAACTCCAGGGGGAACCATCCTGGGAGTGGCGCATCGGGCCATGGAATCGTTGACCTTGGACCGGGAGGTGGCGCACCTGAAAGATGAACTGGCCCCGCGTTATGCCGCCTTGATTTACAACGGTTATTGGTTTTCCCCGGAGCGGCAGATAATCCAATCCATGGTGGATGCCTCGCAAGCCTGGGTCAGCGGCATGGTTCGGCTGAAACTTTATAAAGGCAATGTTACGGTTGTGGGGCGCAGATCGGATCGGAGCCTGTTTGACCCGAAAATTGCCACCTTTGAAGAGGATAAAGGGGCTTATCACCAGGGTGATGCCGATGGCTTTATCAAATTGAACGCCTTGCGCATGCGTATTGCCGCCAACTTGAGGAAGCATTCATGAATCGTGAGACACCGTCTGCCCCGGGCAAGTTGTGGGGTGGCCGTTTTCGTGAACCGACCAATGTGTGGGTGGAACGCTTTACCGCCTCTATTCAGTACGATAGCCGTCTGTTTCGCGAGGATATCCGCGCTTCCCAAACCCATTGTCGCATGCTGGCACGACAGGGAATCCTCACCGAAGAGGAGGGGCGGCGGATTGCGGTTGGACTTGCGCAGGTTGAAGAGGAGTTTCTCCAGGGCAAGATGCCCTTTCGCATGGAACTGGAAGACATCCACATGCATGTGGAAAGCCGTCTCAAGGAGTTGATCGGACCCGTTGCCGGCAAATTGCACACGGCGCGTTCCCGTAATGATCAGGTGGCGACCGATCTGCGGTTGTACCTTCGGGGCGAAGTGGACGAGTGGAGCGAAGGTTTGTGGCAGGTACAACAGAGCCTCGTGACCCTGGCCGGAAATCATGTCGAAACCATTCTTCCTGGCTTCACCCATCTGCAAAATGCCCAACCAGTCAGTTTGGCACACCATCTCCTTGCTTATTTTGAAATGTTTGGCCGGGATCGGGAACGATTGCAGGGCCTGCGCCCACGTTTGAATCGTTTGCCATTGGGGGCGGCTGCATTGGCGGGTACACCATTTCCCATCGATCGGGAGTGGGTCGCCCGTGAGCTTGGATTTGACGGCGTGTGTCACAATTCCATGGATGCTGTATCCGATCGGGATTTTGTCTTGGAATTGGCCTTTATCGGTTCGGTGGTCATGAATCATCTGTCTCGCTTTTCTGAAGAATTGATTCTTTGGTCATCCAGTCCCTTCGGTTTTTGCGAATTGCCTGATGCGTTCTGTACCGGCTCCTCCATCATGCCGCAGAAAAAAAACCCCGATATACCGGAGTTGGTCCGGGGGAAAAGTGGCCGGGTGACGGGTCATTTGATGTCCTTGTTCATGATGATGAAAGGTCTCCCTTTGGCCTATAATCGCGATATGCAGGAGGACAAAGAGCCCATCTTTGACGTTGTGGATACCGTGAAGGGGTCGTTGCGCTTATATGCCGATCTGGTCCCGGGCTTAAAATTCAACAAGGAAAAAATGTTTTCAGCGGCTGCCGCTGGCTTCACTACGGCTACCGATTTGGCCGATTACTTGGTTAAAAAAGGGGTGCCTTTTCGCGAAGCCCATGAAATTACGGGGAGAATTGTTGGAATTTGCGTGGAGGGGAACCAGACATTGATGACGTTGCCACTCTCTGTCATGCAGCAGGTGGACGGACGAATTGCTGAGGATGTCAAAGACGTTCTACAGGTGGATGCCTCGGTCAATGCCCGCGCATCCCAGGGTGGTACCGCCTTTACGATGGTTCGTGCGGCACTGGAGCGGGCGCGATCCGAGTTGGAGAAAAGATCCTGACAACTTTTGCCTGATTGCAATACATGCTTGCCGATGGCTGAGTGTGTCTATCTATAGATGCTGCCGGTTTTTCTCTTTTTGTTGCAAGTTTTGCAGATCACTGACGGTGGCGCCATCCATGCTGCGCATATAAACCAGGACAGGAACCTGACCCCTGTTTTTCACGACCACCTCATCTCCCTGTCGTGGCTCGCGCAAGGTCGCAAACCCGATGCCGTCGATGGTGAACAGCCGCACCGTTTCCCCGGAAAGACCACCGGCATAATGGACGACCTCCAGCGAGGCGGCCTGTACCGATTCAAATTGCAGCAAAACCGGATCTTTGCCACCACTGTTCAAGGAGAGGCGGGTTGCAGCCCCGGGTGGGACGACAAAGCGATTATCCCAATTGACGCGGGCCTCGGCTTGGTTGAACTGGACGTCCTGGATGGCCAGCCGTGGTGATGAGGAGAAGGGAGCCAAACCGTGTCGCACCAAGTCATGGCCGGATGTACGGATCAACCCGAGTACCAGGAACACCATGACGACACCGCCGACAAAGGAGAACGGCTGCAGCACCAGACTACGTGGCGAAACAAACCAAGTCCAGGCCCGGTTTAACAAGGTTTTCGGCAAGCGACCCCGTCTCTTGTCGGCTACCATGGAGGCTACGGCAACGCTTGTGAGATCGCAATTTGGAACAGTTTTCTGTTCCTCGCGCAAAGCTTCCTGAAGGCGCGATTCCAATGCTAACAGTTGCCCCATTTCCTGCAACGCTTCGGGTTGGGTCACGGCCAAGTGGTACAGGCGACGCATCTCGGCCCGGTCCAGGTCGGCCTCAAGACCGCGACTCAGCAGTTCCTGGTCGTGTTCGTTCATTGTGGGCGCCATGGCCATCCTCGAATATTGGGAATTTACTTACTATCCATGGGTAACTTACAAACGAAAATGGTTCCCCAAAAAAAGCATGTTTCTGGAGTTCTATTTTTCATCCAGGGTGAAAAGTTCCCCGTGCCCATCGTCAATGAAACCTGAGCGCAAGGCTTTTCGGGCGCGAAACACCCGGGTCTTGACCGTGGCTTCTGGGAGCTTTAACAGTTTGGCCGCTTCGCGATAGCTCAATCCTTCCAGGCACACCAAAACCAGGGATTCTCGCAACTCCGGAGACAGGTATCGTTCGATACCTTCTTTCAAAGCGGCAATCCGGTCTTGTCTTTGACAAGCATCGTGGGGGCTATCCCCTTCATCGGCCACTTCGGTTAAATCATATTCGTCCGCAACGGCAAAACGAAACGAAGAGGAACGGTTGACGTGGTTGAGTACGAGATTGCGGGCTATTCCCAAGACCCAGGTGGAGAACATGGAATCGCCGCGAAAATGAGGCAAGCTGCGAAAGACTTCGAGAAATGTCTCTTGGGAGAGATCCTGGGCATCTTCATGGGTGAGTGAATGACGCAGGATGAAGCGGAACACCCGCTGTTCAAGTTGTACTGAAAGTTTGGAGAAGGCTCGCACATCACCGTTCTTCGCGGCTTCTACATCTTTCAGATCGGGATCCAAACTTTTACTGATGGTCACTTAGGAGGGTCCGACCGCGCAAGAAATGTGCGACGAATTACCTGTCACTACGGCTTGGCCTGTGGCGGAGACTTGGAAGCGACACTCCGCCTTCCATCCGGGACGGCTGTTTTGTGAGACGGGCACGTAATCGGTGACCACCAGGAGAGAGGCGACGGTGCGTCCGTTCTTCAGGCAATCATCGCAACATACCCGTTGTCCCGGCGGGATATCCACCTGAAAGGCGGTGCTGTCGAGCGATTGGCTGTGAAGTTGAATATTGGTACCATTGATCAGACAGAATGCGTTTGCCACAGCAGGGTTGCACGCAACGACTCCCATCAGAACCACAACGCCACATAAAATTCTTTTTATAGTCATAATCACACTCTTTTATTAAAGAGTTCCAGTCACACTATGGTAGCCATTATACCCTATCAGGCCAGGGAATCACAGCCTATCAAACGTAGGTGGCAATGGGAGGCAAAAAAGTTTCCAAAAAAAAGCATGCTGGCAAACATGGAGATGAGCTGGATAATAAAACCTTCCAACAATAGCCAATTTCTGTGTTAGACTGGGAAGTGCTTTTTTCCCATCCACTTTTAACGACTATAAATGGGGGAAACCATGAGAATAAACTCTGTTTTGTTTTACAGTCTGATGGGGATCGCGGTACTGGCGGTTTCTGATGTGCGGGCTGACTTGGTTGATGAGGGGGAGGTGGTGTTTAAAAAATGCGCCACCTGTCACAATATTACCGACGATGGAACCAAAAAATCTGGACCGAATCTGGGTGGCGTCATGGGGCGAAAGGCTGGAACCTTGAAAGGCTTCGCTTTTTCACCCGCCATGACTGCAAGCAAACTGATCTGGAACCGGGAAACGCTGGATCGCTTCCTCGCCCAGCCGACGACCGTGGTGCCATCCTCCAAAATGGTATTTCCAGGTCTGAAAGGGGCGCATGATCGTGATGCCGTGATCACCTTTCTGGAGGCACAGTCGGAATCATGACAGAATCGCGGTTACGCTTGCGTCCGTTGCCGTTGTTGGACTGGGATGGTAAATTCCCGGGGAAGGGACATGGAGTTCGGTGTTTGTTCATTCTTAGGAGGGGCTTGTGAATCGATTTGTTCGTACCGTGTTGCCCCTCCTGCTGTCCATCGCCTTGTTGACGGGTTGTGGGCACAGAGGGAATCTCTACTTGAAATCTGACCAGCCTGACAAAACAGCCGGGGAAACCGGCTCTGCAAATCCGCCACAACAACCCCCGGCACAAGACTCGGCTCACCCATAAAGCCTGTTCTTGCGGCTGACCTCGGATCGGCTACCATGGATCATTTTCATTATCTGGATGACCGCCTCCATTGTGAAGAGGTTCCCCTGGATCACATCGCCCAGGCTGTGGGAACACCGTTCTACTGCTATTCCGAGAGAACTTTGCGCCATCATCTGCGCGTGTTTCAGCAGGCTTTTGCCAAAACGCCGCACCTGATTTGCTACTCCGTCAAGGCCAACAGCAATTTGGCGGTCCTGGATGTCTTGGCCCGGGATGGCGCCGGTTTTGATATCGTTTCGGGTGGTGAGTTGCAAAGGGTGCAGCGTATCGGTTGCCCTGGGAATAAAATTGTTTTTTCCGGTGTCGGAAAAACCAGGGAAGAGATTCGCCATGCCCTGAAACATGGCATTTTAATGTTCAATGTGGAAAGTCGCTCAGAGCTGTACCGGATCGATTCCCTGGCGGGTGAGTTGGGGGTCAAAGCACCGGTGGCCTTGCGCATCAATCCCGATGTCGATCCCAAAACGCATCCACACATTTCCACGGGATTGAAACGCAATAAATTTGGCATCGCCTTCCCCAATGCCCTGGCTCTCTACCAGGATGCATCGCGATTGCCACACATCCAGATCAAAGGATTGGATTGCCATATCGGTTCCCAATTGACGACCCTTTCCCCGTTCGTTGATGCCCTGAAACGGATTGTAACCCTGGTGAGTGCTTTAAAACGTGATGGGATCGCCTTGAGCTATCTGGATCTTGGTGGCGGCCTGGGAATACCTTACGATCAATCATTAACACCACCCTTGCCCGATCATTATGCCAACGCCCTGATGGACGAATTGTCGGGTTTCAATCTGACGCTGATTCTGGAACCGGGTCGCGTTATCGTCGGCAACGCGGGTGTCTTGGTAACCCGGGTTGAATACATCAAGGAAAATGAAGACAAACGTTTCGTGATCACCGATGCCGGGATGAACGATTTGTTACGCCCGGCGTTGTACGATGCCTACCACGGTATCCAACCGGTGGTACGTCGTTTTGGCAGAGAGGAGGAAGTCATGGATGTGGTGGGTCCCATCTGCGAATCGGGTGATTATTTCGCTCGGGACCGCCTGCTTCCAGCGTTTCTCGAAGGGGAATTGTTGGCTGTACGTTCCGCCGGTGCCTACGGCTTCGTCATGAGCGGAAATTATAATACCCGACCAAAAGTGGCAGAGGTGATGGTTCGGGGTGATCGGTTTGCCGTTGTGCGTCGTCGGGAGACGGTGGAGGAACTCCTTCACCACGAATCTCTTTTTCGTCCGTAGCCTTGATTTCCTGCCGTGGTGCCTGTGTGATGCCGGGGATAACGGCACGGGTAACCGGGCTTATTAAGCCAAGAAAGATACCATTCCATGCGCTTTATCGATCTGCAGACCCAGTACGAAAATTACAAGGGGGAAATGGACAGGGCCATTGCTGAGGTTCTTGCCAGCAGTCAGTTCATCAATGGTCCCCAGGTTGGCCAGCTAGAGACCACCTTGGCGCGCTATGTGGGGGTGCGGGAGGCGGTGGGGTTTTCGTCAGGGACCAACAGCCTCTTGGCTGTACTCATGGCATGGTCTGTTGGACCGGGGGATGAAGTGATTACGACCCCGTTTTCATTCTTCGCCACGGCTGAGGTCATTGCCCTGTTGGGGGCCAAACCGGTGTTTTGCGATGTGGATGAAAACACCCTGAATTTGGATCCGCAGTTGGTGGAGGCGGCGATTACCGGCAAGACACGGGTGATCATGCCGGTGAGTATTTTTGGTCAATGCGCCAATCTGACCGCCTTAAACAGCATCGCTAAAAAACACGGACTGTTATGTTTTGAGGATGGTTGTCAATCCTTTGGTGCAACCCACCATGGTCGTCGTTCCTGTGGTCTGTCCCATGCCGGGGCGACATCCTTTTTTCCCGCCAAACCTTTGGGTTGTTATGGGGATGGGGGTATGGTGTTTACCGACGATCAGGACTTGGCCCAGTTGCTCAGGAGTATCCGTGAGCATGGGCAAAAGGTGCGTTATCGCCATGCCCGCCTTGGGATGAATGGGCGTTTGGATACTTTGCAGGCCGCAGTGTTGTTGGTTAAATTCGCCCATTTCGAGAATGAAATCGCCAGCCGTCAACAAATCGCCCGATATTACCAGGATAATCTCCCGGCAGGCGTGCGTGGGCCGGTGATACTTCCAGAGAACGGTAGCGTGTTTTCTCAATTCACCATCCGAGTCGCCGAACGGGATCGGGTGCAAACCGCTTTGCAACAGGCCGGGATTCCCACGGCTATTCACTATCCCATTCCTTTGCATCGGCAACCCGCCCTTGAAGGTCTCGTGGATGATCAATCTTTGCCCGTGGCGAGCCGGGCGGCGGAAGAGGTGTTGTCCCTTCCCATGCACCCTTTCTTGACCCGGGAACAGCAGGATCAAATACTTGATGCGCTGGCCAAGGTTGTGGTCCGAGCCTGACGCAGGGAGAACGAGCCTATGGATGCTGGCAGGTGTGGTGGTGGGGCTTGTTCGCATCAGGAGTGGCTGGAAACTCTGTACCTGGCTTTGATCAAGGTTCCCTGCGGTACCGGGGACCACACCGATTTATGCCGCATGCACAATAACGGTTTGCCCCCACTGGACAATGACCGCTGCCATTGTCACGTCGGGCCGGTGCGTGCTGCTTTGGCGAGTTACCATGCCTGGAAAAAAAAAGAAGGAGTCTGTTCTTAATGGAGATAACATCAAATACAGAGTGCCAGTGTCAATTGACTATTGAAGATTTTCAACGTGCGATAGAAGAAGAAGGTACTTTTGTAAATATCATCTCAGCAGGAGGGGCCATGTTACTTTATAATGTAGCCAAGAAACATGCCAAGGTCCGATGCATTGAACAAATTCTGGTCGAAAATGTCATGGTTCGTGAGATTGTGACAACCACTGCGGAAACGGCATTGGCGACCGCAGCGGAGCTTATGGTGCAAAACCGGATCAGTGGCCTACCTGTAATTTCTGAAAACCTTCATCTCATCGGAGTGTTAACGGAAACTGATTTACTCAAATGTGTGGGCATTCCAAACCTGCACGACTCACAAACGGTATGGGAAAGACTGGAAAGCCTGTTTTTACACAAATCGTATTTGCAAGGATTCCAGGGGATTGTGCGGGAACATATGACCACACCGGCCATTATCGTAGAAATGGGAAGTACCCTTGAACATGCTGTTGATATGATGAAAAAACGACATGTTAGGCGGCTGATGGTAGTAGATAGTGATGGGAAAATCCAGGGTGTTATTTGCCGTTCCGACATCATTCGTGTCTTTTTAGACCAAATAAGACAATTGACAGATTAACCTTACCTTTACAAACCGTCCGTGGGCTGTCGCCATGTCATCCAATCACGGGCGTTCAGATGTTGGCCACGGATGTCTGTGGCAAAGTCAGAGGCCAGATATAAAAAGACCCGTGCCACTTCTTGAGGTGTTGGCAGGGTGGCTGGGTCTTCTCCCGGGTAGGCGGTACGACGCATGGCGGTTCGGGTGGCACCAGGATTAACGGTATTGCAACGAACACCCTGCCTCGGGTTTTCGCCGGCCCAGGTTTCGGTCATGTTGGCCAGGGCCGCCTTGGACGCGGCATAGGCTCCCCAAAAGGCCCGACCTTGAAAGGCCACTGTCGAGACGACATTGATGACCGAGGCGTTGGGACTTTTTTTCAACAGGGGCATCAATTCCCGGGTTAAAAAAAAGGGTGCCGTCACATTGACTCGCATCACCTGTTCCCAAAGGATAGTGTCATAATGATCCAATGGTGTCAGGGTTCCAAGAATGCCAGCATTGTTGACCAATGTATCCAGGTGACCGAAACGTTCGTAAAGCGCCTTGGCCACTTCTGGAACCCGATTGAGGCTGTTTTCCAAATCCAATGGGACGATGGTGGCCCGGCCACCCCTTTGGGTGATCCGATCCGAGGTTTCTTCCAGTTTGCTTTGGGTGCGCCCCAGGAGGATGACCCAGGCCCCTTCCTGGGCAAAGAGTTCGGCTACCGCTTGGCCGATTCCCGATCCTGATCCGGTGACCAAAGCTATTTTATCTTGTAAGATCATTGTGTTGTTCCTTTATTGTGTTGTGTCGCACCATCCAACCGATCTACTTGACGCAGGGCGGGAAACAGGTAGGCCCACAAACCGGTGACGACAATGGAGCCAATCCCCCCAAAGACGGCTGAGCCAACAATACCGAAATAACGCGCCGCAATGCCACTTTCAAACTCACCCAGTTCGTTGGAGGCGCTGATAAAAAGGCTGGACACCGCCGATACACGCCCGCGCATGGAGTCTGGCGTCAAGATTTGTACCAGATTGTGGCGCACAAAGACGGAAATGGAATCCGCGGCTCCGGCAACCATCAGGGCTGCCATGGATAATCCTGTTTGACGGGATAAGGCAAAGACCAATGTTGCCAAACCAAAAAGAACAACGCTACCGAGCATCCAATGGCCAGCAAAATTTTGTATTGGTCGCACGGCCAATAACAGCGTCATGCTACCCGCCCCCAGCGCAAACATGGAACGCAACTGGCCAAATCCTTCGGGGCCGATATCCAGGATATCCTTGGCGTAAGCGGGCAACAAAGCGGTCACTCCCCCCAACAGCACGGCAAACAGGTCGAGAGAAATGGCGCCAAAAACAATCTTATTAGCCCATAGATGTGCCAGACCTTCACGAATCATCGTTAATCGGGCAGCGCCATTGTGCTGTGGTTTGGCTTGGACGGGCATTCTCAGGAGCCAGAGTGTGGCCATTGAGGTCATGAAAAACAGTCCGCACGTTGTAGCCAGTGCCAGGGAAGGGGCATAGTTGCACAATATACCTCCCAACCAGGGACCGACAATCATGCCGAATTGTACCCCAAGGGTATTGAAGGCAATGGCCTTGGGCAGGACGTCACGGGGTACCAGTGCAGGTGTCAAAGCCATTCTGGCGGGCATCTCAAAGGTTCGGGCGGTGCCGAAAAATCCAGAGATGAGAAAAATAAAGAGTAGGGATGGCGCTGCCTGGAGCGACAAGTAGGTTAAACCGATTGCGCAGAACAGTTGCAACACATTGCAGGAAAGAATAATTTTACGCCGATCATAACAATCGGCAGCAGTGCCGGCGAAAAGGGCGAGGGCAAACATGGGCAGGAATTGCGCAAGCCCCAGCATGCCGACAAGAAACATGCTTTCCTGTTCGTTGTATGTTTGGCGGGCGTTGGTGTAAACCAACCAGCCAACGGCCACGCTTTGAGCAAACGCCGCGACATTTCCCAGGATACGCCCTGTCCACAGGGCGACAAAAGCGGAGTGAATAAAAACATCACCAAACGGAAGGACTGGATAGGTATGGGATTTCGTATGTGCCATTCGTGTCGTGATACCTTTGGCATTGAGGTTTGACCATGTACTGCCCCAAACCCCATGGTCCCGTTATATTTTTGATGGGTCCCACCGCCTCGGGCAAGAGCGCCCTGGGGTTGGATCTTGCGCACCGCTATGGACTGGAGATTGTGAATGCCGATTCGGTACAGATCTACCGCAATCTTATCATTGGTGCTGCCAAACCGACACCCAAAGAACAAGATGGTGTCCGTCATCACCTTTTGGATCGGGTTGCCCTCCCGGAAGTCTATTCCGCAGATCGCTACCGGGAAGAAGCATGGGAAGTTATTGCAGAGTGTCATACGCGTCGCCTGGTACCGTTGTTCGTCGGCGGGAGCGGCTTGTATTTTCGCGCTGTGGAGCAGGGACTGGCTACCATGCCCGCCATCGATCCCGCAATTCGGAGTGCCATTCGTGCCGAAGGGGAGCAGGCGGGTTGGCCAGCTCTCCATGTCCGTCTGCAACGTTACGATCCCGAACTGGCCGAGCGTATTCCAGAGAACGATTCACAGCGTATTTGTCAGGGATTGGCAGTGGTCAGGGCTACTGGAATTCCTTTAAGCTCGTGGCAACAGAGACAACCATCGCCTCCTTCCTTGCAGGTGCTTAAAATAATACTTCAATGTCCCCGGGATGTGCTTTATCAAAGAATTGAATCCCGTTTTGACCAGATGCTCGACCAAGGACTGTTGGCGGAATGCGAAACCCTTTGGCGGGCAGGGTATGATCGGCAGCATCCGGCGATGAAAGCGGTGGGTTATCGACAATTGCTGGCTTTCCTGGACGGCAAGATGACTTTGGCGCAGGCGGTGTCCTGGGCCAAACAGGAATCCCGTCGTTATGCCAAGCGGCAAATCACCTGGTTTAAGCGGGAAACCGGGGCAGTTGTCGTTGTGCCCTGGGACGATTCTTCGCAAGCGTTTGCCCAGGTGCAGTTTTTTTTGCGTCACAATCGGCTGTAGTTTTATTCGTGCATGGTACCAATCATAACGTTTTTTGCACGTGAACTTGATGCGATCGGAGGTATACTCTAACGAGCGGTGTACCAAAGGTGTGAATCAGGGAGACAGGTCGACGAATGATGGCAATTTCCGAACGCACGTTGCCAGAACGTTGGTAAGGGATTTCTCAGGGTACTCCTTGGATAGGGAATCGGAGGCGTTATGGCGTTGCAAGACAGTGAGATGGCACAAATTACCGCCCATGTATCCGAGTACGTCAAGTTCAGAGTTCTTGATCCCTACTTGTTTCTATAGGGTTTTTTACCAATCAG
>JADGCN010000004.1 GCA_015228975.1 Magnetococcales bacterium
AGAACATCCAAGTAACAATTTGAATGTTAACGAAAATTCTGTGTGAACAAATTTACCCTGAAGCCAAGTCAGCTCGACACCGGATGCCAATGGGACGTGCCGAACGCCGGGTGAAACCACATATAAGGACGACTCTATCCGATTTCCATAGGCGCTGGCAGAGAACACGCAACATGGGTTCCATAAAGCTTGATATGTTCCATGTCGGCGCGAATTCGTTCCAGACTCCCCAGGGTATTGCGATATTGCCCCTGCATTTTGACCAACCAGCCGTTGTCATCCCCACCCGCCACTTTTTGTTGCAGCGTTTCAAGCAAAAGTCGGCCTTGCTCCAAGGATTGTTCGAGCAGTTTGGCGTTTGTTTGCAATTGGCTGATTTGATGATCCTTGATGGCATCCAAATTTTTACTGCCCCGTAGCATGTCGAGGGAGCGTCGATCCAGGAAAAGTTGGTGTGCCCAGAGGAGACGCCGTTCCAGGATGGGGTCCATGACCGCATCCACCGGACCAATCTGCTGAAAGGACTCCTTGAGCTTGCGTATCTTGCGCCCCGAACGGGTCAAATCCCCGGTTTGCGCCACATCCTCAACCTGCTGGATCAGATGTTCCTTGTCATGCCAGTTCTGTATCGTTCTCAAAATGGTATCCATTGGAATACTTTCAAATAAGTGTGGACGGCAATCCCATCATGCCACGGCACTGGGCGTCAACCGTTCGTTAAAGATGCCACCTGGGGAGACTGGGAGCAAACCACGGCATGGGTTCCTCGCCCGCCCATTTTCCCCGAAAAAAGGGTATCATCTATGGTCCGAGAAAACGTCATCCAGTGACTGAGCATCGAAAATGCGAAGGCTCCACGCTTCCAAGGATGACAGGGCAGCTTTGGCAATCTTTTCACTGGCCCAGTCGGGTACCATGCCGAAGCGGCGTTGCAACTGGCGGGTTAGCATCGCAGCCTCGCCCACCTGCCGGCCTCTCTGTTCGCCGATCTGGATGCCTTTCTGCTCGCCGATCTGGATGCCTATCAATCTTCCCCTTTCCTCTCCAATCCGCTCCACGCTTGTGATATACGGCATCTTTTGGTTCTCCTCAAAGTTGGACAGCTCTCCCCAAAACCGGTCATCGACCTCTGCCGGCAAGCTGAGTACCCAGTCGATGAACCGATACAGATCAATGACTTTTTGCCTGCGGAATCCACGACGATACAGACTGCGCGTAATGTGCTGCTTGGCCTGGTAGCGTTCGTCTGGCAAATTCTTTGTCTGTTTGGCACGCAAGTGCGCCAGGGTCACGATAGCAAAAGGATTATCGGAGGTCTCCAATATTGAGAGATGATCCATATAATCCAATAACTTGCATGTGTTGAATCGGTAAATCAGCTCAGATCCCCAGAGTACCTGGCGATACTCCGAAACCCGCCAGCCTGGTTCTTCGTCCGCCAAAATGGCCAAACCAACTACCGGTTTACGGTGAAGATCATAAGCCCGATGCTGACAGGTGTACATCCTCTCCGCAAATTCGGGATCCCGATCCCCCTGTACTTCGACATGGATCAACACCCAGAGTTCATCACCACTGAGCAACCATACCTTGACCAGCACATCCACGCGGCGATTGCCAGCCTTGGCCTCTTTCGTGATCCGATCCAATTCTTTGTCCAAGAACTCTGGGACACGCTGCCAATCAATGCCATCATGCGCCTCGGGTAGAAAAAATGCCAAAAAATCCTTGAAGTATGCCCTCAAGATCTCTTTCCACGGCGAGTCATACTCTGTCGATTGAATTGGATGGCTGGGATCAGTCATGAAAACGTCCTCGAATGCCAACAAGTATGGACGGCATTCCCATGGTGCCATACACCCGGGAAGAAGGGAACCCCCGGGGATGACCGCTTCAGCTCTGGCAATCCTTGTCACAAGCCCAGTCGGTTATGGCATCAAAACGGCGTTGCATCTGGCGGCTGCGGGGCTATCCCATCTCACCCAAGGCGAAAAAACGCCACACCCTGACTCAACCGTTCGGCGTTTTCGACCAATTCGTCAGCATTGGCCGATAATTCTTCAGACGAACCCGCATATTTTTGGATGATTCCATCCAAGGTGTGAATTGCACTGTTTATCTGGTCCGAAGTATCACTCTGTTCCTTGCTTGCATTGGCAATTTCTATGATGAATCCAGAAACTTTTTTCACTTCCGGGACCAATTCCTGCATGATGGTACCGGCACGGGTAGCCACATCGATACCGGTTTGTGAAAGTTGGCCAATTTCCGTTGCTGCAATTTGACTACGCTCGGCCAACTTGCGAACTTCTCCCGCCACGACAGCAAACCCTTTGCCGTGTTCTCCTGCGCGTGCCGCTTCTATGGCCGCATTCAAAGCCAGAAGATTGGTTTGACGGGCAATTTCCCCAATGATTGAAATCCGCTTGACTATTTCGCGCATGGCCACGACTGATTCCTGCACGACCTGGCCTCCAGTTTCCGAATCCTGGGCGGTCTTCCTGATAGCTTTTTCCGTCTCCTTTGCATTTTCGGTATTTTTCTGAATATTGGCGATCATCTCTTCCATGGCGGAAGAAATTTCCTCAACCGAAGCCGCCTGTTGTATGGCACTTGAAGAGACTTCCTGGGCAGCCTGGGCCACCTGCGCCCCTCCGAGCGCAACGTTTCTGGAAGATTCGAACACCATCTGCACGATTTCACGAAATTTTGCCGTCATTTGATTCAAACTATCGCACCATTGGCCAATTTCGTCCACACGGTTGAGAGAACAACGCACCGCCAGATTGCCTTGTGCCACCTGAATGATATCATCCCTGCATAACGTCATCGGCCCGACAATGTGCTGCGCGAGATACCACACGACCACAAACGAAATAACAAGGATGATCAAGGCAGTGGTCACGATGCTGGTGAGAATGCCGGTTAAGGAGCGCTCACCTTCAAGCAACGCCGAATAAGGTTTCAATTCGGCAACACTCCATCCAAATGAAGGCAAAGGACGATACACCATGAAATATTTTTCACCATCAATCCGGGTGGTTCCAACACCGGTTTCTCCACTTTTCATCTTTTCGGCCAGTGCCAGAAAGGATGGGTTCGCGGTAATTTTGTCCACTGAGGGCACATAATCCACCAAGTTATGTTTTGCCTCGGGATCAGCGCCGGGTTTTAAGTCAAAATTGAATTTTTCTTGACTGTCGGCGACAACCAGTCCTGTGGGATCCAGGATAAATATTCGGCTTCCTTGACCCTGTTTCTCAACCCGGCTTTCTTTAACATCTTTCTGTTCTTTGGCCGCAGTGACATCTGTTACAATGCCCTGGAACAATGAAACCGGCAATTCATAATGGTAAAACGCGGGCTTGGAACCATCGGGAAGCATGATCGGTGTTGTATATGAAAACACCCACATATGGGCATCGGCCGACATGTACGGATATTGCACATGAACTTCGCCAGCGTTCAACTGAAACGTTGGTTCAAAAAACGGCGCTTCGTTTTCCTCGCTGGAAAAATCTTCATCCGGAGCTATGACACCATTGGATAACCGACTGTGTTCCTGCCCCATTTTGTCTATAACGCAAGTCTCGACAATAGGAAATCTTTTCTGGAGTGACATGGTCCATCGATCAATCATATCCTTCAGTTCCCGTTGTCGCGGGGAAAACTGTATAATGTTTTTCTTTTCTTTCTTGCCCTCTTTTTCAACCTCTATTTCTTCATACTTGTTACCACTTTTGACATCATCAAGCATAAAATATTCTTTGAACGCTTCATGCTCTATTGCAAGAAGCAAATCGCTTTTGGCTTTATCATGGAATAAATTGGCCTTATCAAAGACAGCGCCCACCTCCTTTTTCATGGAGATGACAGCGTTATCAACTATCGTCTCTTCAGTAATTTTAAACGCAATCCCCCCGATCAATGTGAGCCCAACAACAAAGAGCAGCATGATTGGAACAAGGAATTTCAGTTTGATACTTTTTCTAAACATGACAACACACTCCAAAATTTTTCACGGTTAGAAAAAATTCTGTAAGCGCCAGAGCCCACATTTATTTCAAGATACTGTTCAGCCCAAGGTACCAACAGTTCCGCAACGATGCAACGGTGTTACTCGATCAACAGGCTGACAATACACCACAACCATAATGAATATGTTGTTTTATATTGCTTTTTATGTGCGTTTTATCCACAGACCTGATTGCGGGGCCAACAGATAACTAAGATGGTATGCAAACCATCAGGTTTGTTTACAGTCCGTTGAGAGGCGACGTTGCGGAAAGAGGAGGTCATAATAGAAATCTGAAAAAAATATCGAAAATAATAACAATTCCTGTTGCAATCTTCCGGGTACCTGACCAGCACCTTCTTTCTGCGCCACCAGGTAACACAGTACGTGGCTGGGGAAATAATTTATTGTAGAATGCCTCTGAAATACATAATGCACAAACGGATGATGCCACGCCACCAGACAGGGCAAAATTCAGATAAACCATTCCATCCTCAAGTTTGAATGGTGCGGAAAGGATAAATGGAAAACTGGTAACCGTGAATCCAAGGACAAAACCAAGGGTGGCTCTTTCTCCAGGAGAGACATTTCCTTGCGTCTTGCTACGTAATATCAGCCAGTAAAGCAGAGCCGTAACGCACGCAGGAATTAAGCCGACGAGCAGGACCACTGGATACAGGAAGAGTCTCGTGGCAAGGATTTCATGCGTCTTGCTGGCCCATCTGAACCGTAGGAAAACAATACATTCAAGGCCATGGAGGCGGCTCCACCGATCCATGTGCCCAATAAAACAAACAATACAACAACCTTCTTCATTTCTCATCTCCCAGGGCCCGTGTCCAGATCATCCATCAAATGACCGGATGGGAAAGTGACGAGAAAAACAGGTTAGAGAAAAGCTTCGACCGGCCCCGCCCCCTTGCGCAAAATTTGCGGCACACTTTCGGTCAGGTCCACCACGGTTGAAGGAACCTCGGGCAAAACACCACTGCTGACCATCAGGTCGACTTTATCTTTTAAAAGTTCTTTGATGTCATCAGGATGATAAAGAATACCTTCGTGTCCGGGAAGCCTGAGTGAGGTGGATACCAGCGGCACGTCGACAGCCTGGAGCAGGTGCAGACAGATGGGATGATCGGGAATACGCAAACCGATGGTTTTGCGTTTCGGCAGGATGTTTTTCGGTACATCCCGTGTTGCCTCCAGGACGAAGGTATAGGGACCAGGAAGAAATTTGCGCAAGATACGGTAGGTTTGGTTGCCCACCCGGGCATAACGGGAAATATTCGCCAAATCGGGGCACAGGATGGAAAATTGATGGTTCGGTGGCAATTGTTTGAGGCGAATGATTCTTTCCATCCCCTTGCGGTTGTCCAAGGCACACCCCAAACCGTAGGTGGTATCGGTGGGAAAGACCATAATACCACCACCCTTGATAATACCCGCCGCCTGCTGAATCAGTCGGGGTTGCGGGTCGGTGGGGTGAATTTCCAAAAAAAGCGTCATGATTCTTCCATTCCTTGAAAACGAGACAGTTACGATACACCATCCCGATACTAGGTCGCACGGGATACCAATGATCCAGTTCACGCCCTCCAGGCCAAGGATACCACATCGCGCTGTTTCAAGCCCACAGGAGAACGCCATGCCCGCTTTAAAATCCCGCACTTCCACCCATGGCCGCAACATGGCGGGGGCACGCGCCTTGTGGCGTGCCACCGGGATGACGGATGGTGATTTTGGCAAACCCATCATTGCCGTTGCCAATTCGTTTACACAATTCGTCCCGGGTCACGTCCATCTGCGCGATCTGGGACGCTTGGTGGCCAGCCAGATCGAAGCCAACGGCGCCGTCGCCAAAGAATTCAACACCATCGCCATTGACGACGGAATCGCCATGGGACATGGCGGCATGCTGTATTCCCTGCCATCCCGCGACCTCATCGCCGACAGCGTCGAATACATGGTGAACGCCCATACCGCCGATGCCCTGGTGTGCATCTCCAACTGCGATAAAATCACCCCCGGCATGCTCATGGCGGTGCTGCGCTTGAATATTCCCGCCGTGTTCGTTTCGGGAGGCCCCATGGAAGCGGGCAAAATGGTCACGGATGGCCAAGTGCTACGCAAACTGGATTTGATCGACCCGATGATCGCCGCCGGCAACAACCAGGTCGCCGAACAGGAACTGGCCACCATGGAACGATCCGCCTGTCCCACCTGCGGCTCCTGCTCGGGATTGTTCACCGCCAATTCCATGAACTGCCTCATGGAAGCCCTGGGTTTGGCGTTACCCGGCAATGGTTCGCTGGTGGCAACCCATGCGGATCGGAAAAACATGTTTTTGGAAGCGGGCAGACTCATCGTCGAGCTGACCCGGCGCTATTACCTGGAAAACGATACAACGGTTCTGCCCCGCAGCATTGCCGGGCAAAAAGCCTTTGAAAACGCCATGACCCTGGATATCGCCATGGGGGGATCCACCAATACCGTCTTGCATCTATTGGCGGCAGCCTCTGAAGCCCGGGTGCCGTTCACCATGACCGATATCGACCGGCTGTCGCGCCAGGTACCGTGCCTGTGTAAAGTGGCCCCCTCCACCGATCGCTACCACATGGAAGATGTCCACCGGGCCGGTGGGGTGTTCGCCATCCTGGGGGAATTGGATCGGGCCGGATTGATCCAGCGTGATACCCCGGTGATCCATGCCGCTTCCCTGGGACAGGCCATCGATCGGGAAGATATCCTTGGCGCGCAAACCTCCGAAGCCGCCCGTAACCGCTACCTGGCCGCCCCGGGCGGCATTCCAACCATCGAACCTTTCAGCCAGGACAAACGTTGGCAAAGCCTCGATGTGGATCGTACATCCGGCTGCATCCGCTGTTTCGACCATGCCTACAGCCCCGATGGTGGCTTGGCCGTGCTGTACGGCAATATTGCCCGGGACGGCTGTATCGTCAAAACCGCCGGGGTCGATGCCTCCATCTGGACATTTGCCGGCCCGGCCCGGGTATTTTCCAGCCAGGAAGAGGCGTGCGAGGCGATCCTGAATGATCGCATCCAGGCAGGCGATTGCGTGGTCATTCGTTACGAAGGACCCAAGGGAGGACCCGGGATGCAGGAAATGTTATACCCAACGAGCTACATCAAATCGAAAAACCTGGGCAAGGCGTGCGCCTTGATCACGGATGGTCGCTTTTCGGGTGGCACATCGGGTTTGTCCATCGGACACATCTCCCCGGAAGCGGCGGAAGGTGGTGCCATTGCCTTGATCGAAGAGGGTGATCGGATCACGATCGATATTCGCCAGCGCTCCATCCAGGTTGCCGTTTCCGATCAGATCCTGGAAGAACGTCGTCGCGCCATGAACCGTTTCGCCCCGGTCGGTCGCAATCGGGTGGTTTCCCAGGCGTTGCAGGCCTATGCCGCGTTGACGACCTCCGCAGCCCGGGGGGCGGTACGGGACCTGACACAAATTCATAAAATTTGAAAAATAATCAAACAAAGGCGATTGCTTCCATGGGTGTTTCCTCAGGTGTCATCCTGGCCGCTACCCAGTCCCGTTCGGGCAAAACGACCATGACGTTGGCCCTCATGGCGCATCTGGCGAAAAGAAACATTCCCGTAGCGCCTTTCAAGGCGGGTCCCGATTATCTCGATGGTGCCTGGCACCAGGAGGTCAGTCGGCGACCATCCTATAATCTCGATACCTTCATGCTGGGAAACGAAGCCTGTCGTACCCTCTACCAGCAAAAAAAAGGTCATGCCCTGGGGGTGGTGGAAGGGGTGATGGGATTGTATGATGGCAAAAGTGGTGTCGGGGGGACGGGGTCAACCGCCGATCTGGCAAGGGTGTTGGGTCTGCCCGTGCTTTTGGTGGTGAATGTACGCGGCATGGCGGGCTCCCTGGTGCCCTTGGTACAAGGTTTCGCCGCCGCCGCGCAAGGATTCACCATCGCCGGGATATTGGCCAACCAGGTTGGCTCCGCCCAACATGCCCAACGTTTGTCGGCATTGCTCGACGACAATCATGCGCCACCCCTGTTGGGATGGATGGGACGCCATGAGCATTTGACCTTGGAAGAACGACACTTGGGATTGACACTGCCCGGGGAAACATCCTCCCCCCCATGGGAACAACTTGCCGCTGCCCTGCATCTGGATCAAGAACGTTTTACCCACCTGTTTCAACCCACTCCCGCCAGGGAACCAGACCTTTCGTTGCGTGTCGAACCTTTATTGCAGGGCAAAACCATCGCTGTGGCGCGGGATGCGGCGTTCAGCTTCATCTATACCGCCAATCTGGAATGCTTGGTGCAGATGGGGGCAACGGTTCATTTTTTTTCACCCCTGGCGGGTAATGCGATTCCTGACGCCTGTAGCGCCATCTGGCTCCCCGGGGGATATCCCGAGCTGCATGCCGAAAAATTGTCGCAAAGTCGGACATTGCAACAACTAACGCGATTGGGGCAAAACGGAACGTGCATACTGGCCGAATGTGGCGGCATGATGGCTTTGGGAGAATATTTGGTGGATTTGGCGGGTCGCTCCTGGCCTATGGCAGGACTTTTGCCTATGCAAAGTATCATGACATCCCGTTTGGCGGGTTTGGGATATCGGCAAGAGGATTCCGGGATGCGCGGCCATGAATTTCACCATTCCATTCGGGAAGCATCCCCGCTGCCGCCGGCGTTTTCCCTGAATCGGGGTGATCCGGGCCTGCGTTTGGCCAATGTACGCGCCTCCTACGTTCATTGGTATTTTCCATCGGCACCCCGGGTACTGGCGGCTTGGCTGGGGGGAACCCGTATTTGACATGTCAAGGGGCAAATTCATGGTATCATGACAGGATGGTTTGATTTATTTAAATTATGATAGTGTCTCATCATGATCCGAGGTTAACGATGAACAAAAATTTGTTTTCTATTCTCAATAAGATCGCATTCTTCAGCAAGTTTACGGATACGGAAAAAAGATTGCTGTTAAGCATGACGTATTTTCTGGCAAGATTCCGAGATGGTGATACTATTATACGTGAAAATGATAAGGATCAAAATTCATTGTTTGTCATGCTCCGGGGCTCCGCACGGGTCACCAAGAATGATACCCCTGAAAAAACTCTCAACACGATCAAGCCGGGTGATGTCTTCGGAGAGATTTCCTTTCTTCTGAAAACACAACGAACATCCAATGTCATCGCTACCGATGAAACGGTTTGTTTCGTACTCAGGAATCAATATATGGAAGAACTCCCCATGCATTTACAAATTAAAATCAAGGATTGTTTGATTGAAATCCTCGTGAATCGCCTGGTCCGGCTCGATAAGCAAAATGTTTCTTCCAACGTCCTTGATGAAGGTGTGACGATCGCCCCGGATGAACCGAATCCCAATGTGTCCTGAGCGTCTGCAACCGGGTCGATTTCCCCCCTGAGCGCCAAAATAAGACGGCGTGCGGATAGCCGAATCGTACTCATGGTACGATATTTCTGGGAAAAAGAGGTTGATCCTGGTGCAGTCCCATACGAAAAGCCTTGATGGGTTTACTCCGACAGGTACACTCTTCCCGCCCCCCGTCCAATTCACCCCCTCGTTTCCAAAACACGGATGTCCCCCAATGGGACAGGGCTCCCATTGTCCAACGGTCCAACAAGTAGGCCATGGGCCATGATGCCGCCAGCAGTGCCGCCAGTACCAACCCGGCTACATATTCGTTTTTTTTGCTCATGAGAATTGCTCCGGTGGAAACAGTACCGTCCCCAGATCAACGAAGACGAAGAACGCCTTCGACAGCCCAATGATGGGAATGATACGAAGTAACGACATCACTGCACTCGCAAAGTGACGATGATGAGGATGGGCTTGGTCAACGGCAGTAAGAAATGAACCGCGAGTACATGCGGCAAGGGTTCCATAACACGATCTCCATGGTGCGTAGCGGTCATGACGCCCATGATAGAAAGGAAAGTATTAAATTTGGTTTAAAAGTGCGGCAGGAAAGATCAAAATTTCATCAAAGACTGCGCTGGCTGCATGATTCGGGGTTATGGTGATTATTTGCTGTTCAGACCCCATGGGCCATCATTCAGAATGGCGGGCCTTGATCATAGGGAGAAAAAATCATAGTGGCCCGGGCCACCCCACCCGCCGGGCCGGTTACCACGATGGCGACCATCTGGCACCCTGCGGCAGCGGCTGTGGGGCAACCGTTATCACCAGCCACCAGGGCACTGAGGGTCACCCCGCGGGTAAACGTATTGCTGCCCACGGTGACGTCGGCAAACGTTGTGGTGATGGCATTGTAATTGATCCGGCGACTGGCGACGATATCTTCCATGGTGGCCTGGGCAACGAAGGTTGCCTGATTGGCCTCGCGAATGACACTGGTATCTTTCAAGGCGGCTGCCAGGGTAGCGGTCAAACCACTCACCACCATGCCGATGCCCACGATGGCCACCAGGACCTCGATGAAGGTAAAGCCTCGGGCGGCATCGTTGCGCAGAGGGACCATGAAGGCTAACTCACAGCGCCCGTATTGAGACTGACCGACACCGTGTTGCTGCCAAAGGCATCGGTGAGCGTGATCGTAGCGGCACCCGACGTGGGGGTTCCGAACCGATCAAAGAGTATGTTGAAGCTGGAGACGACCATGTCGGTCAAGGTGACCTGGGAACCGGCCACCGCAGCCCCGGTGGCGTCGCGTATTTCGTAGGTATTGCTGGACGTGGAAAGGATTCGGAACCCTCCTCCCCGGCTCATGGCAAGGGCCTGGGCCCGACGAATGTCGCTGGCCAAACTCCGGGTATAGGAAGCCCGTGCCACTTGATCTGGAACCAATCCGGTCACGGAACTGGCCAGGATGCCAATCACCAGGATGACCATGATCACCTCCATGAGCGTAAACCCACCCTCCAGACGCCTTTTGGACCGTCGAAAACACAAGGGGCTCACAATGGGAAAGGTGTGGACAGTGATCATCAGGGGAGAAGTGTTGCGGAGGTATAGGTTGTCGAACCCTTGATATGCATCACCGTACACCCGGAGGCGGGGGATCCGCCGACGGTATAATCCGACACGGTAATGCCACTCAACAAGGCCATGGCCGTGGTGCAGGTCAGTGTTGTGCAGGAGCCCACGCCCACGGAACAATTCGCGTTATAATTGGCTGCCGCCACCCCCAGGGCACCGGCAATCGCCTTGGCATTGGCATCGGCGGCGGTCGGAGTGATCGTGCCAAAACGCGGCAAGGCCATGGCAGCCAGGATGCCGAGTACGACGACGACCATGATCACTTCCATCAGGGTGAATCCCGAATTTTTTTTTGCTCTGCAATTTTGCATGCTGATCACGGCACCACCGGCCCGGTTGTCGCGTCCTGGGAAGCACGAAAGTATCCTCGCGACACATTACCCCAACGTCACACCCCAGGTAAACGTACGATGTCACCAATCAGCAACCGCCTTGTGGATCAGGGGCATCACTCCTGCTGCCCTCTGGCTTTTTTCGGATTGCGCACCTCGCGGATACGCCACGCCATGGCCTCATTTTCGTCAAACGGCTTGTTGTGGCGTTTGATGTAGTCGAGATAGGTTCCCTCTTCTGGATTTTCATCCAAGGTACCCAGATTAAACGGCAACGACTTGGCGATGCCATCCAACCGGTGCAACTCGGGCAACCAACTGATGCCGTGCAGGTGGGCGAAATCGGCCGCTATTTTGGGATCGCTCAAGGTATAGTGTTTTTGTTTCAGGGTGTGCAGCACCGAGTTGCGGGTATCCTCCAGCATGTTGGCATATTGGAAGATGCCATAGTACAACGCCCCGACAGCCAGGATGAAGATCAAGATTTCACCAATCAAAAAATTATCGACCCCGCTCATGCAACCGCGTTTCCTGCGTGCCGCTTTACGCCATTCCGTATGCGCACGTTCCTTGAATCCCTTCTCAAATAAAATGCGTTCCGGGTGATCTTTGGGCAGTTTTTGAATGCGTTCCGGCAACCCCGGTTTTCTTTCCTCGACGACCACCGGGGCTTCCCCCAGGCGAATCTTTTCAACCGGTTTCTTGGGTTTGCCCTTGGCTCCTTCCTGCTCGCGAACTTGGCGAATTTTTTCCACTTCAGCCTGAATGCGCGCCTTTTCCTCCTGCCGACGTTTTTCTTCGAGTTCTCGTAGCTGTTCGAAGGTCAGCTCTTCCAGAGCCACCTTCCCCCCCCCGGAACCCTTGGAAGTTGCACCCTCACTCGCGATCAACATAGGGCCGTTCATGGGACTTCTCCCGCACCTTTGAAAACACAACAGACATCTGCCAGAAACAATCGCAATGGCCTTGCCAGCTATGCTGTTAGGGATAAACTGAAAAAACAAAAATCCGTACAGACAGATACTCATTCCTGTGGCATGACAGGGGTCAGTTCTTATCGGACAACGGGATAACAAACTTGAAAATTGCCGCAGGTACACCGTAGCCGAGCGCTGGCATGCCGAAAGTATCATAATGTAACTGTCTGTTTCATAATGTTATACTCGCTTTCCTGACATTTTATTTGCCACGTGCATTTCATCCCTTGACAAGAAGTCTACGCGCATATGGCGACCATTTCAATAGCAAAGTGTGTTCTGAAGCATAGAGAAGGGGTAATTATGCAGAAAAAGAAAAGTATGAATATTCATTCATGAAATGGTAGAGAATGAATCAATGGCAGAGGGATCGATGCCAGCGTCAGTGGGTCCTATTACGCATCATCCAGCACCTACCCGGCTTGCACCACGGGCAATTCCTTCCAGTTGGTCGTGTATCGGGGCGAACGGTTGGCGGATTTGCCGGCCCAACGGTGACAAACACCTTCGCCCGCCACATGGATGATGTCGCGACCAAAGCGTTGGCGCAGGGTATCCAAGGTGTCCATCAAAGCTTTGTTCTTCTGCCTGGCCACGGGATCGGCGAACAAATCATCCTGTTGACCCGTCGCCCGTTCCAACGCCGTCAACAGGATTCCCGCCCTGTGATAGGCATAACCGGCCCGATAGATCCTGTCCAAGCCTTGCCTGACAAGCCGGGCGAGTTGCAATTCATCATCAGTGGGACTCGGCAGGGGCAATGTCACCCCCTGACAATAGTGTGGCTCGCGCTCACGAAACGGGTTGGTCTGGATAAAAAGATGCATCGCCCCCGCGAGCAATCCTTGTTGCCGCAACCGGCGCACACCCCGACGCATGAAGGTCAATAACGCCTCAGCCAATTCCTGGGGTTCATACACGGGTACGGCAAAAGAACGCGACGATTGAATCTGTTTGCGCGGCGGCGTGACCGTCTCCAGGGAGAGACAGGAAATACCATTCAACTCAAGGATGATACGCCCCATGACGACCGAAAAACGTTTGCGCAACCGATGCACATCCGCCCGACGCAACGCCAGGACGTTCGTCACACCCATGGCGTGTAATCGTTCGCTTCCCCGTGCCCCAACGCCCCAAACCTCCGCCACGTCAATCTGGGACATCAGATGCTCCAAATCATCCATGTCCATGGTGTTAAAGTTGCAAACCCCGGCATACACCGGTCGTTTCTTGGCACAATGATTCGCCAGTTTGGCCAAGGTTTTGGTTGCCGCAATGCCAACGCCCACAGGCAATCCCAGCCAATTGGCCACCTCCTGGCGTATGGTCTGCCCCACCTGCGTGACATTGTCATGAATGTCCAGGGCCAGAAAACATTCGTCTATGGAATAAATTTCCTGACGTGGACTGAAACGCCCCAACAACGTCATCATACGCTGCGACATGTCGGCATAGAGGGCATAATTGCTGGAGAGCGCAATAATGCCGTGTTGGCGCGCCAGGGTGCGCAGGCGAAACCAGGGTTCCCCCATTTTGACGCCCAAAGCCTTGACTTCATTGGATCGGGCAACAGCGCAACCATCATTGTTGGACAAAACCACGACCGGCCTTTGCCACAAGCCTGGATTGAACACCCGTTCGCAGGAGACATAAAAATTATTGGCGTCAATCAACGCAATGTTTTGCCCGCCACCCGATGTACCGACCATGTGACCACTCCCCAAATGACCAATTCTTGCCCTTCCGCCACGCGAATTTCCGGATAATCGGGGTGGGCGGAACGCAAAATCAGCGATTTTTGTCGGTGTACGATCTGCTTCACCACAAATCCGCCGTCGAGTGCCGCAACGACGATGTGTCCCTGACGCGGGACAACGGCACGGTCCACAACCAACAAATCACCATCGTGGATCCCCATCCCCTCCATGGAGCATCCCGCTACGCGCCAAAAAAAGGTGGCTTCGGGGTGTTCGATCAGAAGATGTTCCAGATTCAGTTGTTCCGTGACCTCATCCTGGGCTGGCGATGGAAAACCCGCCGCCACCGGAGCGCACAACAAGGGCACGGTCGTGACACATGGGCGTGTGGAAAAGGTACTCATCGGGCCCCCCCGTACTGCCGTATCAGGCCAACCACAACGCCAAAAATGGTCAGGCTTTGTTTGGGACGCAGGATCGGATAGCCGGGATTGGCCGGGTGTAACGTCCAGGAATCGCCTTCATGCACCAAGGTTTTGAGCGTGAATTCCCCATCAACCTCGGCTACGACCAGCGTGCCATCGGCAGCGGTCGAACACCGTTCCACAACCACCCAATCACCCTCGTGGATACCGGCCCCCTGCATGGAATTCCCCTTGACCGGCAGCAATACGGTGCAGGAGGGCGTCTTGACAAGCATGGAATCGATCAAAACGGGATTGTCGGTTGTGTCCAAAACCGTGTCCGGGAATCCTGCCAACACAGCGGCATCTGTCAGCGGACGCTCGAAAAAACGGTTGGTTGGCGACCATTCCCCATCCGGTGTACGCCGGATATAGCCCGCCTCTTCCAGGCGGCGCAGCAACTTCAAAATCGCCGATTTGGCGCTGAACCCCATGACCGAACCCAAACGGGCGTAGGACGGCAATGCCCGATGTTTGGCGTAATAATCTCGGAGGGTGTTTAAATGGTCGCTGTCACGATTGATGGGGGACATGGCACGCACCTGGGTTGAAGAACGGTCTGCAGGTCCAATCTAGAGAACGTTCGTACACCAGTCAAGCCATTTTTTTCCTATTCGTTGCCAATGCCCTGATTACAGGGCATTGGCCGTCATCGTGCCGCCACGGGGGATTGCTCTCGAAACGTCAGGAATGGAATCACTCATACGTGCAAAGATAGGCGGTATCGACTTCAACGCGCAGTTGAAATTTTTGCTGGGCGGCCACTTGGAAAGATTGATTGTGCGCATAGGTCTGCCACGTCTCTTGCCCCGGCAACTTGACCGTCAAGGCACCGCTGACAACGGTCATGGTCTCTTTTTGCGACGTACCGAATTCGTATTCACCGGGCATCATCACACCCACGGTTGCCCGCAGCGTTGCCGTTTGAAAACCGATCGATTTGACCTTGCCATCAAAATATTCATTCACACTCAACATGATGCCCCTGACTCCCTTCTCCTTAGGTTGTATCTGTCCGCATTCCAAAAAATAGTTTTTTGCCACCCTGGAAAAACAGGACCGAGCGGTCACAACACCTCAAACGCGTTGTTTCGCCTCCTGGAGCTGCCTGTCCAGTTCACCCAATTGTTCTTCCAACTCGCGCAACCGATCCTGCAAGAAGGAATTTTCTTCTTCAAGATCGACAATATGCTTTGCCACCCTGCCCCAACGCATTTCAAGTTGGGATAGCAGGGCGTCCAGATCGGGCTGACCAACGGCCCTCCCAAACGAGGCATGGGAATGTGGGTTTAGGCTGCCATCGTTCATGAACGTCCTCTCCGAGCGTGTTCCGACCATTGAAAAAAACAAACGCCCGGTTAACTTACGGGAATCAAGGCCAAACATCAAGCCCGAACACTCCAGTCGGCAACCAATCGTGGACACCATACGATAGGTTATCGCAATCCAGACCGGCAAAGAAACGTCCGCCAGGTGACGATGCCAAACACCCCCATCCCCCCTGTGCAGGTCATTGGCGATTCCCGATATGTCCATACGGATGCAATGTGGTCAAGCGCCGGTCGGCCATGGCAACGCCAACGGTGAAGTGGTAAACGGTCTGAAATCCATGATTCCTCAAACCCATCCATTGGTGAAAAAGATCATCGAAAAAACAGCCAATGCCCGTTCCCCGGATA
Source organism: Magnetococcales bacterium (assembly GCA_015228975.1). Taxonomy (GTDB): domain Bacteria; phylum Pseudomonadota; class Magnetococcia; order Magnetococcales; family UBA8363; genus UBA8363. The sequence continues at coordinate 16,193 of JADGCN010000004.1, forward strand.
CCTTCCGCCTCGGCTGCCAAATACAGGACCTGTCCCAGGATGCCAGCCTCCCAATGGAGGGCGCGATACCCCCATGCGCCCTCCGCCAATCCCGTGGAAAAATTGGCAAGCATCCCCAGGGAAAAGGCACCATCGGCAGCAATGTCCTGTTGACAGGAAATATGAAATGCCTCAGCGCGGCAATCACCGGGACGCAACAAAAACAATGGGAGGTGGGAAGGGGTATGGGCCGGAACGCGCCAAAGAAAAGAGGGATCAAGGGTCTCTCGCAAACCTGGCACGGCACTTGTGGACCGCGCCAACAGGTAAACACCGGGCTGCATCTCACGAACCCGATGGACCAATACCACGGGATGCACCAAGGGCTCCCCGGGCAACAAGCTCCATGGGGGGATATCCCGGCGCGGTAACAGACGATCCAGCATACGGAAAAAGCTGTCCAACGAAAGAACGGATTTTCCATCGTAGCGCTGGGCACTCCGCCGGGCACGAATCAACTCCGTTGCCGTTTGCCGCGTTGGCGCCGGCACCAATGGCGGAACAACGGGCTGGTCACGGGACATCGTCACAGATGGTGTCGGCCCCTTGTGGCAATATCGGGCCGCCTCTTCCACCCCTGGCCAGGGCTGGGCCGGCAAATGACCCAAAGAATTGGGATGCCCCTGAAACTCCCCCGATTCCGCCAACGCGACCAGGGATGCCAGGTTCTCGTGCGTCATATCCGCACCATCCCCCGCCGGGGAAATGGCGAGCAACAGGCCCGGATGTTCCGGCTCAGGAGCCAGCGGTCGCTGTAAACCCAACAGACGGATCATCGCATCGTCACCCATATCCGTGCGCAGGGTCACCCGCCATCCCAAAAAGGACGCCGCATAAGAAAGCGCGGCAGACGCATGCCCAAGATTAAGCTGACAATAACGAAAAGAGCGCAAACCATATTTCCACGTTTCACGCCAATGAATCAGGGAAAGAGCCAACAAGAAAGTCCCGGCTGGAAAACACCGATGCCACAAGTCGGGAGCGGTCGGAATCCATCGGGTTTCCAAAACATGGTCGCGGGAAAGGTAGTGGTGGACCCCTGGGGGCAAACCGGGAACAGCCGGTGCAATCACATAACCTTCGATGGGATGCAGATTCCCACTGGAGGGGTGACAGCGCAGCGACCAACGCACACCTTCGTATTCCTTCCAGGCCGCCAGCCCCAAAGAATACATCAACAACCGGGACAGGGCCTCCAGGGTGAGCGGCTGCGATGCGATTCCCCCCACCTGTCCCATGGCTTCAAAAAGTGGATCGGGCAAAGATTGCCGCAGTGGAAGGTCATGCACCTTCGCCCCATGAAACCAGCGAAACGGTTCGGGTTGATTCTCCCAATTCAGGTAGCCCGGTCCAGGGGCATACCGACCCGGGGCATGTTTGCTGGCTTCATGGTAGGATTCAATGTTATCCATTGCTTCTTGCTGCCGGAGCCCCCTGGAAGGCGCAAAAAAATCGGGTGGTCGTGGCCAATCCATAGCCCGGGTTCAGGTGGAAACCCGGGAACGCCCTTTGGCCTTGGCACGATAAAGGGCCGCATCCGCCTTTTCCCACCAACTGGTGAAGGTATCCCCTTTTTCCCATTCGGCCAAACCAATGCTGACGCCAAGCTGCGATGCCCCGACCCCAATCTTCAGCGCCCGCACCGCCTCGCAAATCCGATCCAGGAGACCACACGCATTGGCCAACGGCGTGTTGGGCAAAATCAGGGCGAATTCATCCCCCCCCGTACGCGCCAAAAGATCGGCATCCCGAATCATGGACGAAAACGTCTTGGACACCCGACGCAACACCTCGTCCCCCTCACCATGTCCCAGTTTGTCGTTAATCTCCTTGAAATAGTCCAAATCCAGGCAGGCCAATACCAACGGCTTCCCATAGCGACCCGCCTGGATGCTCTCCTGTTCGGCCCGCTCGGTAAAAACACGCCGATTGACCAATCCCGTCAGGGCATCCTTGCGCGCCTGCTCGTACAAATCCTCATACACCAGGGCGCGTTCCAAGGGACCACGCAAGTCCGACAAAATGGTCTCCAACTCTTCCAACTCGCCCTGCCCCGAGGCTGAGGCGTTGCGATGAATCAACAACAAACGATCATGCCCTTTTTTGTCCAAAGACCAATGTTGAAACACCAACCCCAAACCTTCAACACCATCCCCCGCCTCGCGATCCAGCGGGTCTTCCAAAAGACGTTGGGCCGCCTCCACCAATCGTTGCCGATGCGGACCATGGCAGGAACACGCCGTGGGAATCCGTTTACGACCCACATGGCGATAGGCTACCAGATCATGATCGATCCGCGGGGCCAGCCAGCGCGAAAACGCCTCCAACATGGAATCCAGATCCAACGTTTCCCCCAGCTTGCGATGCAGTTCGTACACCCGTGACAGGCGTACGGTTTCACGCTTGTAATCTTCAATTTCTTCCTGAAGATCTCTGGGTTGCCTGGCAAACAAGGCGGGATTGACCGGTGATGTCCGTTTTGCAGAACGCGATATGCTGATACCCATGGGACCATTCCTTAGTATTCATTTCGATCCACTATCCATGGAAACTGACAATGGGATCCTGGTCATCCATTAATCCAAGGAGTAAACTGTGATATACATTGGAATTGCCAACTTCATGCCAATCACCACATACTCCCTCGCGCCCGCAAACAATGGAATCGATAACATGATAATTTCTGAAATTTCAATAAGTTGATTTGATGGTTTCAATAAACTACGACATAAAATCCAGATATCAATAATCAATCTACGTCAGAGTACTGGCAAAAAGGGAAAAGAAAGCAATAAAGGTAGGGATAATTTGCCCCACTCGGCAATTATTGAATGCATGACGAATGGAGAGGCCGAAAACGCAAATACGGGGAGGGTTGTCACCCTCCCCGCATCGCAGACACCAAATTCAATGAAACGATAGGGAATTGAAGTATTGCGTAGCCTACTGGAGCAGGCTTTGGACGCGTGCGCCGGAAAGTTTCTCGGCCTGGAGTTGCAACGCCAACCCGGCCTGGACGCGAATGGAATTGGCAATGCTGTTGGAAGCCCTGTCGGCCATATCGGCATTGAGGATACGACCTCCGGTGACTGTTTGAATCTCCGAAGATTGCGACAGATTTTCCGAAGCGGCGGTCAATTGTTGCTCACTGGCACCAAAACTGCCCTGCAACTCCCCGATCCGTTTCAGGACATCGCTGGCGGCCTGGAGTGCGGTCTCGGCTCCCCCCTGGGTGGAAAGATCCATCGCGGGCACGGTGCCCCGCAAATCCTGTAATGGAACCTGGATGACGTTACCGGCATTGGGTCCGGCCTGGAACGACAATCCTTGATTGGAAGCCAACAGGGCATGATCGTTGTATGTCGTACCGGTAATCGTGGCTTGAATCTCTTCTTGAATGGCGGAAACCTGCTGTTGCAGGGCTTGCCGGTCGGCAGTGTTCAAGGTTGCGTTGGCACCCTGGGTTGCCAACCCCTGCAACTGTTGCACGGCATCGGCGATTGTGTTCAAGGCATCGCCGGCAATCTGAGTCACGGCAATGCCATCATTGACCTGAACCCTGGCCAGATTGGTCCCTTTCACCTGGGCGCTGAAGCGGTCGGCAATGGCGACCAGGGCGGCGTTTTCAAAGTTGTGTCCCGCCTTCAAGCTGCCGGCAAGTTGTTTGAACGTATCGCTCATCGATTTGATGGCGGTATCGCTCTTGCCCGTCAATTGTTGTAATCCAATGCTGTTGGTCGCAATCATGGCCATAATCGTTCTCTCTTTCTCCCCTGACTCACTCCCTGCTCAAGCCGTCATGGTGGGTTACAACGTCCCAAGCCCATGTGCCAACCGAGCGGAATTTTTTAATGATGGTCCAGGTCTGCCTGCCTGAAAAAATACCCGGCCAATGGTTCCTGGTCAATCACCCCCATGCAACTAGCATGCAAACATTACCCGAAGACAAACAATCGCAATCGCAACCCGGGAACATACCGGATCCCAAGAAGATCGTATCACCTTTTCATAAACAGTTTCAAGTCTTTATTCAAAGATTTCCCCATCAGGGTCCCCGGCCGGGATGAGACACCCGCAGCCGGCAATTGTTGCCACTTCGCCCCCGGACCGGCACTATTTGCCGCAATCCCACCACCAGACGGCTATTTGGTCTTCATCACATACACCCCATCCCATACTTCCGGGGGATGTTGTAAAAGCTCCTGACAACGGTCGATGTAGGTATTGGACAGTTGATCCGCCGGATTCAGGGACAACGTCTCCTGAAAGGCATGGATCGCCTTGTCAAACCGGCCCGCCTGATAGTGGTTGAAACCGTTCTTGAAATAATTGACCGCCTCCATCAGATTGGGAAATGTTTCGTCCGTATGGTAGTCCAACACCTCAAAGATGCTGACCGGTTTGGTCTTGCCCTTGACGATCACCTTGTCCACCTCGCGAATACGGTAAGTACCGCGTAACTTTTTATAGGTGTTTTCACTGATCAGGATTTGCGCCGAATACTGTTTGCAGGCGCTCTCCAGACGGGCCGCCAGGTTGACGCCATCGCCAATCATGGTGTAGTCCATGCGCTTGGGCGAACCGATATTGCCGGAAACCACCGTGTCGGTATTCAAGCCAATGCCCATCTGCACCGGCATTTTCCCCTCTTTGGCCCGTCTGGCATTGAAACCACTCAAGGCATTGATCATGGCAATGGCGGCCCGCGTCGCCCGATCTTCATCATCCCCCTTGGGTATCGGCAGGCCAAAAGCCGCCATCATGGCATCGCCAATAAACTTGTCCAACATCCCCCCCTCTTCCTGGATGCAATCCACCATGAGGGTAAAATATTCATTCAACAATTTAACCGTCCCCTGCGGCCCCAACTCCTCCGACAAGGTGGTAAAGGAACGAATGTCGGTAAAGCATACCGTCGCCAGGACGCTTTTGCCGCCCAGAAGATCCTCCTCTTCCCCCAGCAACTGATCCGCCAGACCTGGATCCATATAACGCGACATGGTCGATTTCATCCGCTTCTCGCTGGAAATGTCCTCGATCATGATCAAGGTACCCAAATGTTTGCCGTCGCCACTCACCAAGGGCAAAATGGTCAAATTGGCCGACACCTTGCCCTTCGGCGTGGCAATCTCCACATCCATCAACACCTGTTCCTGCCCCGCCTTGGCCACTTGCTCCACTTTTTCCAAAATCCACATATTACCGACAAAAAAGTCCTTGGCTGGTTTTTTCAATACATCGCCACTCACAACCTGTAAAATTTTCAGGCTCGCCGCATTGGCCGTGGCAATCACCCCATCCTCGTTGATGGTGATCACCCCGTTGGTCATACTTTCCAGCACGCTTTCGTTGTAGTTCTTCATCCGCTGGATATCTTCAAACAATTTGGCATTTTCCAAGGCAATGGCCACCTGCGCGGTAAACGCCTTGAGACGCGATTCATCCTCCTGAGTGAAAGCGCCACCCCGCTTGTTGAGCATCTGGGTAACACCGATGGTGCGCCCCTCTTTGTTGCTCACCGGGATGCAGATGATGGAGCGGGTAAAATATCCGGTTTTTTTGTCAAAAGCGGGGTTGAAACGCAAATCGGCATAGGCATACGGTATGTTGATGGTCTCCCCGGAGGTGAATACCGCCCCGGCAATCCCAACATGATTCGGCAGACGGATTTCGCCAATCGATCCCCCCATCGCCACTCGGGAAAACAATTCGTTGGTTTTTTCATCGTTGAGAAACAACGTGCCACGATCCGCCTGCAACAGGCGGGTCGCCTCGCGAATCACCTTTTGCAGCAGGCTGTCAATCTCGATTTCCGAGGTGATGTCCGACACCATCTCCAAAAAATCCATCTCCAGCCGGCGGGTGATTTCCATCCGCTCAATCTGCTGGGCGTTTTCCAGGATGATGGCCGCCTGCTGCGTCATCGCCTCCAACAGCTTCAGATCTTCCTCGTCGTACGTCCCCTCCCGTTTGTTTAAGCTTTGCACCACACCAATCACCGATCCTTTGGCGGAGCGAATCGGCGCACACAATATGCTCCGCGTCACAAATCCGGTCTCTTTGTCCACGGATGGGTCAAAACGGCTGTCCTGGTAGGCATCGGGTATGATCACCCCCTGCCCCGCCTGGAATACGTGACCGGCGATCCCTTGATTGTTCAGGATGCGAATCTCCCGCCGGACATGGCCCTGGGCATAACGGGTGTACAATTCCCCCGTCCGCTCATCATTAAGAAAAATGGATCCCCGTTCCGAATGGATGCGTTCGGTCGTCAATTCCACAATGGTCTTGAGCATCTCCTCCAAGGTTTCATTGGCGGCCACCTGCCGGGATATGCTTAACAGCATTTCCAACTGCGACATTTTTTGCGCCATGTCACCAGCTTGAAGCAACTGGGATTTGCCCGATTCTTTTTTTGTCGTCATATCAGACCTGCTGCTCCAGTTTGCCCCTGAGAATCACGATCATCTCTTCCAAATGCCGTCGCTCGCTCAATGCCGCATGCTGCATCTCATCCATTTGGGTCACGTAGGATTGGCGCAATGCCTCCATTTCATCCCTCAGGGCCACTATCGATCGTTCCAAATACCCCATCTCCTGCCGGGATTGCGCCTGGACCTCCTGAATCTTCCTGGCCTTTTGATGCTGCAATTCATCCATCTGTACCCGAAGGGCACCCACCGTCTCCTGAAGCTCTACCGCCTCTTTTTTCCCCTCCAACAAGACTTGCTGCACCGCCTTGTTCTTGTCAAATTGAACCTCATCCACCTTATCCCGCAACATTTGCACCGTTTGTTTCAATACCTCAATTTCCTGATGCCCTTCGGCCCGCGCCTCCTGGACCCTCTTCTGCATCTCGAAATTTAAATTTTCCATCTGATCGCGCAAGACGGTAATCGCCTGCTGCAAATCGCGCTGGTCGCTGGCTGACTGTGCCTGGACTTCCTGAATCCCCTGACGTTTTTCGTATGCCAGACGGTCCAACTCTTCTCGCAGGGCCTCCGCAGTCAACTTGAGAAGTTGCACCTCCTCTTCCCGGGCATGCGCCGTTTCCTGCACCGCTTTTTTTTTCTCATGGGTGAGCTGATCCAATGCCTCCCGCATCGCCTGAACGGTTTCCCGCAACTGACGATTCTCAAGCTGTAGATCGGTAACCTTCGATTCCTCGACAGGCATGGGCATAATCCAAAACCCAGAAACAAAGGACGGCGTTGTACAGGACTCCAGCGTTATTCTAATACATTTTTGTTCGTTTTGATACAAAACCGGGGCCAACACAGGATGCGTCCGTTTTTTTTTGGTTTCAAAGGTGTGGGTGATCAACAGGCTTTCGCAAATGAATGCAAAGCGATATTCTATCAGAATACGTAAGTCAAAAAGCCAGATTTACGAAAATCATCACAACCGGGAATAAATGCCATGCATATAAAAAATTGGAAGATCGGCACCAAACTGATGGGTGCCTTTATCCTGGTGACTTCGGTCTTGATCATCATTGGTGCGCTGAACTTTGTGAACATCAATACCATGATTGAAAAAGAGGATGAAATCGCCAAAACCACCCCCCTCATGGATGGGGCGCTGGAAATGAAATTGATGGTCGCCAGAGACATGCAGATGATCATGGAACTTTTGGCGGCGGGAAAAACGGAAGAGCTGGATGAACTGTGGCGGGAACATGAAACATATTCAACAACGTTCTATGGACTGGCCAAGGCCATTCTCGAAGGGGGCAATGTCGACAACGAAACGTATTACGCCACCCGGGATGAATCGATGCGCCAGATCATCAACGAAGCCGTTCAATTTCACCGCGACCGCTTTGAATCGGCTATGAAATCCATTCGCGTGCTGTCCCAGGAGTTGTTCCAATTGGATGCGGCACGGACGCAAAACATGAAGCAAATGGCCTCAAGCTATGATCGTGTCTCCGAACTGGCGGTACAATTCGAGGGACAGGTCAAAGAACGCATCAACCAACGGGTTGCCTCCGGGATATCCGCCAAGGAAATCCTTGCAACCGAGAATACCTGGGCCGACATGGCCATGGAAATCAAAACAACACTGGCCAACAGCCGCATCGCCGTCGAACAAATGTCCCGAGGGGATGAGACAGGGGCGGCTGCGGAAATCGAACGCAAATATCAGGAAAGCGTGAAGGAATTCGACCAATGGATCGGTGCCCTGAAAAACGGTGCCATCACCGATGAGGGGAAAATCGCTGCCGTCACCGATCCCAAACTGTTGGCCATCGTCGAACAAATCAACGCCATCCATGACAACGAATTCCAAAAAAGTGTCAATGGCCTCAGGGAAACACTGAAAAAATGGGCCGAAGTCACGAACAAGCGTTCCGAAATCGATCATAATGCCGATAAAATCGGTGAACAAATGTTCGAAATGATGTCCAAATTGGAAAAGAAGACGGAAGAAATCATTTCCTTAACCTCACAAGCCTCCCTGAAAATGGCGGAGCTGTCAAAACGACAATCCATCATCGGTATCCTTCTCGGCACCCTTCTCTCCATCGTCCTGGGCGTGTTCATCACCCGTAACATCACTGTCCCCCTGAATATGTGTCGTTCCATCTTCGCTTCAGTCGCCGAAGGGGATCTGACACGCAAAATCGTCGTGGATCGCCAGGATGAACTGGGGCAAATGCTGGGCGATGTGACCAACATGATCTCCAGGATCAGTACGGTGGTGCAAAAAATCACCCAGGCATCCAACTCCGTGGAAGCGGGTTCCCGAGAATTGTCCGAATCGTCTCAAAGCCTGTCGCAGGGGGCGGTGCAACAAGCCGCCGCCATCGAGGAAACCTCTTCCGCCATGGAAGAAATGGTTGGAAACATTCAAAACAACACCGAAAATGCCTTGAAAACCGAAGAAATGTCTCAGAAGGCCTCCACCGATGCCCAGGAGAGTGGCCAGGCGGTATCCCAGGCCGTGGCCGCAATGAAAGAAATTGCCAATAAAATCTCCATCATCGAAGAAATCTCCCGTCAGACCAACCTGTTGGCATTGAATGCCGCCATCGAAGCCGCCCGGGCCGGAGAACACGGCAAGGGATTTGCCGTTGTCGCTGCCGAAGTGCGCAAACTGGCCGAACGCAGCCAACTGGCCGCAGGAGAAATCAATGCCCTCTCCTCCTCAAGCGTTCAAATAGCGGAAAAAGCCGGGGTCATGCTGGCCACTCTGGTACCCGGTATTCAACAAACCGCCAAGCTGGTTCAGGATATCGCCGTTTCCAGCCGTGAACAAAATTCGGGGGCGGTCCAAATTAATCAAGCCATCCAACAACTCGATCATGTCATCCAAAATAATGCCGGGGCGTCCGAAGAAATGGCGGCAACCTCGGAAGAATTGTCGGCTCAGGCGGAAGAATTGAAAACTGCGGTCAGTTTCTTCAAACTTGCGTCTGGAACACCGAGTTCCGTTGCAGTATCCAAGCCCAGAAAGAAAACCAAACAGGTGCCACCCGCAACCCGGTCCGCACCAATATTGCCACCCCCGGAAAAAACGGCCAAAAGTGGTAACATGGCCTTGACCCTGGAGGGATCTCAGAGAACGGATGACGCGTTTGAACATTTCTGAACCATACCATTGCGTTCAAACACGGCCCGCGCTTGGGCACCACTGGGCGATCAGGCAAGAATCACACTTGGGTTTGCGGGCCGTACATACATAACGTCCATGCAATATCAGCCAATGATGGGCGTGCATCAAAAATTCCCCGGGTATCCCGTGCAGGAGTTCCTTCTCCACGGCCTCCGGGGTTTTACCTTTGGCCAATCCCAAACGCCGGGCCAGACGAAAAACGTGGGTATCCACCGCCAGCGTCGGCTGACCAAAACACACATTCAAAACCACATTGGCCGTTTTGCGACCAACACCCGGCAACGCTTCCAGAGCCGCCCTCTCCCCGGGTACCTCACCTTGATGCCGTTCGAGTAACAGACGACTCAAACCAAACACATGTCTGGCCTTGGCATGAAACAATCCCAAGGTCCGAATGTGTTCGGCAATCGCCTCCTCCCCCAGGGATACCATGGCCGCAGCGGTCGGGGCATGGCGAAACAAGGTCGAAGTAACTCGATTCACCCCTACATCCGTGGATTGCGCCGAAAGGACCACTGCAACCAAATGTTGAAAAGGCGTCTCCGAACGCAATTCCCCTCGTGGTTCTGGATTGGCCTGTCTGAATGAGGTAAACAAAGCGGTAATATCTTTTTTCTTCATAGGTCACGACTTGGAAAGTTTTTCAAGCCACGGATTCGCCAAAATTTCCCGAAGCCTCTGGAGCTGGCCCTGGAGTCTCCTGGTATCAACACGCACAAGTGACCGATTGACCATCGGTTTGTCGATTGTTCCCTATCCATCACAGTACCCGCAATGACCTGTCATCAGCAAAGAAAAATTCGCAATATATTCTTGTACCACGTTGATATTAAACAATTTCTTTGTTTGCAGTAAAAAAAATTGAAACTATTTCCACTGGTCCGTGACTCATTGGATAAGTTGGGAGGAATTCAGAACAAGATTGGATTCTTTGCCCGGGTCGGAATACCACCGGGGTTATAGGGGCGGATTGACGCTTTGCTCTTATTGCTCAGAATTCTCTCCTATTATGAACGTTATGAATAACAAACTTCCTTATTGGAGCCTTATCATGAAAAAGACACTTTCGACTGTTGCCGCCCTGGTTGCTTGCATTGGTTTCGTCGGCTTGGCCGCCGCTGCAGATCCGGCCCCGGCCACGCATCCGGCTGGTCATGGCCCGACTCCTCCCGCTGGCACCCCCGCCCAAGGCGCACTCCCACCCGCTGCCATCGATTGCATGAAGCAGGGCGAAGCCAAAAAACTCACGGGCGATGCCGCAAAAGCCTTCATGGACGCCTGCCTGAAAGCCGCTGGCATCCAAGTCCCGCCGCTCCCCCAAGCCCCGGCTGGTACACAAACCCCCGTTCCGCCCAAGAAGTAACACCCTCTTAAAGGGTACCCCGGTGGCATCATCGCGGGGGCTGGTGCTTAGGGCATCGTGGCCTGGAGTTCCTCCAGGCCACGGCCAAACACGGACAGCCCCTGCGAAAGACCACCCAGTTGCAGCCCCCACTTCCCCATCTCGTAAGCGCTATGCCGGCGAACGCAATGTTTCATCTTATCGTAGCGGCAAGACAATCATTCTCCCCTTGTCATTCAGTAACATTTCTTTAAAATTGAACACGGTTTAACCAATTTATCAAACCTCTTATTATGGAGCTTTATCATGGAAAGGACACTTTCGACTGTTGCCGCCCTGGTTGCTTGCATGGGTTTCGTCAGCTTGGCCACCGCTACGGAGGCGGCCCCGGGTACGCCCCCTGCCGCGGGAACGCACACCCCGGGCAAAGTCCCTCCTGCCGCCATCGCTTGCATGAAACAGAGCGAAGCCAAAAAACTCACGGGCGATGCCGCGAAAACCTTCATGGGTGCCTGTCTGAAAGCGGCTGGGGTGCAACTCCCAAAAGGTACGGCATCGGGTGGTACGCAACCTCCCGCACCACCCAAAAAGTAACACCCTTTTCAGTGACCCCGGTGGCAGCATTGCGGGGATTGGTCGTTTGGGCATCGTATCCCGGGTAACTCCAGGCCACAGCCAGACATGGACAGCCCCTGCGTGACCACTTGGAAGCACCACGCACACCCAGCCCTGCCTATCCCGCACAGACCATCCCGGCGGCAATCTCGTTTCTTCCCATTGTGGCTATTCGTTATAATCCATAGCTTTGAAACCGTGGTCTTTAATCAGCTCGTCGCGCTTGGCCGATTTCAAATCTTCACGAACCATTTCGCTAACAAGCTCTTGAAACGTTATTTTGGGTACCCAACCCAGCTTGGCCTTTGCCTTGGATGGGTCACCAAGCAACGTTTCAACCTCAGTCGGACGGAAATAACGCGGATCCACCGCAGCCACAAGGCGTTCGCCAGCCCCTGTTTGCCAATACCCCCGCTCTTCAATCCCCTGCCCTTGCCAACGAATGGTCATACCCAATTCCCCGGCAGCGGCGTTGACAAAATCGCGCACGCTGTATTGCACCCCCGTGGCGATGACAAAATCTTCGGGCTGGCTTTGCTGCAACATCAACCATTGCATCTCGACATAATCTTTAGCGTGTCCCCAATCACGTTTGGCATCCAGGTTGCCGAGATAAAGGCAATCCTGAAGCCCCAGCTGGATGCGAGCCAATGCTCGGGTAATTTTGCGGGTAACAAATGTCTCCCCACGCACCGGGCTTTCATGATTGAACAAAATGCCGTTGCAGGCGTAAATCCCGTAGGCTTCACGATAGTTGACGGTAATCCAATAGGCATAAAGCTTGGCCACGGCATAGGGGCTACGGGGATAAAACGGGGTGGTCTCTTTCTGAGGAATTTCCTGGACCATACCGTAAAGTTCGGATGTGGAAGCCTGATAAAAACGGGTATTCCCCTCCAAACCGAGGATGCGGATCGCCTCAAGCAGGCGCAACGCACCCAGGGCATCGGAGTTGGCGGTGTACTCCGGTTCCTCAAAGCTGACGGCTACATGGCTCTGCGCTGCCAGATTGTAAATTTCATCGGGGCGCGTCTGCTGCATGATGCGAATCAGACTGGAAGAATCGGTCAAATCACCATGGTGTAAAAAAAAGCGAACCCCCTTTTCGTGCCGATCCTTGTAAAGGTGGTCGATGCGGTCGGTATTGAATAGGCTGGTACGACGCTTGATGCCATGGACAATGTATCCCTTGTCGAGCAAAAGTTCGGCAAGATACGCACCATCCTGACCAGTGATGCCGGTAATGAGAGCAACTTTGGATTCTTTGGACATGGGCACCCGTATTCATTGCCCACCGTTTTCTACCCGGGGGGGGGCTTTCGCTCAGGACAACCGGGGATTGTCAAAGCAAAACTGCACAAAGTCAGGGGGGGAAATCCCCCCTGACAGACACATACCATCAATGGGGTGATTTCTTTTTCTTCTTTTCCGCGTGGGTTTTCAATTCTTCGGTCAGGGTGTCGATCGTTTCGTTGACGGCAGCCATGACCGTAGCCGACTCTTTGGTGGCGGTAATGGTGATGCCGGGAACATTGATGACCGCCTTGGCTTCGGCCCGTTGTTCGTTTTTATGTGCGTGCTTTTCTATGGTAAATCGAGCACTGGTAATGGGTCCGAACCGGTGATCCAGATTTTCTAGACGTTTGGTGATACGATCCTTCAGTTCGTCGCCGATATCCAGTTGGCGGCCTTCAAGTTTAATTTCCATTGGATCTCCCATCCTGATTGTTGACACTCATTCCCGCATCCTTTGAGCAGCACCCTTCCCTGGCCTGAAACCTTTGGCCAGAGATCAACTGATGGTTATCAGCGGGGCCCCCACGTTAACCATGTCTCCTGTTTTGCAACTGACGGCGGTCACGGTGCCATCTTTGGGGGCATGGATTTCCGCCTCCATTTTCATGGCTTCGATCGTCACGATGACATCCCCGGCCTTGATCGCCTTGCCAACCTCAGCCACCACCTTGCAAATGGTTCCCGCCAGATTGGAGGCTACAACCACCCCGCCCTTGCTATCAACCACGGCAGCCGGAGTGGAGGACTTGGACGCCGCCGCCTTGGGTTTGCCGGGCTTTTTGGCCGCTGCGGCAATTTCGGAAGGATGCGCCGGTATAAATGCCCAACTTTTGGAATACACATCGCCAATATAGACCAACCGCCGCCCCTCATCCGCCGGGGGGGCTGCCGGAGCGGGGGCCGCCGGGGCTGCTTCCGCCTTGGGTTTGGCGGCTTCGGTGCCGGGTGCCGGCTCAAAGGCTCCGGGATTGTCACGATTTTGCAAAAACTTCAAGCCAACCTGGGCGAACAAGGCATAGATCATGACATCGTCAATCACATCCTTGGCCAGACGAATCCCCTTCTCCGCCGCCAGTTTTTTCACCTCCTCGGTCAGTTTATCCACCTCGGGCTGCAACAAATCCGCTGGGCGACAGGTGATCGGTTTTTCCCCTTTTTCCAGCACCCGCGCTTGAAGATCCTTGTTCATGGGGGCGGGTGTGGCACCATACTCACCGCGCAGAACGCCACGGGTCTCCTTGGTGATGTTTTTGTAGCGCTCACCGCTCAACACGTTGAAAACCGCCTGGGAACCGACAATCTGCGATGTCGGGGTCACCAGCGCGATGTAACCCAGATCTTTGCGGACCTTGGGAATCTCTTCCAACACCGCATCAAACTTGTCACTGGCCCCTTGTTCCTTGAGCTGACTTTCCATGTTGGTCAGCATGCCGCCCGGGACCTGTGCCACCAAAATGCGCGAATCGACACCTTTGAGGCTGCCTTCAAATTTGGCATATTTTTTCCGCACCTCACGGAAGTAGGAGGCGATTTCCTCCAACAGTTTGATATCCAGGCCGGTAGCGCGGGGGCCCCCTTCAAAAATGGAAACCACCGATTCGGTTGCCGAATGGCCATAGGTCATGCTCATGGAGGAAATCGAGGCATCGACCATATCGATACCCGCCTCCGCAGCCTTGACGATGGCAGCCGTCGACATGCCTGTGGTGGCGTGGCAATGCATGGCGATGGGCAGTTTGACCGTTTCTTTGAGTTTCGTCACCAACTCTTCGGCGGCATAGGGGGTGATCAGGCCCGCCATGTCTTTGATGCAGATGGAATGGCTTCCCAGGTCTTCCATTCTTTTGGCCATGTCCAGCCAATAGGCGGTCTTGTGGACCGGGCTTATGGTATAGGACAAGGTTCCCTGGGCATGTTTGCCCACCTTGACCACGGCGCGAATGGCGGTTTCCAAATTACGGACATCGTTCATGGCGTCGAAGATGCGAAACACGTCCATACCGTTGACGGCGCAACGCTCGACAAATTTTTCCACCACATCGTCGGCATAGTGACGATAGCCCAGGATATTTTGGCCCCGGAAAAGCATTTGCATGGGGGTTTTCGGCATCGCGGCCTTCAAGCGCCGCAACCTTTCCCATGGATCTTCACCCAAAAAACGAATACATGCGTCAAAGGTGGCGCCACCCCAGGTTTCCAACGACCAGTAGCCAACCTGATCCAGTTTGGCGGCGATGGGCAGCATGTCGTCGATCCGCATGCGCGTGGCAAACAACGACTGGTGGGCGTCCCGCAGGACGACCTCCGTGATTCCAAGCGGCTTCTTTTTCATAAGTTTTCCATTTTCCTGGTCAGGGCAGGGAAGAAAAAGTTTGGACAATCATGATATTAAGAACCATAACAGATTATACCACCTTTTTTAAATCAAATTCCAGGATGCCTTTCGCCCCCGCCTCTTTTAGGCGCGGTATCAAATCACGCACCAACGCACGATCCACGACCGTTTCCACGGCACGCCACGCATCATCCAACAAGGGATTGATCGTTGGCGATGTCAGGCTGGGCAGAATGGCCATGACCGCTTCAAGGTTTGCCGTCGGCACATTCATCTTCAACATCACCTTGTGCCGGGCATCCAGGGCCGCCTTGAGGAGCAAGGCCAACTGATCGATCTTTTTTTTCTTCCAGGGATCCTCCAAGGATTTGGGATTGGCAATCAGTTTGGTCCGCGTCTCCAGGAGTTCCTCGACGATACGCAGGCGATGCGCCCGCAATGTCGATCCGGTTTCGGTTATTTCCACCACCGCGTCGACCAAACCTTCCACCACCTTGGCCTCGGTCGCCCCCCAGGAAAAAACCACCTCCGCCTGGACGCCGCGTTGCTCCAGATAACGCCGGGTGAAAGACTGCAATTCCGTGGCGATACGCTTGCCCTGGAGATCCTGAATGCTTTGAATGGGGGAATGCTCCGGTGCCACCAGGACCCAACGACACGGCTTGTTGGAACTTTTAGAATATTCCAGGGTAGTGATTTCGGTCACCAGATCCTGACAATCGCGTTCGATGATCCAGTCCCACCCGGTCAGTGCCGCATCCAGGGTGCCATCGGCAACATACAACGCCATTTCCTGTGGCCGCATCAGTTTGCAGACCAGGGAGGGATCGTCGATGGTGGGAAAATAGTTGCGCGAATTGATGGAAATGGCCCAGCCTGCCTGGGCGAACAGCTCCACGGTAGCCTCTTCCAGGCTCCCTTTGGGAATGCCAAGTTTGAGTTGCGGTGTCGAGTTCATGAACGTATCGCCATGGTTAATCCTGGATGGGTGCCAGGAGTTCGAGGAGTTGGTGAAAAGGATCTAGAATGGCATCGGGATGCAGTTCTTCAAGGGGCTGGCCACGATTGTAACCATGCCTGACCAGAAACAGGGAGCAACCCGCATTCTTGGCAGCCAGGGCATCGGGTTCCGAATCCCCGATCATCACGGTGTGTTCCGGCGAAACGGACAACCGTTGCATGGCATGTCGCATGGGCAGGGGATGCGGTTTGCGTTCCGCCAACGTGTCCCCACCCACCACAACGGGGAAAAATCTTGCCAGATTCAGATTTTCCAACATGTCATGCGTCAAATATTCCGGTTTGTTGGTCACCACTGCCAGGACGAAACCCCGTTCCTGTAGCGTTTGCAAGGTTTCCACAACCCCCGGATAGGGAAACGAATGATCCGTGATGTGCTGCCGGTAATAATCGAGAAACAGGGTCACCGCCGCTTCAAAATCGGGATCACCCTGTGGCGGGGCCGCATCCACCCCCCAAAAGCCACGCGCCAGCAAAAAACGGGCACCATTGCCGACAAAATCACGTACCAGATTCAATGGCAACTCCGGTCGTCCCCGTAATGTCAAAACATGATTGGTCGCCCGCCACAAATCAGGGGCCGAATCAACCAGGGTGCCATCCAGATCAAACAAAACGGCGCGACAGCGCAGGGGAGAAATCATGGTTGTATCCGGGCAATATAGGGCAATCCGCGATAGTTTCCGGCATAATCCAAACCATAGCCCACCCAGAAACCATCGGGAACAGTGAAACCAACGCTATCGACCAGGACGGAAGTCGCCCGGCCCGAAGGTTTGTCCAGCAATACGACGGTCAACAATTCGGCCACTCCCTTATTGATAAAATGGCTTTGCAAGGTTTTCAAGGTGTGTCCTGAGTCGATGATATCCTCCACCAACACCACCTGGGCCTGATTCACCTCCAGGGAATGGTCCTGAACAATGGCCACCGCATCCGCACGCTGGGCACCGAAACCGTAGGATGAAACGGTAATGAAATCCAATCGGGGGGCAATTCCCAGGGCATGGAACTGGCGCACCAAGTCGGCGGTGAACATGAAAGCCCCCTTCATGACGCCAATGACGATGGGTTCACAACGCAGTCGCGGCACCAAAGCCCGCGCCAACGCGCCAACCCGGTCAGCCAGTTCATCCTGGCTCACGTATGCCGGCGGGATGAACGCCATCATCCGCGCCCCTTCTCCAAAAGGAAAACCGCGACCGGAGCCAGCAGATTGGCCACTCCCCGGGGCAAAAGACCCAGCAAATGCCTTTTGATCAAACTTCTGGGGAGTCCGCCCCAGGCCGCCAAAGGTATTTGTTCCAGGATATGGATATCCATCTGCCGGCACAAATCCTGAAAATCAAGTATGGAACACATGCGAATGTTCGGGGTATCGAACCATTCGTATGGGAGCATCGGGGTTTTCGGCATGCGCCCGTTGACGAGGAGTTGCAGACGTATGTGCCAATGGCCAAAATTGGGAAAGGAGACAATAATTTTTTTGCCAACCCGCAACATTTCCAGCAGGACGAATTGCGGACGGCGAACCGCCTGCAAGGTTTGCGACAAGATGACGTAATCAAAGGCGGCATCGGTATGATCCGACAGACCCTGGTCGATATCGCCGTGATACACCGGCAAGCCCCGGGCGATGCAGGCATGCATCCCCTGGGAAGAGATTTCCACGCCGAAACCACGTGCTTTTTTGTTGTTGATCAGATATTCCAACAACCGACCGTCGCCGCACCCCAAATCCAAAACCCGCGCCCCCTCGCCCACCAAACCTGCAATGATCTCCTGGTCGATACTCAGATCGGAAGCTGTGTGGCGCCGGGATCTATCAAAGCGATCGTTCATACGGGCAAGCCCACTGAAGAGATCAGCCGGCGCCGTTCCTCGTACAGACGGTTGACGAAGGTGGCAATGGCCCGTTGGTATTCGTGATCGGGAAGCAAAAAGGAATCGTGACCGTGCGGCGAGTGGAATTCCTGGTAGGAAACATTTTTTTGGTGCAGGTTTAAAATACGCACCAATTCCTTGGAACGGGAACTGTCAAAACGCCAATCGGTATCGAAGCTCATGACAAACAGACGCGCATGGACGGGCTGCAACCGTCGGGCCGTGGTCTCCGGATCGGGAAACGGATCGAAATAATCCATGGCCTTGGTGATGTAAAGATAGGTATTGGCATCAAATTTTTTACCAAAGGTCGATCCCTGATGTTTCAGGTAGGATTCTACGGCAAAATCGGTTTCCAGGGCGAAGGAAAAATGTTCGCGATTTTGCAGGCGGCGACCAAATTTTTCGTGCAAACCTTTTTCCGAAAGATAGGTGATGTGAGCCATCATGCGCGCCACGGACAAACCCCGTTCCGGTTTCGCCCCCTGGTAATAGTTGCCCAGATTGAAATCGGGATCCTGGGTAATGGCCTGACGCGCCACGGCATTGAAGGCGATGTTTTGCGCCGATAACCGTGGGGTCGAGGCGATGATCAAAGCCCCCGCCACCCGTTCGGGATAATCGAGCGCCCATTGCATGGCGATCATCCCCCCCATGGAACCCCCGGCCACAGCCAAAACTTTGTGAATCCCGAGATGATCCAGCAAGGCCCTTTGCAAGCGGGCAATGTCGCCAATGGTAATCAATGGAAAATTCAAACCATAGGGTTGGTTCGTGTTCGGATCGATACTGGATGGACCCGACGTGCCATCGCAACCACCCAGATTGTTGGAACAAATAATAAAGAAACGATTGGTATCAAACGGTTTCCCCGGACCAATGTATCCATCCCACCAACCGGTTTTGCTATCGTCGAGACGATGCTGACCGGCAGCATGGGCATTGCCGGACAAGGCGTGACAGATCAAAATCACATTGTCCTGGTTGGCATCCAGCTCACCATAGGTTTCGTAGGCCACCTGGATGGGCTGCAAGCTGGCACCACTGTCCAATGGCATGGGGGAACCGTGCGCAAACAAGGTGACCATCCGGGTCGTCACCAAGCCAACAGAACCAGTCGCGTGGGAATCGGAAATGACAGTAGCGCTCATGGGGCTTTATAACGTTTTATGGGACATCAATCCAGGGTCGCGATCTTCCATCCGATTTCCCTTGGCGTCAAGGGCTTCTCCTGGCCCAACGTCATAAGCCCGTACAATGGGTGGCATACGATTGGCACTGGGCTTCGACTATTCTTGGCCAATCGAAAGCGGGCGCTAACAGACTATTGTCTAAATAAGGAATTCCCGGAATAAAGAATAAAGATACATTATACGACTTAAGAGATAAATCTAACAGCTAATGCAAAATTTTAAATCTTGATAGTGCGTGTCCACAACAGGCTAGAACAGTCGGAGCCCAGTGCCGGCGTTCAGGAAAAGCCCCCCCCTCTCTCCACCCGGGGCCGACATGATGATTTCCCAAACAGTCCCTGAGACCTTGACCCGGATGGGCGTTTTGTGGAAATGATTGTCCTTTTGCATTCGGCCCCACTCACGGCGAAAGGTGCCGGCGTTGCCTGAAACCTCTACCCAAACTTTTGACCTTTCCGCCCACCTGGATCGGCTGGTTGATCCAAACAGAAAAATATTGCAACTGTTTGCCATCATTTATGAAACCGTTCCCGCCTCACTGGTTGTCGCCTGCCTGAAAAAGCTGAAGCTCAAGCAAACCCCGCAAAGTTGGTTCACCGTCAGAACCTTGCAACCACGTATCGACGTTCTGCTGGGAATGGCTCTGCTTAAAAGGGATTTGGAAACCGGACTCCACTATCGCATCGTCCCAGCCATCGCCGATACCGTTGTGTTGCAGGCCATCAAAGACGGCGTCTGTGAGGAAATGATGCACATTGTCGCCAGTGAAATACCCGCCCTTTTGGGCTCGTCCCGAGGTAGCCAGCGTCTGGTCAGCTTTGATCGGGCGGTGCGCGAAATTCGCCTGGGACTGCTGACATCCAATACCGATTCCGTCATCCGCTTCTTGAACCTGGCCTTGAGCCAACGACCCGACGATTATCGCAAAACACCCCCCCTGGTACACCTGTACGCCGATCCCTGGGATGCCGAACGCATCTCGCGCCTGCCCTTGCAACTGCAACTGTGGGCCTTGGAAGAAATATTGGAGATCAAACTCCTGGATTTGCAATCTGTCGCCGACATGGTCCCCTTGTTGGAACAGTATCGACAGGAATCGTGCCCGAAAACCGGCCCGGGATTGCGCGCCCTCTATATGCTCGCCCTGTTGGTTCAGGGGCGCATCAAGGAAGCTGAGGAACTGTTGGCAGGCGAAAAACCCGTGGAAGCATCCCAACTCTTTCAAGGGTGGATCTGTTTTCTACACGGTGATTTCCGCCGCGCCATCAGCACCCTTGATAAAACCATGGCCCTGCTCGACGATACCAGGGAAGAACATCGACAACGAAACTTCCCCCACTTCTGGGGCGGTTTGTTCTTGCTTTTGGCACTCCTGCAAACCAACCAATTTGAAGGCAGACAACGCATCCTCAGCCTGGTCCAACGCTTGGAGCGTCATCGTCACAATCCCCTGGCCGCCGGCTATCAAGCCATTCGAGCCGTAGTCGTAGCCCGCGGCGGCGACGCGGATCATGCCCTGAACATTCTGGGTTATCGCAGCGATAACCGCAAAGGAAACGCCGGTTTGCCCTGGTTGCGCCAAGAGTTCACCCCCCTCCTGGCAGCACGGGATGGGGGATGGGCCATGGCCCTCCCCAAGGCGGTAAGACACGTCAATCCGGCCGGTCTCGCTGAATTGCTGCGCCTCATGGCCCTGTACTGGGTCGATCATGAAACCATGGCCGTCGAAACCGTCAAGGATCACCTGTGGGCCATCCATCGCCAGGCACTCCAGAACGATTATCCCTGGGCGGCATTGGAAAGTGCCGCGCTGCTGCGACAATGGCCCGAAGAAACGGAAGAATTCACAACCGTTGTCAGCGAATTGGAATCCAGATTGGGCTTTTCCTGCATCGTGGATCGCATCCGCCGCGAAGAACGCTGGGAACAAACCTTGTCCGCCCTGCTGAAACTCACCGGTGGCCACGAAAACGAGGTCGAAGAAGTCGCGACAATTTCCAAAAGACGCCTGGTCTGGCTGATCGAAACCCATGGCCAGCGCGGCAGCATTCAGGCCAGGGAACAAACCTTGTCGGAAGACGGGGAATGGAGTCGCGGCAAGGCGGTCTCCACCCGCAAACTGCACAGCTCCGAAGCCCAATTGTGGGGCTTTCTCACGCCGCAGGATCTGAAAGTATGCCAAACCATCCGCCAGGAATACATCTACAACGGAACCCGTTACGATTTTGAATGGGCACGCGGCATGTTGGCACTCGTCGGGCATCCACACGTTTATTGGTTGGACAACCCGATGGTCACCATCGAAGTGGTGCGCTCCGAACCGGAATTGCTGGTCAACGAACACAATGGCCGGGTCAAAATACGCTTCGCCCAAAAAATTGAGGGACCGGGAGTCCTGGTACTGCGCGAAGGGGAACGCCGTTGCCGGGTCATCGAAATCACCAATGATCATCATAAAATTGCCGATATTCTTGGCCCGGATGGTTTTAACGGCCCCGAAAGCCAAAAAGCCCGGGTCATGGGGGTCGTGGCCCGACTGGCCAACCTGGTCACCATTCAATCGGCGGTGGACGCCGATGTGGCGGAAATCGATGAAGTCGCCACCGATTCCCGGCCACGACTGCAACTGGTGCCCCAAGGCGAAGGCTTACAGGCGCGTCTCCTGGTGCGCCCGTTTGCTGATGCCGGGCCATGGTGCAGCCCGGGCCGTGGCGGCGTGCTGCTCTTCGCCGAACGTGAGGGCAAACGGGTCAAAACCCGCCGCAATTTTCGCAAGGAAAAAGAACTCGCCGAAGAAGTGATCGCCCTGTGCCCAACATTGGCGGGCCGCTCGGAAGATGATCGCGGTTGGTTCCTCCCCCGATTGGAAGAATGTCTGGAGTTGCTCCTCGAACTCAAAGAATTGGGCGACAAGGTATTGGTGGAATGGCCCGAAGGGGAACGCTTTCGGGTGGCGCAAACAATCACCATGGACAAATTGCACATCAAAATTCGCCGGGAACGGGATTGGTTCGCAGTGGCGGGAACCGTGACCCTGGACGATGCCATGGTCCTGGAAATGAGTACCTTGTTAAAGCTGTCCCAAAAAAAGGAAAGCCGGTTCATCCCCCTGGGAAATGGACAATTCGCCGCCCTGACCGAGGCGTTTCGTCGACGCTTGCTGGAAATGCTCGATCGCGGCGAGGAAACCGGCAAAGGGTGGCGCGTCCATACCTTGACCGCACCCTGGTTGCACGAGTTGGCAGGCGAAAGCGGACGGGTCGCCGGTGACAAACATTGGAAAGAACAGGTGGCCCGACTGGAAGCCATGGAATCGGACGAGGCGGAAGTCCCTTCCACCTTCCAGGCCGAACTGCGTGACTATCAAAAGGTGGGCTTTCGCTGGTTGCATCGCCTGTCGGTCTGGGGGGTGGGGGGATGCCTGGCCGACGACATGGGATTGGGTAAAACTTTACAAGCCATGGCTTTGCTGCTAAGTCGCGCCCCCGATGGCGTCGGCCTGGTCGTCGCGCCAACCTCGGTGTGCAGCAATTGGGAGGCAGAGATCAAACGTTTTGCGCCAACGTTAAAACCAATCCTCTTTGGCGGAAACAATCGCAAGGAAATGGTAACCGGGCTGCAAGCCTTCGATGTGTTGGTGGTCAGCTATGCCCTGCTGCAAATTGAAGGGGAACTGTTGGGGGAAATCACATGGCACACCATCGTGCTGGATGAAGCGCAAGCCATTAAAAATCGCATGACCAAACGCTCGCAATCCGCCATGGCTCTCAAGGGTCATTTTCGTGTCATCACCACCGGCACCCCCATTGAAAATCATCTGGGCGAATTGTGGAATCTGTTTCGTTTCTTGAATCCGGGTCTTCTGGGTTCCCTGGAACGGTTCAATGAACGTTTCGCCCAACCCATCGAACGGTTTCGTGATCGTGAGGCCTCGCGCCGCCTGAAAGAGATCATCCGCCCGTTCATCCTGCGGCGAACGAAAAACCAGGTGCTGCAAGAATTGCCCCCGTTGACCGAAATTGTATTGCACGTGGACATGTCTCCCGAGGAAGCCGCTTTTTATGAAGCTTTGCGCTTGCAGGCCATGAGCAACCTGGAGGGTGTTCAGGGAAAAGATGGCAAAAATCATGTGGCGATCCTGGCCGAATTGATGACCTTGCGCCGGGCATGTTGCAACAGTCGTTTGATCAAACCAGATGCCCCCTGGCCCTGCAGCAAGCTGGAAACCTTCAAGGAAGTGGCAAGAACCCTGTTGGACAACAAGCATAAAGCCTTGGTATTCAGTCAATTTGTCGATCATTTAAGCATCATTCGCGAATTTTTTACAGCGGAAGGGATCGCCTATCAATATTTGGATGGTTCCACCCCGGCGCCACAACGCAAAAAAAACATCGATGCCTTTCAGGGGGGCCAGGGCGATTTTTTCCTCATCAGTCTGAAAGCGGGTGGGGTGGGCCTCAACCTGACGGCGGCCGATTATGTCATCCATATGGATCCCTGGTGGAATCCCGCTGTGGAGGATCAGGCGTCCAATCGGGCGCATCGTTTTGGCCAAAAGCGACCGGTGACGGTCTATCGTTTGGTGACCCGTGGGACCATTGAAGAAAAAATTGTCGAACTTCACGCCCAAAAGCGCGATCTGGCCGACGATTTGTTGGAGGGGGGTGACAGGAGCGGTCGTTTGACCGCCGAGGAGCTGTTGGGTTTAATCCGGGCACCGCTCGGCGATTGAGAAAATTTGCAGGCACCTTTCAACCCGTTGGAGTATTGAGTCCATGTTCCGCTTGTGTATTTTCTTGGTACTTGTTGGTTGGTCTCTGCCAAGTTGGGCCGGGGCGGAAGTCACCCCTTCGGAGGTGTTCGCCGAGGCGGTACGCATCGAAAAGGAGGTCAACCTCATCAAAAATCACCTGGGCATCACTGCGGTCAAGACCGTTGTTCCGACACGGATGCAATTTTTGCCACGCCATTCCTGGCAGATCGGCTATCTGATTTTGAATCAGATCAATTTTTTTCGCCAACAGCAAGGTTTTCCAATATTGGTTCCGAACAACCTGAATCCGGTCTTGGAACTGGAGCCTGTTGTGGTCTACGAACAAACTCAACGCATTCTTATGGAAATCGGCTTGGTCAAAAAGCGGCTGGGGATTGGCGGTGAAGTGCCGCCACAGGAGGTCATCCCGGGGAAAAAACCCCTGGATGTTGCCAACAAACTCTTATCCATTTCTGGTCAATGGGATATCATCAACCAAGGCAAGTTGACGCCAAAGGATTCCTATGCTGAGGTCAAGCGTTTGAGTGATGATGTTGGCATTATCCTGAACCATCTGAAAATTCAGGATACGGCTTTTCCACCGGCGCAAAAACCGGATACCAAACCCAGTGACTCCCTGGCTTCGGCATATGTCGTGCTAACCGAGGTACAACGTTTGCAGCAGCAAGCTTCGATCCCGCGGGTCGATTTTGAGCCGTTTCGCAAAACAACAGAGATTGAAGCGGAAGATGTCATCAATTTGGTGATTTTGATCGTGGCTGAGCTGCAAACCATCAAGGCTTCTCTTGGTCTTTTTGCTGATTTGACGCCTCCTGCAAGGAGGCACCACGATAAGTCGCCAGGCGATGTCAATCAATTGTTGGACTATGTCGCCAACAGACTGCGCCTGATTCATAGCCTGTAGGGAGCCCATCCAAGTGAATGAGACCGTTGTTCCAGGGCAATTCCCCTGGTATCGGCGTTTACGCCTGAAGACCCGGTTTATGCTGCTGTTTTATCTGCTGACGATACCCTCCATGGGAATGATCGGGTATTACGGCTATACCAGTGCTGCCGAAGCTTATCGTGTTCAGGCTGCCAAAAAGATGGAGGCAGATGTTTCCCAGACCAGTCGCAAAATCAGCGATTTTTTGGAATTCATCCATAACAACCTGGAGTTCTTTTCCAATCATACAAGCCTGTTGCGGCAAATGTACTGGTTGGATATGCACGACACCAATAAATATGATGAATGGAATGCCACGACCCTGGACACTTGGAAAGATTTTGTGCGCAGCTACGATTATCTTTACAAGGTTCGGTTCGTGGGGATGGATGGTCGGGAGCAGATCGTCGTGCGTCGCGACCCAGTTACACATAAGGTGAATCATTTGCCGGACCCCGAGTTACAGGACCATAAATTAGAACCTTATTTTCAAAATACCTTGCGGTTGACAGAGAGCAACTATGCGGTAAGTCCTGTGGATTTGAGTCGGGAACATGGCCAGATTGAAAAACCTACTGTTCCGATAGTCACTTTGTCGCATCTGGTAGTGGGTGACAATCAGGTGAAATATGGTGTGGTGATTCTGGATTTGTTTGCTGAAGCGATTTTCCAATACATACGAGATACGAACAAACGAATGGAGGAGGAGGAGAAATTTTATTTGCTTGATTCTCAAGGAAATTATCTTTATCACCACGATAAAGAAAAAATTCTTAGCCATATCCTTGGACACGGCGATAATTTTCGTCACCTTTATCCCGGGGTCATGGAGACCTTGGAACAAAAAACAAAGGGAACGATTTTTAGCGGTGGCCAGATTTTCGGTTTCGAGCGTATTTTTCCCCGCCCCTCCGACCAACAACAATTTTGGATTTTGGTAGGCGCTATCCCTGAATCTGCCGTCCTGGGGCCGTTGAAAGATTTTAAGGAGATTTTCATCGGGTTGGCCCTGATGACTCTGGCCTTGGTGTTTGTGGTGTCGCATTATTATGTGCGTAGTTTGATGCGTCCCCTGCATTTTGTGACCCGCCAGTTGCAAGTATTGAGTACGGGCCAAATCAAGCCCGATTCCTTTTCGTACCAGTATCAGGATGAAATTCGGCAAATGCTTGATTCCACTGAGCGTTTGCTGGCCAACATGAGTACCTTGGCGACCCAGGCCAATACCATTGCACGGGGCGACCTGTCGCGTGACGTGGTTTTGTTGTCGCCAGAGGATCAGTTGGGAATGGCCCTCAACCATATGACGCTTATGTTGCGCCAGGGGACGGATGAAAACCGTCGGCGCAACTGGATTCGCGACAGTATTGGCCGGCTGAATCAAGAGTTGACGGGCGACTTGACGCCCCAGGAGCTGGTGGAAAGGGCTTTGACAATCGTTGGCAGTACCCTGGAAGCGGGTCGCGGTGTTTTTTATCTGTACGATGCCGAGGCACAGGTTTTGGATTTGCTGGGAACTTACATGTTTACCCGGCGACGGCATTTGGGTAATCGCGTGCAACTGGGGGAAGGGGCGGTGGGACAGGTGGCCCGGGAACGAAAACCCTTTACCCTGGTGCTGCCAGAGGAAAACGATGGTGCATTGATTGCCACAGGGACGACGATGTTGCCCGCTCAGCACACAACGGTCTATCCGTTGCTCCGGGAGGGGGCGTTGTTGGGAGTCATGGAGTTGAATGGGTTTATCCCGATGAATCCAGAACGGCAGGAATTCTTGGAAGGGGCGGTGAACGTTGTTGCATCGCTGTTGTTCATGGCAATGCAACGGCAACGGATCAAAGTATTGTTCGAGCGCGCCGAAGAGGCCAGAAAACTGGCCTTGAACCAAGCCACCGAACTTGCCAAAGCCAATGTGAATCTGGAAGAACAACAACAGCGGTTGCAGCAGCAGACCGAAGAATTGCAACAATCCAATGCCCAGATGGAAGAACAACAGCAACAGTTGCAACAACAGTCGGAGGAATTGCAACAAACCAATGCGCAGATGGAAGAGCAACAAGGACAATTACGGCAGCAGTCGGAGGAATTGCGGGCCAAAAACGATGAATTATTGAGTTCCCAGAAGGAGTTGGATCAACGAGCCCGCATGCTGGAGGAATCCAACCGTTACAAATCGGAATTTTTGGCCAACATGTCCCACGAATTGCGCACGCCGCTCAATTCCATCATCGTTCTTTCCAAAATGTTGTCGGCCAACGAGCATTACGACCTGGATGAAGAGAGCATCAAACAGGCCCGGGTTATCCACGACGCGGGAAACGAATTGTTGCGCCTGATCAACGATATTTTGGACTTATCCAAAATTGAGGCCGGGCATGTAGAGGTACAATGGGAGCGGTTTGCGACATCGGAACTGCTGTCGGAATTTCAGGATCTTTTTACCGCCGGCGCCCGGGAAAAGGGCTTGGTGTTTTCCGTGGAAGATCAGTACCGCAGTGAGCTGGTCAGTGACCGTCATAAGTTGTCTCAGGTCATTCGCAATCTGCTGTCCAACGCCTTCAAGTTTACCACCCGGGGGCAGGTCTCTGTGACTGTTCGGCCCGATGAACACCACAGAGATATTTTGCTGTTCCAGGTGGCGGACACGGGGATTGGCATTCCTGCCGACAAACACAAGCTGATCTTTGAGGAGTTTCAGCAGGTGGATGGGACCATTTCCCGGCAATTTGGCGGTACCGGCCTGGGTCTGTCGATCAGTCGTCGGCTCATCGGCCTTCTGGGAGGAGAAATTACCCTGGAAAGTATTGAAGGTCAGGGGAGTATCTTTACCATTCATCTGCCCTTGAAGACAGAGAGTACCCCGAAAGTCGAGACACCCCAACCTGATGTCACAACCAAAGCCCCTTCCATACAAAAGGTTGCACTGGTGGATGATCGCGCCAAATTGGTTGCGGGAGATCGACCTATCCTGGTGATCGATGACGATACCACTTTTTGCGAAACGGTCATCCTGATCAACCATCGATTGGGATTCCAGACGGTCGCCGCCGTGACGGGACGCGAGGGTTTGGAATTGGCGCGTACCCTGCATCCTTCTGGCATCGTCCTGGATTTGGGATTGCCGGATATGAACGGCATGGAGGTGTTGAACCAGCTCAAGGCAACTCGTGAATTGAACGCCGTTCCGGTTTATATCATTACTGGTAAAGAAGGCAGGATACCCTGGCAGGAAGAAGGGGCGTTCGGTTTTCTGAAAAAGCCGGTGGAAGCCGACAGTCTCACCCGGGTCATGGCACAACTGGCTCCCAAGGGAACGGCCAACGCCCGAATTCTGGTGGTTTCAGCCTCCGACCTCCCCCAAGGCCAGGACTTGACAGAGTTGGAACGCGGGAAAGGAGTGCAAGTCGTTCGGGTCAGAGACTATGATACAGCCGTTGCCGCAGTCCAGAATCAAGGTGACGCACCGTTCGCGATGGTCATTTGCGATTACCACCTCCCAGGGGGGATCGTGTGTACGGACCTTTTCCGCAGTTTACGGGCGATGCACCCCGACTTGCGCTGCATCGTACTCAATGATGAATCGTTGAGCGAAGAAAAATTGCTGGCGGTACGGAGCTTCACCGACAGTATCATTCAACAGGTTCCGCAGGCTAATAGTCGGTTGCTGGCCGATGTGGAACGCTTTTTACGCGAGGTTCGTCAGGATTCCAGGAATGATCCTGAAGTAGTGCAGGATCCTCTGAATGGCTTGGCTGGTCGAACGATTTTGATTGTCGATGACGATGCGCGCAATCTATACGTGATTACGGCGGCCCTGGAGCGGCATGGCGCCCGGGTGTTGCAGGCCATGAATGGCAAGAAGGCATTGCAGGTTCTCGGGAATGAACGGATCGATCTGGTTGTGACGGATATCATGATGCCGGAAATGAGTGGTTATCAAACTATCGAAGCGATTCGTGCCGACAACAAACTCAAAGATATCCCCATCATCGCCCTGACAGCCAAGGCGATGAAGAGTGATCGGGAAAAATGTCTGGCGGTCGGTGCCGACGATTACATCGCCAAACCGGTTGATTATGATGTACTGATCAACCTGGTCAAGGCTTGGAGTAATGGTCGACGATGAAGGTAACCTTGAGCGACCAGGACGGGTTTTGCCATGTGATGGTGCAGGGCAATCGGTTGAAAGCTGCGGAGGAAAAACAGCTATTGGCGGTTTTGCAGCAGCCGCACGCCTTGCCGTTGCGGCTGTACTTTTATGAGTTGCAGTGGATTTCGCCCTCTTTGATCCACGGACTCCATCAGGCACTCGGGCGCGACCCGAAAAACGAGGCCCATTTTTTCAATCGTCATCTTTTCTCCTATCTTTTGGGACTTGGGATGTCGGTGCGGTTGATGCCGACGCGGGGGGGGGAGAAGTACGTGGCAAGGCCGTTTCGTGCCTTGGTGATGGGAGGGTCCGCCGGCAGCCTGGAAAAGATGATTCATTTAATCCAGTATTTGCCTCTTGGTGATCTGGCGGTGTTTGTCGTGCAGCATGTGGCCGAGGACAAACCCAATTTACTGGATAAGCTGTTACGGCAGCATACCCCCTATACGGTCCTGATGCCACACCACATGACCACCGTCAGCTCAGGCACTGTTTACGTTGCGCCACCGGGGCATAACATGCGGGTGGCCCATGGATTCGTCTACCTGACCCGGGACAGGAAGATCAAGGCGGCACGTCCCGCCATGGATGCGTTGTTTGAATCGGTAGCCCTCGAGTATGGTCCTGAAGCCCTGGGACTGATGCTTTGCGCCTATGGCCGGGATGGTATTGCCGGGGCAGAAGCTCTGCTCAAACAGCAAGGAACACTCCTCGTTCTCACACCCGATTCCTGTCAGGAGGGAAAGCCTTTGCTGGAAGCCATTGGCAAAGAGGTGGCCGGGGCGGAATTGGTTTCGTTGCCGGTCATGACGGCCCTGATGGCGGCTGCAGCGACCAAAGATCCTTCCGAACAGGATTTGACCCCCTTCTTTACCGCTGTCGCCGCCGTGTACGGTCATCATTATGGCGACTACCAACCCGATATGCTCAAACGGCGTTTGGGACAGGTGTGCAGCGATTTGGGAGGATCTGGAAATTACCTCTGCCAGAAGGAAATCCTTGGCTCACCCGCGGCCTTTCAACGTCTTTTCCTGGCACTCTCCATCAATGTGACGGAATTTTTTCGCATGCCGCAGCAATTTCGCTTGCTTAAGGAGAAAATTTTTCCCTATCTGGCCAGTTTTCCGCACATTAAAATTTGGATAGCCGGTTGCTCCAGTGGCGAAGAGGTTTATTCCTTGGCCATTTTTCTCCATGAGGCGGGTCTGCTCAACCGTTGTTTGATTTATGCCACCGACATCAACCCGTTCATTCTCATGCAGGCCGCCAATGGTCTCTATGCCATGGACTTGCTTGACAAGGGGCGGTTCAATTATCGGGAAGCTGGCGGAAGCACTACTTTTGACGAATATTGTACAATCGAAAATAATAATTATTTCTCCCTCAGCTCCGCGCTCCACCATAAGACATTGTTTTACCGACACTCGCTGGCTGTGGATGGCCCTTTCAACGAGTTCCAATTAATAATTTGTCGCAATCTATTGATTTATTTTAACGTAAATCTTCAAAAAAAAGTCATGGAATTGTTTGACCGTTCCCTCCATCCCGATGGTATACTGTTGCTGGGGGAAAAAGAATCGATTCGCACTGGCGAAGGTGAACGTTTTTTCTCCTTAACGAAAAAGGGACCAAACGTTTATTCACATCATCCCGGGCGGTAAATCATCATGAACAGTAAGCCGTATACCCTGCTGATTGTTGATGACAATCCGAACAATTTGTTCTCTCTGCATGCATTATTGGACCGCCTTCTCGCCTGCCGGGTCATAGAGGCGCAATCGGGCGTTGCCGCCTTGGGTATCCTCCTTGAGGAAAGAGTCGATCTGGTCCTGATGGACATTCAAATGCCCGGCATGGATGGGTTTGAGACCGCCAGCCATATGAAGATGACGGAAAAGACAAAGGATATTCCTGTCATATTTATTACGGCATTTTTTCAAGATGGAGAGTTTGTCCGCCACGGTTATGAAATCGGCGCAGTAGACTATCTGACCAAACCTCTGGACGACAACCTGTTGCTGAATCGCCTGCGCCTATACCTGCAACTCTTTGAGCGGGAAAAGGGGTTGCAAACCACCCTGAGCCTGGTACAGCAAAAAGAACACGCCCTGGAGCAAGTCAATCAAGAACTTGAAGCCCGGGTGATGGAACGTACCCGGGAACTGGAAATTCGCAACCAAATGTTGGAACGGGAGATTGCCGAACGCAAAGCTGTGGAACTGGAATTACGCCATGCCAAACAGGTGGCCGAAGAGGCGGCCCGAGCCAAAAGCGATTTTTTGGCCACCATGAGCCATGAAATTCGTACCCCCATGAACGTGGTTATCGGCATGTGCGACGTGTTGCTGGATACCCGGATTACCATCCAGCAACGGGAATACATCATTAAAATGCAAAACGCTGGCGGCATGCTGTTGGAGTTGATCAATGACATTCTGGACGTTTCCAAGATTGAGGCAGGGCAGTTGCTATTAATGGAAGACACGTTTGATCCGTGTCAATTGTTGAATCATACCGTGGAGATGATGGGACTGGCAGCCTCCAGGAAAGGATTGGAGCTGACCCTGGAGACCAGTCCCGATTTACCCGAATTCATTTTGGGCGATCCGGTACGGTTGCGGCAGGTTGTCTTCAACCTGATCAGCAACGCCATCAAGTTTACCGATTCCGGCCAGATTAGCATTCGACTGAGCCGGGATATCGCTAGAGACGGTGCCTCATGGTTACAGATGACGGTACAGGATAGCGGCATTGGTATCAGTACGGAAAAATTGGACTGCATCTTTGAAAAATTTACCCAGGCTGATTCCAGCATTACCCGTCGTTTTGGGGGTTCGGGTTTGGGCCTGACCATCTCCCGACGCCTGGTGTCCATGATGGGGGGGAGCATCCAAGTGAAAAGTCGCCCGGGAGAAGGGAGTACCTTTCAAGTGCGCATTCCCTGCCGGATGGCTTATGCGTCGGAATCGCTTCCGCATCACGTGACAGAAATTGCGGAAGATTCACATTCATCGACACTCTGTGCCACCGATTACCCGCCTGCGCAACAGGAGGTGATTCCCGAGGATATCAACCTGAACATTTTGTTGGCCGATGATTCCGAAGAAAACATTTTGGTCATTCAGGCCTATTTGATGAACACACAATGTCGATTGGAGATCGTGGAAAATGGTTTACAAGCCTTGGAAAAATTCAAGGAGAAGCGTTTTGACCTGGTACTCATGGATATTCAGATGCCTGTCATGGATGGTTGTGAAGCAACCAAAAGAATTCGGCATTGGGAATCCCAGGTTGGAATCGCTGCCACACCCATCATCGCCTTGACAGCCCATGCCATGATGGATGTGACTCAAAAAATCAAGAATGCTGGTTGTGACATGCACATGACCAAGCCGGTCAGAAAAAAGTATCTGATTGAGATCATATCTTACTTCCAAAAACGCCGTGTTTCGTCGCAAGGTGCCTTGAAAGGTTCGTCTTAAGCAGATGTCGTTCTGAAGAATGGGGAAACAGCATTCCATGAATGGCAATAAAAGGGTCGTGTAGCAAGTCGAAAACCGCCATCTTCCCTAATCCAAGCCTTACAGATAGTGTTTAAGACGGCGAAGCAACAGGTCGTCGTTGATTGGTTTGGTAATATAGTCCACCGCACCGGCTTGGTAACCATGACGGATAAATTCACCCGTATCAAAAACAGCGGTAATGAAAATTATGGGTATCCCCTTGGTTCTGTTCGTCATTTTCATATGATGAGCAGTTTCAAAACCGTTCATATCTGGCATTTGGACATCCATCAGTACCAAATCGACGGATTCTTCCATCAAAATTCCCAGTGCTTTGGCACCCGATTCCGCCTCCAATATCCGAATGTTGGGTAATCGCTTCAGTACCGCCCTCAAGGAAAAAAGGTTATTGCGATTATCATCGACAATCAGGAGTGTGCTTTGCTTACCGTCCATGATCAGGGGCCTGTTCAATGATGCAAAAAATACAAAATAACAATGTTAATATAAGACGAGCCAGCGTAAAAACTCATATGATTCTCTTTCTCAATGTGTTTTCACCTGGGTCACGACACTGTCTGTAAGTCTTCCGGTCCATGCCATGGCAAGGGCCGATAGCAGAAATATGCAGTGGATGATGCACTGCCACTGCGCCACGTGTGGCGTAACATGCTCAATATTAACGAAGGTTTTCAATAGATGGACGGATGAGATGCCAATCAAGGCCATGGCC
This sequence comes from Magnetococcales bacterium, assembly GCA_015228975.1. Lineage (GTDB taxonomy): Bacteria > Pseudomonadota > Magnetococcia > Magnetococcales > UBA8363 > UBA8363. The sequence continues at coordinate 49,620 of JADGCN010000004.1, forward strand.
AGTTTGACTTTCATGATGTTGGGGTTGGAGTGACTGAGCCATTCCGGACAATCCGGATGCTGATCCACTCGCAAGCGGGAGACGAATGTCTCATAACCCGCAACGATAATCATGACCAACAGATTTGATATCATGACCACGTCAATCAGCCCTAAAATGAAGATAACGGCATCATTCTCACTCATGTTGGGCTTATGAAATATTTCAACGAGCTCTACAAAAAAGCGATAAACATAGTAGCCTTGGGCGACGATCAGGCCAAAATAAAGAGGTGCTTGCAACCATCGGCTGAAAAAAATGAAATCAGCCAAAGGCTGTGTCACAGGTTTTCCAGGTGTTGGGCCAGAATGATGGTTTACCGTCATGGGAGCCGATTCCCTCGGATAAAAGTGAAATACTGTTTGGATGAGTAAATGTTATCCCACAATCCTCGCAAAACACCAGGCAAAAAAAGAAAAATGAATACACCGATGGTTTCTTGGGCAGGGAAAATCCTCAAGATTACGATAGTGGTCTAGCCAATTCCTGTATCCCGAAGGTGCCTGGCGGCAGGTACGTTTTGGCCAGGTCGAGAAAAGGTACACCCACCACTACGGCTAACCTTCTCTTTAACTTGTCATAATATCATTATAAATGCATGACAAGATCAAATAATATTAATAATTATTATCTGGCGTGATGTGCATAAATCATAAAAGTCATGGAGTCGCATGCCACAGCGGATGATCTTTCCATTGTTCAGGAAGCCCCATAGACACGCGCCAAGTGGAATGGGTAGCAATGGGGGTGATCAGGTCTGTAAGATGGTGTTGCCAATGTTCCCCCAAACCCATTTTCGCCAGCAATTGGCGGAGAATCAGCAGTATGTAAAAAATACGGTCATGCCGGGGCGTCACAGGTGGCTGCCAACGGGGATCATGACTGCGATGAGGTTTGATCGCCAGTTCCCGATTCCACAACCGACCATGATGGGCGCAAATGTTACGAATATAAGTTAATGCATGAAGGTCGTTACTGAAACGCATATGATGGACACCAAAGTGACTGGAGACCATTTTTCGGTCTTGGTTTGTCATCCCCTGATAGAGTATTGACAGTGCCCCCATGCTCACCACTTCGGTAGCCATCCAGATAGGCAGCGTTGGAAATCCTTGATAGTTGTTCCGAAAATGCAGGATAAATGGTTCTTTGGACCGCTTTGCCTCTTCGTCGATACCTGCAAGCCATTTGTCATGCTGGAATTTGGGGCTGAAATGAGCCGGATTGGTATGGGCGAAGGTTCCATAAGTAAGTGCCAAGTGATAGGTAATCTGGGTCCGAACAGCAATTTCCACTCGTTCCAAGGCATCCATCACCATCAGTCGCAGGTGGCGGTCAAATTCATAGAGGGTAATGATGTTTGTAAGGTTGTTACCAGTTCTGAACGCATCGGTAACCATACCGTCAGAATTTCGGGCACGAAAGGAATGCCAATAGCCACTCAGACGATAGTAGTTGATCGCCGAAAGTTTTTCCCTGGCATCATTGCGGTTGCCAATGTCCAAGCCTCGGGAAGCAAGGAGTTCCAACTGATCATCAAGGTTGAGCGGTTGCTTGGTGTAGCACTTAGTCATGTTGCCCTTCAGATCGAAGGGCAACAAAAAAGCCACCGTGGTAACGCATGCCGAAACAGAGGCGTGGTGGCTATGTTAGAAACAAGTGTACGCAATTTTCCGGCCATAAACAAGTCGCTGTTTTCCATATCCGGCATTTTTACAGGAAAAAGATCAAAATAACCTTTCATACTCCTTGCAACGCGCTTATCGCAAAACAAACTATCCATAAAGAAGTAAAACTCCGGAATAAACGATCACAAAACATCGTATCCATAACCATGTGAGCCTTCAGATTATCGAAAAAAATTTTCTTAGGCAAGCACACAATATTTGGAATGGTGACATTTTCCAATGCACGAATATACCGATGGTTTCCTGGACAGGGAAAAACCGCAAGGTTACGATAGTTGTCTAGCCAATTCCTGTATCCCGAAGGTGCCTGGCGGCAGGTACGTTTTGGCCAAGTCGAGAATATGCGGGTGATGGGTGAAATAAATCACCTGACGCTTCAGTTGCGCCAAAACTTCCAAAGCCGCAGTCGCACGCCGGTCATCAAAATGCACCAAAATATCATCCAGGATCATGGGCATCGGCTGCCGACTCTCATCCATGAGATCCAAAGCCCCGAGACGTAACGCCAAAAACAATTGATCCCGGGTACCATCACTCATCCCCTCCACCTGAACCCGGGTACCATCGTGGCGAACCCCGTAAAAATATGGCTTGGCCGTATCAAAATCCACTTTTAAAGAGGTAAAGGAATCCAAAGTCAATCTGCGAAAGAAATCACTGGCTCGCGAAAGTATCGGCCCTTGATTGTGTTCCTGAAAACGATGGATCACCTGTTGCAACAAGGTTGCCGCCAGAGTCAAATGAACATGATGCTCCGCCAAATGTAACAATTCATTGCGGGTATCCTCAAAATCCTGTTGCACCAAAGCCGCCGCATTGCCCCCGGCATACTGTTCCAACTCCTGGGTTTTGGCCCCCAACGCCTGGTGCAACGCCTGCAACTCCCGGGTCACCTCGTCCATCTCGCCTTTCAGGTAGTGGCTTTTTTTCTGAACATCCTCCATGTCCTGCCCGGCGATCCGTTGCAACACCTCTTCCAGCCCCAGTCCCCCGGCGTTATCCAGGATCTCTTTTTCACACGCTTCAATCGCTTGCAACACCTCCTCGCGCCGCTTGAACCGATCTTCCAAAGATTCCATGGCCGCACGATCCTGAACGCCATACCGTGCCGCAATCTCACGGAACCGCTGCTGGTCACTTTGCCAGTTTTCCTCGGTTCGACGCAGCATGGCCAACACCTTGTCCTGACGTTCCATCCCTTGCCGCTGGTGAGTGATCCCCTCCACAGCCTGATCCAAGCGCCCCTTGAGCCCCTCCAACCACAGGTAGGACGATTCGGTCCCCTCGTGGTGATCCCATGCCTCCCCAAGAAACAATACCAAATCCCGCACCCCCCCCATGAAATGATCCCGACGCCGCTGTATCTCGCGAATACGTCCCAACAACTCCTCCCGTTGGCGAAATACGCTCCTCAAGGTGCTGAACATTTCCAAAAATTCACCGCTTGCCTCAACCAGCATCCCCGATTCATGGCCAAAACGACCGAGAATGTTTTGCCAATTGTGATCATTGGCAACCATTTTTCGTTGATTGTCTGCCAAACGGGCACGATGCCTTAGGATCAATTGTTCTATTTCCGCCAACCGCTGACGCGCCGCCTGATGCCGTTGAGCCTGAACGCTGACATCGGCGACAAACGTCTCCCATCGATTCAGCAATCCGGCAACACCCTCCCCCGCCCGCATCCCCGGTCCCCCCAGGGACAAAACCATCGCATTGGCCTGTTCCAGGGTCTCCGATAACTTGCGCTGCATATGGGCACCCTGTTGCTGCCAATGATCCGCTTCCCCTTTTAAGCGGATAATCTCGGTGCGCATTTCCGGCCACCCTGTCATCTCCAAAGGGTTCCCGGCACTCACCACACCCAGCGCCTGCCACAGGGTGTGCCATTCCAGCAGCAAGTTTTTCAATTTGTCGGCCACTTCCCGCCCCAATGCCACCCCTTCCTGGCGTTTTCGCGATAGAAACCCCCTTCTGTTTTCCAATTGTTGCCATTTTGCCAAACGATCGGCTTCACGCAGGCGGGCATCGGCCAACTGATCGGCCCGCAGCAGGAGCCTTTCAAAGATGATCTCTCGCGACGGCCCATCCACCACCGCCGATTCAGAACCCGGGTACCCTGCCAAGCCATGCTGCCGAATCAACTGCCATACGCGATCCCGTTCATCCCGAGCTTCCCGAACCGCCGAATCGGTGGGTGGCACACCCCCAAGCGCCTCCTTTAATTGTTGGCGCTCAAGCTCCAACTGCTGCCACTCCTGCTCCCATTGTTTCCGTTGATCTTCCGCCTGACGCTGATCCTCCAGTAAGCGGCGATACGCATGCGCGTAACGTTCCAAGACATCGTTGCCAGGGGGACGACACCCTTCCAAGGCTGGCAACGAGTCGCGCCAGTGGGGCAGCAGGCGCCATTTTTCTTCGGCCTGACGCTGCGTCGTCGCCGACTTGTCGAACGCCCGATGACAGCTCTGTTCCCAATCCAAAAGTTGCCGCAACTCAGGCAGACGGCGAATCAAATCCGTCACATCCCGCACCTCGCCCAAGGCCTGTATCTCAGCCCGTTTCACCTGTGCATCCCGTTCCAAATCGCCCAGGTTTCTCTGTAACGACTCCTCCTCGGTCAACAATTGCGGCCTGGTTTCCAGCAATTTGCGCAATGTTGCCAAACGACTGGCATCGGGCAACAGATTCAAATCCACCGTGCCACCCTGGCCACCCACCTGCCGCCACAAATCGCCCTGTTGCTGGTTCAACGCCTCCAATTTTTGTTCCAATACCGGCAATTGGTTATCATTCTCCCGGATCAGTCGCACTTCGCGGTATAAATCATTGATACGCGCCGCCAAGGGCGGCAGTTTTTCCTCGAACTGCAACGCCGTCAGCTCATTCGCCAACGTCGCCAACTCCTTTTGGTGAATGGCCCGTTCCCGTTCCGTCACCACCAAACGTTGGCTTAAAGCCAGCCGTTCGACAATGATCTCGCGATTCAAGGGCGGGATCGCACCCAATTCCTCCAGGACGCGGCGGTAATGCCCCAGACGCGCTACCAGGGGAGCAAGCTGCAACAGGCGCTGCAACTCCTCCATTACACGGCGTTTTTGGTACGATATCTCGTCCATGGCGGCAATTTTTTGCTGCAACGCCTCCTGCTCCGCCCGATGCCCGGCCCAGGTGGACTGCGCCAGGGTCAAACGCCGCTGCTGGTCGGACAACTCCCGCAAACGATTATGAAGAATATGAATTTTTTGGTTCTTGCCCCGATGTTTATAAAGGCTTTCCGCCTCATTCCGCATGGCTTCCAGGGTGTCCTGCACCTCTGCCAATCCCGAACCCGCCGCAAACAACAACGCCCCCACTTCCCCCTGCCCCCGCAGGACCCATTCTCCACCGGCGCGCAGACGCTCATGGTCCAAACCATAGAGCCATTCAAACCGATCACGATCCAACCCTTGTAAAAAAGGGGCCAGTATCTGACCATCCAGCGGGTGGTTCTGGGCATTCAGCAGGGTATCCTTGTTGCCTTTGCGACGAATCGCCGTCACCTGTTGCCCGTGTGCATCGACCAAAGTGGCACCAACCCGCAGTTGTGAACTGTCGTGCTGGAAATCAAAATGTTTTTTTTTATCAAATCCGAACAAAAAATCGGTAATGGCGGCCAAGGTTGTGCTTTTACCCGCCTCATTGCCCCCATGAACCAGGCACAAACCCGCCTCCAGGTCCGTGAAATCCAAGGTTTGCTTGGCGAAATGACCGTAAGGTTCCAGATGAATACGCAGGAAATGCATCGTTAAAGGCGTCCCCGATTTTTGCTGCGCAGCCCCTCCCCGACCAGGACTTCGGCACGTTGGATGGCGCGTTGCAACCACTCCGTTTCCGTCAGTGGCAACGTATCGGCACCGACGAACAGCGGGCTTCTAAACATGCTCACCAGCGGATTGAACACCTCCCCCAATTTTTTCATCCCCGCCTCGTCGGCGATCAACTCCCGGCTCAGCTCCGCCACCAACTGCAACGGATCCAAAGCGAAATCGTCCCCCCTGTCGTTTTGTTCCCTGAGCGGCGTACTGTCGTTGATCACCCGCTCCAACCACAACAATTCCCCCCCCACATTTTGCGCCCGCAGCCGCAGCTCCCGTTCCCACTTCACTTCCTCGATCATCCACTGGCCATACCAGGGGCAACATCCCGTCAGACGCAGGCGCACCACCAACAACACATCCTCCATCACGAGCTGTTCCATGGCCCGAATGGCCCCTTCCAAACAATCATCCGGGGTTGAATACTCCCCCACTCCCAGCTCCAGGGTATGCCAGCGCACCAGATCCAAAGGCAAATGCTCCAGACGAACGGCACCATCGGTATCGACCTCCACCAACGAAGCCCCCTTGACCCCGGTTTCCCGAATATGCCGTCCCTGGAGGGTGCCTGGAAAAAGAATCACCGGATCCCGGGCACGGACCAGCTCCCGTTGATGCACATGTCCCAAGGCCCAATAGTGATAACCCAGGAGCAGCAGATCCTCTTCGCTGCACGGGGCATAGGATTCATGACCCGGACGACCGGTCAGGGCCGTATGCAACAGGCCAATGTTAAAGACATCGGGAAGAGCCGGGGGGAAATGCGCCGCGAGATTGCGGGTTTCAGCCTTGTTGGCATGGGATTGTCCATGCACCGCCACCCCCAGGTGGGGACGGTGGCAGGTCATCGCCTGGGAGGAAGGAAACAAGGTTACATTGGCGGGAAAAAGTTTTTCTCGCAGGAGATCGTGCTCTGCATCGTGATTGCCCAAGACAACGAAGACTTCAATGTCGGCTTCCTGCAAACGGCGGAATCCCGCTGCCAGGTACAACACGGTATTAAAATCCTGGCCCTTGCCATCAAGCAGGTCACCGGCAAGCAGCAAAAAATCGACCCGATGTTCCAGGCATTTCTGAATCAGCTGATCGAAAGCCCCCCGCCCTGCCTGTCGGATGCGTTCGGCGGGGGCGGCCTCGTAGCGGGACAATCCCTTCAGTGGCGCATCCAGATGCACATCAGCAACGTGCAGGAATGTCACGGCCCGGGTCAACGCACCACCCGGTCCAACACAAGGGAGCCGATCCAGTCAGACTGCCTGATCGGGCGCAGCATCCCGATAGTTACTTTTATAATCTCAAAAGAGGCGATCACCTTTTTGCAGGCCATGGGGTTAACCCGGGGAGGCATGGCAAAAGAGAGTCAGCTTGATGATTTGGGGCGCGCTTTGTTGACGCGTTCGCGCAAAATGTTGCTGGGATGAAAGACCATCACGCTACGTGCGGAGATTTCCACTTCTTCGCCAGTTTTGGGATTGCGACCACGGCGTGCGCGTTTGTTACGGACACCAAAGTTGCCGAAGCCGGGCAGCTTGACCACTTCACCTTGTTCCAATGTAGTCTTGATGGTCTCTAGGACCGCTTCCACGAGATCCTGGGCCTCTGCATGGGTTGTAAGCAAGGATTTATAGAGTTTATCGACGATTGCTGCCTTGGTAAGTGTGCTCATTTTCAACCTCAACTGGAGTTAACCGACTGCCACGATTCTCCCCGCTGGCGGAATGGTATCAGCAGCTTTTCGCATCGCGATTACCAACAACACCACTCTGACACGGCCCGGGTTATTCTACTCTGTCCAAAGCTATATTAAAAGGGCCGTTATACACAAAAACGGACCTTTGATTACCATGATAGTCAGCAACTTATGGACCAAAACCAACGGTCCCATCGGGCAAGGGGGTTATCGTTTACCTTGGTTGCGAAGCGAATCATCGTCCAGGGAGAACCAGCGAAGCAACGGTTCCAGGATGATGGAGTGGGTATTTTCCTTAAGCAGGGTACCCAAATGCAAGGCCAACCAGTTTTCGTCCAACGACAGCGGCAGGTGAAAACAACGATTACCGACGATACGGTCGCGAATGGCGGCGATCAAGCCCGAATCGGTTAAATTTCTGGTGATGATCATAACATCCTCGTGCATTTCCACCCCTTCCATTTGATCGATGCGTTTTTTGGCCACGCCGAACAGATTGTCTATCAAACGAATGGAAAATGCCATGGGGGCTGAATCGTGTTGAAATTCCATCCCTGCCTTGCGACCGCCAAAAAAGCTCAGCCCCACTTTGACGGTATCCCCATCGACACTAAGCCATTCCGGGACAATCCGAATCAGGATGCGCGATTTTTGTGGACCCGCCAATAAAAACCCGTAGTGGGTGTCGTGCAGTGTCATTTCCACGAGTTCGATTTCTTTTTCTTTCATGGAGGCGACGGCCCTTTTGGCTGCCATTTCCACCAATTTGGGGGACAGCAACACCAGACCACCCTCTTTTTTGAGGCGCAATGGCAACACGGGCATTGCCGTATCCAAAACCTTGCGGGCACCCTCGACCAGGATCGACGTGATCAACGTCTTCATGGACCCTACTCCAGATGGTTTCCGGTGGATCAAGTATGAGGGCTTCGCATTGAGGCGAGATCCTCAAAGCCACAAGGTAACGCAAAACATTGGGGCAGGTCCATGGGACACCTGTCGATCGGATGGATTGCGTGGTCATGAAGCGAGGTATTTCAGTTAACAATCGTTTGTATTTTTACATCATGGATCGTTCATTTTCTTCTGATGGCAACAAGGGGATCGGTGGCAGGCATTCACCTGTGGATAACTCTGTGGAAAAAAAACGGACATGGGATCGTGAAAAATTGACCACCACAACATTGTGTTGCAGGCGCACATAGAACATTATTTTATATTATATTATATTTTACAATACTTTATACCTATGTTGACCTGTCAATAATATTGTCTCCCCCTCCCTTACCCGGACAAAAACCACCCAGCCCTTCCGGACCCCCAATCTGTGAATAACTTGCCTCCATCCTTACCCCAGGTTAGACTGGCCACCAGGGGTGACCGAAGTGATCAAGCCAAGCAAAGCCCACCCCCAACAACGATTACCCTCCAACCCGAAGGATCCCACCAGAAGCATCAGATTCAGGGGACCGTTGGTCGGTAACGAGTCACCCACTGGGTCTATTTCGCCTTAAGGAAAGGATAGCGATCATGCACCCCCTCCTCCAAACGCTTACCCTTGTAACCGTTTTTTTCGGAGTGACCACCGCTCCCCTGGAAGCCGCCTGGTACACCAAGGAGTTTTCCGCCCAAGTCAAATGGACCATCCCCACCCCCACCGAACCGGAAAAAATCGAGGGCCACGTTTATGTCGGCGATAAACGTCTGCGCATCGAAAATACTACCAAAGGTCATACTAGCGCTTTGATCTTCCTGGTGCAGGAAAAAAAGGCCTGGACCCTGGACCTGGCCGCTAAAAACTATCACGACGGCGTTGCCAGAATGGCCATGTTGCCCAAACCCGATACGGATATCCTGCCATCGGATCCCGATTCCCCATGCGCCAACAAGGAAAAAAGGGTGACCTGCGCCAAAACCGGTAGCGGAACACTGGACGGCGTCGCCACGGAAGAGTGGACCATCACCATCGATCAGGATCAGCAAAAGGGGGAAATCAAACTATCGATCGACCCGGCCCGACACCTGGTCCTCAAACAACAACCCGATGTGGGGCCGGTCCGCACCCGCACCTTCCTCGGCGATATGGAACATCAGGGACGTCCTACCGAAAAATGGATGGTCAATGAAGAATTCCAGGGGCAATCCACCGTGTTGGAACAATGGGTTGACAAGGAATTGCGTCTGATCGTTCGCGAGTCGGGCCAAGCCGGGGATGTGTTGCTGGATGTCAGTGCCATCAAAATCGCCCCGCAACCCGACTCCCTGTTTAAAATTCCCGACGGATTCAAACTGACACAACCCGTTATGGACCCGCACCCCCCCGGTGGACCGATTCCAGGTGGAGCTGGTCAACGCCAGTGAGTGCCACGTCAACGGGACGAACCACCTTCAACACAGGGGTCATCGCATGCATATCAAGTGGACAAAAGCCGCGCATGGATTTCAGCAGGCGACTTATCCAAACAAAAAATATCGACTGACCGCCAATCTGATCCAGGAAATTCCCGTTGCGGACAAAATGGAGGAACACACCATTCGCCTGGGTCGTGACGATGTGGAAGAACGGTCAGACGGCACGTTGAATTTTTTGTTTGGCAGTCATCTCGCTTTCTGGCCCGAGGTCACCAAAGCACTCGAAGAAATCAAAGCCTCCCCCGAAGAAGTTGCGGAACTTGTCGCGTCCATGGCGACAATCATCCCCCCACCTCCCAAGGATCAACCACGTCGATTCATTAATCGTGGCGTTCCAATCAAATAATGATATGGACGCAACCATAAAAAGTCGCATTCTGAAGGCTACCAACGCCAAAGAAATCATCAAAACAAAATGGATCCAAAACCTATGGGACAATTATGGCGAACTTCTCAGGATCCATCTTAAAGGTGGAGACATGGCAAGCGTCATATTGAAGCATATCAAACTTCCCTCAAAACATTCCCTCCTGAAAGATCCTGCCTCGGCATTTTCCAATAAAAGAAAGCTCAAATCCTATCAGGTCGAGGCTCATTGGTATGAACAGTACAATAAAATAAATCTTAAAGATAACGGTTCGCCAACCGCGAGAAAGTTGGCGCGTTTTCAGGAAAAGGATGAGTTATTCCTGCTGTTGGAAGATTTGGATGCCCTAGGGTTCGGCAAACGTATTACCATCGCCGGTCTGCAAGAACTTAAAGTGGGATTATCCTGGCTGGCATGTTTTCACGCCAAATTCATGCAACATGGGCATCAGGGATTGTGGAACAGTGGCTGCTATTGGCACCTGGAAACGCGACCTGATGAGCTGAAACGATTGCATGATGAGCCATTACGCCAAGCAGCGCCCCTTATTGATCAAAAGTTAAAAAACACCCGCTATCTCACGATTGTTCATGGGGACGCAAAACTGGCCAATTTTTGTTTCTCCAACGATGCCAGTCACGTCGCAGCCGTTGACTTTCAATATGTTGGCAAAGGGTGCGGCATGAAGGATGTCGCCTACTTTGTGGGGAGCTGCCTGAGCGAAGATCGCTGTGAAAAAATGGAAGATATCGTTTTGGACTTCTATTTTTCCGAATTATTACACAATATAAGCGATCCAAAAATTGATAAACAGGAACTTGAAACCCAATGGCGTGCCTTGTATCCCGTGGCCTGGGCCGATTTCCACCGCTTCATCAAGGGGTGGAGTCCCGGATATTGGGGGAAAAACTCTTATAGTGAAAAAATAACCCAAAAAGTTACCGCGTCGATTATGCAGGAATTGCTTGCAACGGCAATCCAGGCCTGCGTCGAAGCCGGAAACATTGTAAAATCCCATTGGAAAAAAAAATTTGCGGTTTCTTCCAAGGAGGGTACAACCCGGGCCACTTGTATCGTCACGGAAGTTGATCTGCTCAGTCAAGAAAAAATCACATCCCTTCTCGGGCCAACCATGGAAACTTACAACCTGGGCCTGCTCGCCGAGGAGGGACGTGACAATAACAGCCGATTGGAGAAAGATTTTTTTTGGAGTGTTGATCCCTTGGACGGAACACTCCCCTTCAGTGAAGGTCAATCGGGCTTTGCGGTCACAATTGCCCTCGTCACCAAAACGGGTATTCCCATCATTGGCGTCGTCTATGATCCCATCACCGAGACCCTTTTTCACGCCGTTCACAATCAGGGATGCTATCAAAATCATCAACCCTTGCAATTGATAAAAAATACTCCCAATAACGAACCCATCCACTTATTTGCCGACCAAAGTTTGCAACAAGATCCGGATTATCCAAGTTTTGAGAAAAAGTTTACGATTCATTTTGCCGGGGGTGCGGTCATGAACTCGATCAACGTGTTGTTACATCCCTGTGCATGTTATTTTAAATATCCCAAAGAAGAAACTGGGGGCTGTGCAATCTGGGACTTGGCAGCGGTTTCTCTTCTATTCAAAGAGGCCGGTGCCGTAATGACAAGCTTCAAGGGCGATGATTTATCATTCAACCGGGCTGATACTGTATACTTTAACAAAGAAGGGCTTTTCGCCTGTCGCGATGCCAGCCTGATTGAAAAAGTAAAAAAATTGATTTAGTTTTCTACTCTTCTACAAAATAATCGATAATAATTACGGACAACAGGTATTCCTCGTTCCCTTGGAACCCAATGACATAAAACAGTTCAAGAGGAAACAGCATGAACGCAATTATCAATTTGACGGAAGGAATCCCCTTTTTCTCCGGGTTCAGCAACGAAGAAATAGAACTGATGCTGGCCAACGGCAATTCTTTCGTGCGCTACAAGGATGGTGAAGTGATCATTGAGCAGGGAGATTTTGAAAATTCCGCTGTCTTTATCATCCTGTCAGGCTCGGCATCGGTACGTAAAGAAGAATACCACGAACATATCATCGATTACATCGAGACGGGTTCCATCGTGGGGGAATCCGCCTTCCTGGTCAACGGGCGGAGCCGTATGGCCAGCGTCATCGCGGATGGCGTCGTGGAAACCTTCAAACTGGATCGCAGCATCATTGAACAATTCGACTGTCCACTGCAATTGAAAATCACCAAAAAACTGGTGGAAACCATCGTTGATCGCCTGGACAAAATGCACGGAGCCATGGCCGCCTTGATCGGGTAAGGAAGCGGATCACCATGACCTGACTGTATTTGGTCAACACCTCATCCAGGGGAATAGCCTTCATTGCCCTCTGGGGACTTCCTGATCACGTTGGGCCAGCCACACGCATTGAGGGCTTTTCCACTGCCTGCTGAGCGTGCAAGCCAAAAATTTCATCCGAAAAAAGTTCGGCATCGCACATGTTGACGATGGCTTGCAGATCGCGTTGGGCAGCTTCACTCTTTCACGCAGCCTCGAATGGGTTGATCAACGTCAGTCCATCCACATTTCTGAAGTCATCAATGTTGCGTGTCATAAGCGGCAAACCATGAGTCAGGGCGGTTGCCGCGATGATGGCATCCCCCAGATGAATGACGGAACGGCTCCGCAGCTCAATGGTGGCAGCTACCACACGTCGTTCCAGGGGACATTCATCCAGGCATTCCAGCAGTTTTGTCGCGCTCTGTCGGCTCTGTTCGGTATGCTTGCACCAGCCCAACAACTCAATGACCGTCACCACCGACACAGCGGATCCCTGAGAAAATGCGGCCAGGAATCGTTCTCTGAACTGGGCATCTGGATAGTCGTTCAGAAAGTCGATCAAAACGTTGGTGTCCATGAGACAAGGAACACTCATAATATCCGATCCCATTCATTCCGCATGTCGGCAAACTCTTTCGCCAATTCTTTCTGGTCCATTTTTGGAAAACTATCCTGTGCCGCCAGTGCTTTTTCCTTCAACTCTTCTGGGGACATGCAGTCAATCTGCTCCCGCAGTGTTCTCCTAGGGATGGCAGCCTGTTTCTTGACGGCTTCAATGAATTCCAGCACTTGATAGGCTTGTTCTTCCGGCATCCGTTTGATTTCGGCATAAATGCGTTCGGCGGTATTCATAGGCGGCCCCTTTCACCCAATCATCTGTTTGAGTTCCTGTAAATTCTGCATGATTTCTTTTTCCAGGTCCATCATACGCTGCAAAATCTCGCCGGGGGGATCACATTTTTCCTCGCCGTGTAATTCAGGCCGGACTGTTACTGTGCAGCCTGGACACCCTGCACGAAAAAGTTGACAACAAGGCGATGATCCATTAGCGTGGGCTACGTTTGTTGCAACCAGGTATCATCAAGGAACACGGTGCAATTCCGTGACGGACCCGCCGCTGTAACCGGGGACACCTGTCGCAAGGCTTTGGCCAGTCACTCTCTACGCTTTATCGGGGGGAAGACGCGACAAGGTGGTCGATCCGGGAGTCAGAAGACCTGCTTGGCTGCCATGTTACGGAATCTATTGGTAAAGGATTCCAGATGAGGGCGCGTGCGCCCCTGTCTGGGATCCTTTTTTTTTGTCCATCGTTTCACCAACCTTTACCCGGAGAACATCAATGAATCCAAACCAGACACCAACCCAACAAACCTCGATGCAACAACACCCCACGACTCCCCCTGGACGCATCGTCGACGAAGTCATCGCCCAACGCAAAAGCTGCTCCGCCGATGGCATTGGCTTGTCCCACTACATCCTGATGGATCGGAAAGATAAATGATTACCAACGCAATAGGAACCGCGACGCCGTTTGTCAATACGGGTGCTGGTCCCCTCCTGATTCCCCTGGAGATCAACCACCCATCCCACCTGGCCGTGGTGGATCCCGATACGGCTTTTTGGGCCATCGTACGTAAAGATCGCCTGGCCGATCTCATTGCTGGCAGCAATGTGGTCGAAACGTACCGGCAACGGATGGATATCTGCGCCAGTGAAATGCAGGGGCTGCGTTTTGGATTAAAACCATCGGCCGTCTATTTCAATGCCACCGACCGCTGCAATCTTGACTGTTCCTATTGTTATATTCCCCGTGACATGCGTCGCAGCGGGGAACAAATGTCCGAAGCCCGCCTGCTGGAATCCCTGGCACTCCTGCGGGACTATTTCGCCAGTCACATGCCGGCCCACCGACGTCCGAGAATCATCTTCCACGGTGCGGAACCTTTGCTTAACTTTAAAGCAATCCGGGCGGGAATTCTCGCCTTTGAAAAACAATTTTTGTTCGGCGTGCAAACCAATGCCACCCTGCTCGACGATGCCACCCTGCAATTCCTGACCGATCACCAGGTCAGTATCGGCTTATCATTGGATGGACCGACCGCCGAAATCACCAATCGCACCCGAAAAGGGTGGCATGGTCCCGGGGATGTCCATGAATCGGTGATCCGCGCCATGGAAAAATTGCGCGGTTATCCCGGATATAGCGTCATCGTCACCATTACCCGCGAAAACGTTGCCCAGTTGACACCCCTGATCACATTGCTGCACAGCCATGGCGTACCGGGCTGTCTTCTGAACGCCACCCGTTGCACCCTCCCCGGGGCTCGGGAGGTTAGAGTCGCGGATGAGGCCTTGGCTGACCCTTTCATCCGCGCCCTGGAATACAATGATGAACTGTTCAAAAAAACTGGACACAAAATGGTGGTGGCCAATTTTGCCAATATTCTCCTCGCCATTCTCGCCCCCACGGCACGGCGCCTGATGTGTGACATCTCCCCCTGCGGTGGGGGGCGCGCCTTCTTTGCCCTGGCCGCCAACGGGGATCTGTTCCCTTGCAGCGAATTCATCGGCCTGGACTCCTTCCGGGGCGGCAATCTTTTTCAAGATGGCGTGGAAGCCGCCTTGCTCAGTTCCGCCTTTGCCGCTGTGACCCGTCGCGATGTCGATCATATCAACCCGTGCAGTCGTTGCGCCATTCGCCACTATTGCGGATCACCCTGTCCCGCCGAAGCTCACGAAATGAATGGTGGCATGGACCAGATCGGCGCTTTTTGTCACTTCTACGAAGAACAAGTGCGCTTTGCCTTCCGCCTGATCGCCGATGGCAGGGCCAATGATTTCCTCTGGGATCATTGGGACAGTGCCGATGGTATGGAAACAATCTTCGACCTATCCGGTGCCGTAACCGCCACATGATGCGGGTGTGATCCATACCCGGTACTATCGATATCGCGCCAGTCCCCCCAGTCGCCCCTGGATTCCAGGCTGGAAACCTGACGCAAGAAAAATGTCTCGCCTTCGGGTACTCAAGGTGGTAAACAGGGTATGGGTAACCGTATCATGAACCGGCTCCATACCCGGCCACCTACCGTGACGAGAAACACCCCATGGCAGTCGATGACACCCTGATCAAACTGGTATTCAACTTTTGGACAGGACTGGCCATTGTCATCCTGGTCGTCCTGAAAAATGGTCTGCAATTCGTCCCGCAAAACCGCGCCCTGGTGGTCGAACGCTTCGGTAAATATCATACGACGCTCACCGCCGGTATCAACTTCATCATGCCGTTCATCGATAAGGTCGCCTACAACCAAACCTTGAAGGAAATGGCAGTCGATGTCCCCGGCCAGTCGGCCATCACCAAAGATAACATCGCCCTGGAAGTCGATGGTATCCTCTATACCAAAATCATCGATCCCTACAAAGCTTCCTACGGCATCGAAAATTTTGCCTTTGCCGTCACGCAACTGGCGCAAACGACCATGCGTTCCGAAATCGGTAAACTGGAATTGGACAAAACCTTTGAA
Organism: Magnetococcales bacterium; assembly: GCA_015228975.1. Lineage (GTDB taxonomy): Bacteria > Pseudomonadota > Magnetococcia > Magnetococcales > UBA8363 > UBA8363. The sequence goes on from JADGCN010000004.1 coordinate 65,537, forward strand.
GAACGGGTAACCTTGAATTCGGCCATCGTCAGTGCCATCAACGAGGCCGCCAGCCCCTGGGGGATTCAGGTCTTGCGTTTTGAAATCAAAGATATCAAACCACCCAAGACCGTTCTGGAAGCCATGGAACGCCAGATGAAGGCGGAACGGGAAAAACGGGCCGCAGTCTTGGAATCGGAAGGATTGCGCGAGGCGGCCATCAACAAAGCCGAAGGGGAAAAACGCTCCAAAGTATTGGCCGCGGAAGCGGATCGATCCCAGGCCATCCTCCGGGCCGAAGGGGAAGCCCTGGCCATCACCACCGTGGCCGATGCCAAAGCCCGCGCCCTGCAAACCATAGGAGACTCCGCCGCCTCCCCGGAAGGGCAAATAGCGGTTCAATTCGACTTGGCCAGCCATGCCATTCAGGCCAAAGAAGCCATCGCCAGACACAGTTCGGTCGTCCTCATGGACGCCAACAGCACCTCGACCGCCCATACCGTCGCCGAAGCCATGGCCATTCTTGCCGCCATCAACCAAAGCGGCGTCCTCAACCCAAAATCCAGCGCTACCTGACGGGTATTTCGATACGGAGCCTCCATGGAGTTACAATCCATCATCCATTACCTCGACAGCCATCGCGATGCCCTGTGGTTTTCCATCGGCTTCGGACTCCTGGCCCTGGAGGCCGGCGTGTTCGGTTTTTCCAGCGGCATGCTGCTCTTTACCGGATTGGCAGCCCTTGTCACCGGACTCCTGATCACCTTGGGTATCCTCTCTGGTGCCCCCACCCCCGCCATCGCCCTCTTTGCCGTGACCTCGCTGGTTCTGGCCGCACTCTTTTGGAAATGGTTCCGCCGCCTTCATCACGGTCCCGCCCGTCCCCAGGCGCCGGTCAGCGATTTCGTGGGTCTCCGATTCACCCTCAAGCAGGATGTCAGTCTGTTGGAAAATGGTGTGGAGCGCTACTCGGGCATCGATTGGCGCGTCCTGCCCGACCCATCCGTGGGTTCGCGTATCCTGCCCCGTGGCACTCAGGTGGAAGTCTCCGCCCTGGATGCTGGAATCCTTTACGTGCGACCCCTGGTTCCTTAAGAAGCCGTATTGACTCTCTCCAAACTCCTGTGCATCACGCCAAGGATGGTACCCGCATGCTCTCCTACCAACACGATTATCATGCCGGTGGACCAGCCGACGTACACAAACACGGATCCCTCGCGGTTGTTTTAACGCACATGACCGCCAAAAACAAACCCATGAGCTATCTTGAAAGCCATGCGGGTGCTGGATTGTACGACCTGCAATCACCCATGGCGGAAAAAACCGGTGAAGCCCGACAAGGTATCGAACGTTGGCTCGCCTTGGACGGACCGTTGCCCGATCATCCCTACCGCCGCGTGGTCACGGAAACACGCAACCGCTTTGGCCCCCACCATTATCCCGGATCACCCTGGATAGCCCGCCTGTTGTTGCGTGCCACCGATTCCATGCACCTGATGGAACTGCACCCCGGCACCCAGCCCCGTCTGAAAGGTGTCATGCGTGATGACAACAGGATTCACATCCACCATCGCGACAGTTACGAGGGGCTGATGGCCATCCTCCCACCCAATCCCAGGCGATCCTTGATCGTCATCGATCCCAGCTATGAAGTGAAAACGGAGTTCCAAAAGGCGGGACAATTGGTGCTGGACAGCCATCGCAAATGTCCGGAGGCGGTCATCATGCTGTGGTACCCCCTGCTGCGGGATCATTGGCATCACCCCATGTGCCGCCGGCTGGAGCAGGCCAATCTCCCCAAATGGGCGCGCCGTGAAGTGTTGCTGGCCTCACCCTCCGGCCCCAAGCGCCTGTATGGCAGCGGATTGATGTTTGTCAACCTGCCCCATGGGATCGAAACATCCCTTGACCAAACGGATCACTGGGTTCCACGGGTGCATCCAGGAGAAACCCCCACCAACTCATCCCATTCCAGTTAGCCCGGTCGGCTGGGGATACGCCGGCAACTCATTTCTTGTTATTGATCGTATCCGTAGCCACCCCACATATGGCATCCGCCTTCGCGGGATCATTCTCCAGCTTGGAGCGACACGCTTCCACGGAAGCCGCGGATTGCGTCGCTATGACCGAAGTGGCTTCCGTGGCCACCGCCGTTACCGTGCCAAATCTCGGCAGGGCCATGGCTGCCAGTATTCCAATCACCACGATGACCACGATCAATTCGACCAGGGTGAATCCCCCTTGATGTTTCTTGCATCTCTGACTTGTTCTGTTAGCACGCATGTGCGAGACGCCTATAGGTTGGCAAGGAAAACTTATCATTATAAATGAACAATCATAAATAGAAACATACAATAATTCAACGATCAACCATCCGACCTACTTATTGTTGATGGTGTTACCGGTCGCGGCACCGCAAACTTCATCAGCTTTAGCAGTATTGGTGCCAAAGCGACCCCGGCATTCACTGGCTGTGTTCTTCGCATTGATCGACATAGTGCCAGTGGCGCTTTTGGCCTCGGTGGAAACAGCACCGAATTTAGGCAATGCCATGGCCGCCAAAACACCCACCACAACAAGCACCAGGATCACCTCCAACAAGGTGAAACCCGACGATCCCCTACCGTTCCATTTTGCCACAATACCCATCGCCAAGGAATCCATCCCGATCCAATACCCGCATTAACCAGCCCATGATCCCAAGCCCAAAAAAAACAACCCTCCCGCTTTCCCTGATGCCAGGGGAAACGGGAGAGTCACTCATCCTTCTACCATTGAATATGTTCCACGTTGTGAAACTCTATCTTGGTTCCATCTTCCATGGTGATGGTTCCCGAGGCATCGTGACTGTTAAAATCGATGGTATGATTATTGGAATCCACGGTGAAATCATGATTGGTTTCCAAGGTCCAATCACCGGCTTGGGCATGATCCAGATTCGCCGCCGGACCACCCGAAACATCCTCCAGATGGATACTGTCCAGCCATCCTTCGCTGGTTGCCGAACCATCCACATGGTCCACACCACCACCATGACCAAAGATAAACAACTCGTTGCCATCCCCATCCAATATGTCGGCATGGTCCCCTTGCATGTGATCGGAGACCTGATGATCCGACCCTTCAGCCCCATCCGCAGCATCCGTATGAACGCTGAAATTGATTTCGTCACCTTGATGGATATGGACCGCATCACCACCTTGCACGTTGGCGGCACCGTTGTCCCAGGTTGCATGATCCTCAGCTTGGTACTCGTTTCCGTTGACGGCAATCTTGTCCACCAACACTTGGTTGCCACCCTCATCGACCGAACCAACACTGATGGTATGGTCACCCTGACCCAGATTGACCCCCTCAATGCGAATGACATCCCAATCGCCATGGTTGTGAACCGCGTCCGCTGAAATCGGTCCACCACCAACCACATGCCCGTCTATCTGGACTTCAAAGTCGGCACTCGTTCCATTGCCTTGATGGGCAACCGTGATCTCCAGGACATCGTGTCCATCGCCAGCATGGATCACTGTTGCATCCGTGGTGCCCTCGTGACCCGAATCCTCTCCATGGTCGGATTGATCCTTGTCATGGGCATGATCATCTGCACCACCTTTGGAACCACCGCTACCCGCTTTGGAACCACCCTTTTGGTGACCACTTCCTCCCTTGGAACCACCGGATTGGTGTCCATCCGCGACAACTTGCTGGTCGTCATGCCCCTCGTGCCCATCTTTGGAGCCACCGGTACCCGCAGCATGATGGTCATCACCCTCGGGAGCCTCATCCGGTGTCTCGACCGGCTTCATGACACCATCCGCCAAATCAACGGTAACACCGCCTTCGCTGGTTAACGTACTCGTACCATCCTGAGTCGTCACCCGAATACCCAGATCAAAGTTGCTGTTCACCCCTTCAGGAACATCGACGGATAATCCCGGTATGTTCCAGCCGATGGCATCACCATGGGCATTGGTATCTGTCACCTGGAGATTTTCCTGTGGAACTTCCCAGGTATGGGGCTCAGTACCGGGATGACCAACGCTCATTGTCACGCCGTCTGGGATGTTGGTAAACACGATGTTACCCGACAAATGCTCCGAACCATCCTGATCTCCCAGGTTGAACCCGATATCCAACTGTACTTCGGTGACATGGTGTTCGGCCACTGGGGTATCATCACCATGTCCATGGTCTTGACCTGATCCGCCAACCGAACCAGCCGCATGCTGTCCTCCATGGGAACCGCCTTTGGAGGCACCCTGCGCTTGTTGGCCATCCTTGGAACCGCCCTTTGAACCGCCCTTTCCATCCTTAGAGCCACCCTTTGAACCGCCCTTTCCATCCTTCGAGCCGCCCTTCGAACCGCCCTTTCCATCCTTAGAGCCACCCTTTGAACCGCCCTTTCCATCCTTAGAGCCACCCTTCGAACCACCCTTTCCATCCTTAGAACCGCCCTTCGAACCACCCTTTCCATCCTTAGAACCGCCCTTCGAACCACCCTTTCCATCCTTCGAGCCGCCCTTCGAACCACCCTTTCCAT
>JADGCN010000050.1 GCA_015228975.1 Magnetococcales bacterium
AAACAAGGGATTGCACAGGCAGGGATGTCAGGTTAACGAATGTGACAAAGTAGAAATAGTTACAGCCTCTGCTAGTTTCAGTCAAGAGGGGGCAGAATAGTCGAAGCCCAGTGCCACCTCACTTTGGTCAATCCCTATTTGGACCGTCGCGGTAACCATTGGAAACGTTGGGGAATTTTTCACGATAAAAGCCGCCCAAGGGCGGCTTTTATGAGATAACATATTGATATCATTGAAAATGGTGGAGCCAGGCGGGATCGAACCGCCGGCCTCTTGAATGCCATTCAAGCGCTCTCCCATCTGAGCTATGGCCCCGTGGTTGGGGAATATGCTTGCCTTAATCGCAATTGTCAAGATTTTTTTCTCAGGGGATGTTTTTTGCTGGGAATGATGATTGGGAAGGCATGGGCATCCTTTGTCTGGAGCAGCTTGGCCGCATTTTTTTGTGTTGGAGGATTTACAGGTCCGGGATGGATGACTATGATTCGTGGGGGGCGCTTGGACTGAGGGTTTTCGTCATGTCGGGAGGGGTTGTTCGGGTCCGAATGCGCTGTGGGCTTATAGTCCGGCGATTCGCCGTTATGATCGGCCACCCCCAACCGGTACAGGTTCCATGCTTATCAAGTTGACCGCTATTTTGCCCGTTTTACTCCTGTTATTGGGGGGGTGTAGCGATCTGGCCCATGAAGATACCAGCGTCAATCCCATTGAAGAGGTCACGGTTTTCAGACAGGAAGACAAATTGTATGCCAGCGTTCGTTTGCGCAGCGACTATTTGGACGCTGTGTTCAAGGAGACGGAATCGGGTGAACCCGTTCTGGCCTACTACCGGTTTGACTTTTACCGCCATCAGGACCATTTTTTCGACAAACTTTTGGGCCACGCTGTGGTACAGAGGCGGCTGCGGCTACGTCTCATAACCCAGCGCTTCGAGATGATGAAACTGCCGAAGAACGAGCTTCAGCACACCGCCGACGAAAATGAAGCCATGAGTTTTCTGGGGGCACCGCGTTATGTTTTATTGGGGACTGACATACCCTTGTCGGCTGACGAACGCTATTATCTTTCGGTGGGTTTTACACTGGAACACCAGGGGATGTCCTGGGTATTAGGGGTGTTGAAGCGGTGGCTGACGCTTACGCCACCCATCATTTACACCAAAATCGTATGGTATGAGGATCGATGATCGTCATTGCGGAGCGTATCAGGAAGCGTTGGCTTTTCGGGCTGCTGTTGGTGGCGGTGATTGCCATCACCATGATCACCGCCCAAGGTTTGCGGGGCTCGGCATCGGTGGCTGGGGAATACAGCCTGTTCTTCTTGGTATTGCTTTATCTCAATCTATTTTTGGCGCTGGTATTGGGCGTATTGGTCTATCGCAAGGTATTTCGCTTGTTGCAGGACCGTTACCAACATCGGGCGGGTTCCCGGTTGCGGATGCGGATGGTGTTGATGTTTGTGTTGCTATCGTTATTGCCAACGGTGGTGATCGCCATTTTATCGCTTAATTTTTTAAACCGGGGAGTTGATTCGTGGTTTTCTGACCGCATCTCACAGGCATTGGCGAGTTCATTGGATGTGGCGCGTGCGGTTTACCACGAGAACCAACGGACCGTACGCCACGATGCTGAGTCGATTGTTCGCAACCATCGCATTACATCGGCGCTCTCATTGGGTGGTGCGGAGGCGACGGTATCCGCGTTGGAGGTGGAGCGGCAAGCCCGTGGTTTGGATGAAATCGCCATTGTGCGCGCTGACGGGACCCGGCTGGCGCGGGCCGGGGAACTGCCATTTGATCCCATACCCGATTTGTCCTCCCTTGAGGAAGGTTCAAGCAAAGCCCTGATGGTGACCAACGATGCGGGTGATCGCGTGCGGGCATTCGTCCCTTTGGGGGAGGGGTTGTTTTTATCAACGGGTCACTGGATAGATCGTCAGATTTTGGGTCAGATGGAGACCATGGAATCGACGTATACCCACTATAAACAGTTACGGGCCACCCACGAACTCCTCAAAGCCAACCATACCGTGACACTGGTATTGATCACCATGCTGTTGTTGTTGGCGGCCATCTGGTCAGGTTTTGGGATTGCGAACAGTCTGACCGATCCGATTACCGAGTTGGTGATTGGTACCCGGAAAGTGGCGCAAGGGGATTACTCGGTGATATTGCCGATTACGGGGGACGACGAGCTGGGAACGTTGATGAACGCGTTTAACGCCATGACGCGAAAGCTGAGCGAAAACCATGATGAGTTGCAAAACACCAATGCGTTGCTGGAGGAGCGTCGGCGCTTCATGGCGGCCATTGTCCATAATATTTCATCGGGTGTTGTATCGGTCAATCAATACCGGGAGGTGACGTTGATCAATCCAACGGCGGCCAAATTGCTGGCGCTGGATCCGGTAGCGGCCATTGGCCAACGTGTGGATGAGGTGATTCCGGCGGCATTTTTGCAGCCATTGAATCAGTTTTTGCAGGAGCAGCAGGAGCGGTCCAATCCGACGCCGGCACCGATTCCGGGGGAACCGACGCAACCCGGGATTCAAATTGCCATGGAGGGGACGCTCAAACCCTTGACGTTGTTGACGCGGGTGACGTTACTGGAGGACAAACAGGGGGAGAGCCGGGGTTTCATTGCCACGTTTGATGACATTTCCGAGGTATTGATAGCGCAGCGTGCTTCGGCGTGGAGCGAGGTTGCGCGTCGGATTGCACATGAGATCAAGAATCCGTTGACCCCGATCCAATTGTGGGCGCAGCGGATACGGCGCAAGTATATGAAGAGTGCCGATCCGGGCGACATGGATTTACGGGTATTGGATGAGGGGACCAACACCATTATCCAACAGGTGGAGGAGTTACGGGTATTGGTCAACGAATTTTCCACATTTTCGCGGTTACCGCGACCGCGGCTACTTGAGAATGACATTCATACCTCCATTAAGGAGGCACTGATATTGCATTCGGAAGCTTTGGGAGAGGTTGATGTACGGACCGTGTTTGATGCCAGGCTTCCCCGGTTTCCCCACGATCCCGGACAGATCAAGCAGGTTGTCACCAATCTGATCACCAATGCGGTTGCGGCGACACGCGAGGGGCAATCCTCGCCCATCCTGGCCATTACCACGCGTTTGTTGGAGGGCAGCGACCGTTGTGTTCTGGAAATCGCCGACAATGGCACCGGTATTCCACCTCAGGACAGGGATCGCGTTTTTGAACCTTATTTCACCACCAAGAAGAAGGGCACGGGTTTGGGATTGGCGATTGTCAAGAAAATCATTGAAGATCATGGTGGCACGATCCGCTTGAAGGATTCGGAGTGGAACGGTGCCCTGGTGGAGATCAAACTGCCCTTGTTCCATACCACGCCGGCACAGCGATACGACCCCCCTCAGGAAGATTTGCGTTCGGGAGATGCGGCATGAGCCATACGATTTTGATCGTGGATGACGAGCAATCGATTCGCATCAGCCTCACCGGTATTTTGGAAGATGAAAATTTTCGCGTGTTGACGGCGGAATCGGGTGAGAAAGCGCTGGAGATCCTGGAAAATGAGGGCGTCTCAGCGGTGTTGTTGGACATTTGGATGGAGGGGATTGACGGTATCGAGACGTTGCGTCGCATCAAAGCCATGGCAACTGGGAGTGGGAATTCCGGGATCCCGGTGATCATGATGTCGGGGCATGGCACCATCGACACGGCGGTTTCCGCCACCAAAGAAGGGGCCTACGATTTCCTGGAAAAGCCGTTGTCGCTGGATCGCGTGTTGTTGTTGTTGGATCGGGCGCTTAAATCATGGGAACTGGATCGGGAAAATCGTGAACTGCGGGCGCGTATCAAATCCGTCCCGCCGTTGTTGGGGGAATCCAAAGGTGCCGTTGCCCTGCGGGATCAAATCGCCCGTCTGGCCCCTACGGATGGTTGGGTGCTGATTACCGGTGAGAATGGCACGGGCAAAGAGGTGGCGGCACGGCAGATTCATGCGCAATCGTTACGTGCGCGGGGTCCGTTCATCCCACTGAATTCGGCGGCGATCCCGGAAGAACGCATCGAAATTGAATTGTTTGGTCAGGAGGAAAACCGGGTTGGTCACCCCCCGGTGGTGCATCCGGGGCGGTTTGAGCAGGCACATGGGGGAACCTTGTTTTTGGACGCCATCGGGGACATGTCGCTCAGGACACAATCGAAAATCCTCAGGGTATTGCAAGAGCAGCGTTTTTATCGTGTTGGTGGCCACAGCCCCGTTGATGTCAACGTGCGGGTGGTCACGGCGGCCAACAAATATCTCGATTCCGAAATTGCCGAAGGACGGTTTCGGCAGGATTTGTATTATCGGCTGAATGTCATACCTTTGTTCATTCCACCGTTGCGTGAGCGTCTGGATGATATTCCGCTGCTGGTGGCCTATTTCATCCAACAGCAGCGGGAGAGTTTGCCCCAGGAGCGTTCGTTCTCCCAGACATCCTTGAAATGTCTCAGGGGATATCATTGGCCTGGCAATGTACGGGAATTGAAAAATCTGGTGGAGCGGTTGATGATCATGGCCCCGGCCTCCATCATCGAACCGGAGGATTTGCCCGAGTTCATTCACAAACGCAGTGTTTCCCCGGCTTCGACTCCGTGGGATGCCTTGCTGGATATTGGAACCTTGCGGGAGGCGCGGCAAGGGTTTGAGCGGATTTATTTAAAGACCCATCTGGAACGCAATGAAAACAATATTTCCCGTACCGCCGAAGCCATTGGCATGGAACGCTCGGCCTTGCATCGTAAATTTAAAAACATCGGCATGGATTGACCCGTGGTATTTACAGAGGGTTCCATGAAGAATCGTCCCAACGTTTGAGAGTCAGGATGACGCATGATCAATAAATGTCTATTTCCGGTTGCCGGTTATGGGACCCGTTTTTTGCCATCCACCAAGGCCATGCCCAAGGAGATGCTCCCCATTGTCAACAAACCGTTGATTCAATACGGTGTGCAAGAGGCGATGGAGGCGGGAATGCGGCAGATCGCCTTTGTGACCGGGCGCAGCAAGCGGGCCATCGAAGACCATTTTGACCGCACCTATGAACTGGAGGATCAAATCAGCGGCACCAAGGCGGAGCACAATTTGGCTGAAATTCGCCACCTCATGCAAACCTGTACTTTTTCCTATACCCGTCAGGTGCAGATGAAAGGTTTGGGTGATGCCATCCGCACCGGGGAGACGCTCATTGGCAACCAACCGTTTGGAGTGGTCCTGGCGGATGATCTGTGTCTGGGGGACGATCAGCCCGTTTTGACGCAAATGGTGAACATCTATAGAAAATACCAATGTTCCATTGTGGGTATTGAAGAAGTTGCCCACGAGGATACGGAAAAATATGGCATCATCGCAGGAAAGGCTTTGGAGGAACGGCTGTTCATGGTGGATGCCATGGTTGAAAAGCCGGCGGCCAGCGAGGCGCCGTCGAATTTGGCCATTATCGGTCGCTACATTCTGACACCTGATATATTTGAAGTGTTGCGCACCCTGCCACCCGGGCGCAATGGTGAGATTCAGATCACCGATGCCTTGAACATTCAGGCCAAGAACAAGATGGTATTGGGCTACCAGTTCAAGGGGCACCGTTTTGACTGTGGCAGTTTGGATGGTTTTGTCGCGGCCACCAACTATTTTTTCCAAAGGATGGGTTCCTCTGGTAACGGGGGGTGAGTTCCCGGCGTGGGGCCGGAGGGGGAACATGTCTGGACTGCCTCTTTCGGGTATTTTATGGTAGCCTGCCTTTTTTTGCTTCAGCGGCAGCCGTGTTCTCGTGTATTCGGGCCACTTCAAACGCATATCTGGTGATTGATGGATAAAGCCCTCACCGTGCAGATGGGATATCAGGTACGTAGCGGATTCGCCCTGTTGAGCGAAGACGATACGTTGTCTTTTGCCGGCGGTGCCATGTACGAAATCACCGATGCCTGGGGTGGTTTAAAGGCTTGGTGGTCCAAGGTTGGCCGGAGCATCCCCCCGTTTCCGGTAACACTCTGTCCTCATTGTGGACTGGGGCAGCAGTTGGGCTCGGTGGAGGTTTCTTTGGCCATGCCCGAGGGCGATGCGAATACCAAACGCCGTGTTTTCAGCATTGAATTTTCCGGCCATCCCCATTTGTTCACTGCGGAAACCAACGACACCCTGGTTCTGGTCCGGGACATTACCCTGGAGCGATTGCATGCCGATACGGTTCAGAACAACCTGCGGCAATATGAAGCGATTTGCCAGATGATGGATGATGTTTACTACCGGATGACCTTGCAGGGACGAATGGAGTTCGTCAGTCCGTCGTGCAGCAAGCTGATGGGAATGACCCCAGTGGATATCAAATCCCGGGGATTGGAAAGTGTGTGTGTTTCCGGAGAAGATTTTCGCGAATTTTTGTCCATTTTGCAAACCAATGATGAATTGAACGATTTCAGCCTAGTGTTGCGTTGCCCCAAAGGTATCCAGATCCCGGTTGCCATATCGGGCAAGGTGGTTACCGATGCTCTGGGACGAAAAGTGGCCATTGAGGGGATCCTGCGCGATATCACCGAGCGGGAACGCCTGGACAGCCTTATGGCGGAGAAGAATCGCGCTTTTCAGGAATCCCTGTTGCGATTGCAACAACTGCAATTGGGACTTGATGCGCACAATCTGGTGATCACGACCCGTCCGGATGCCACCATCACCCAGGTCAACACGAAGGTTTGCGAACTGACCCTGTACGCGATGGAAGAGTTGATTGGCAAAACCCCGAAAATTTTTGACGCCAATACGTTGCCCAGGTCGCATTACCAGGAAATGAGCCGATGCCTGGCGCAAGGCAGGGTATGGAAGGGGGAGTTGTCGGGGCGCAACAAGAATGGCGGTTTGTTTTGGTTGGATTGCACCATAACACCCTTCATGAATGAGTCGGGAAGGCCCTATCAGCATGTGATGGTGGCTTCGGATATCAGCCATCTCGTCCGTGAACGCGAGCAGATCCTGGCCAGCCGGGACTTCCTCCAGCAAATTTTTCACTGCATGGGGGAAGGTGTCTACGCCATGGACAAGCAGGCCCGGTTGATTCTCATGAATCGGGAAGCGGAAAAGTTGTTGGGTTGGAAGGAAGAGGAGTTGATCAACCGGTTCGTCCATGAAATCATCCATGCGCGCAAACCGGATGGGTCCCCGTTGAAGGGGGAGGATTGTCCAATCCATCAAGGATTGCTGGGGCGACCATTTCGGCGTGACGACGACCACTTCATCAAACGGGACAACTCTTTCCTGCCGGTTTCGCATGTGACGTCCCCTTTGCGGCGTGGGGGGGACGATGTTGTGGGTGCGGTGTGTGTCTTTCGGGACCATACCCTGACGCGGCAGACGCAAAGTTCCCTGGAGCAACATCGCCGGGAAGCGATGGAAAGTTCGCGGATGAAGTCGGTTTTCCTGGCCAACATGAGTCACGAGATCCGCACCCCCATGAACGCCATTGTCGGCATGAACGATCTGCTGCTGGACACGCCGCTCAACAGCGAGCAGCATGAATTCGCCTCGATTGTACGCGAATCGTCCAAATCCTTGTTGGCGTTGATTAATGACATCCTCGACTTTTCCAAGATTGAAGCGGGCAAGATTGACATTGAAGAAATTGATTTTTCCCCGGTAACCGTGGTCGAAGGTTCCGCAGAACTGATGGCAGGGCAGACCAGTCAAAAAGGTTTGGTGTTGGAAACCTTCATTTCGCCAAAAATTCCCCAAACATTGCGTGGAGACCCGGGGCGTTTGCGGCAAATGTTGCTGAATTTGATTTCCAATGCCATCAAGTTCACCGAAAAGGGTGCGGTCACCGTCAAGGCGCGCATGGAGACCGATTCCCCGGACCGGGCGGTGGTACGTTTCATGGTGGAGGATACCGGCATCGGCTTGTCGAAGCAGGGACGGGACCGCTTGTTTGAACCTTTTATCCAGGCGGATGGGGATACAACGCGCAAATATGGGGGTACGGGTTTGGGGTTGGCCATCAGCAAGCGGTTGACCGAGCTGATGTCGGGAACCATCGGGGTGGACAGTGAAGAGGGCAAGGGATCGACCTTCTGGATCCGTATTCCTTTCAAGTTGTCCGATCCCGAGGCCATGGGTAAGGCGGGGCAATTGAACCTGACCCCGTTACGGGGTTCCAGGGCGGTCATTGTCAGTGACGTGGCCACCGACCAGGAATTTTTAAAGGAATATTTTTCTTCCTGGGGGATTCGGGTGGTGGTGTGTCGCACATGGGAAGAGGCTTTGCCGGTTATTCGCATGGAGATGGCCCAGGAGACGCCACTTGATTTCATCGTGGTTTCGTCGCGGCTGGCCGATCTGGATCCCCGTTCGGTACCGCATCAATTGGCCCAGGAAAATTTTCCGGTTTTGCCCCATCTGATCGGGTTGCTGCAAGGCAATGATCGCGAGTTGAAGGTGGCGTTGTTGGATGTGGGGTATGAATCGGTGTTGAGCAAGCCGGTTCGCAAATCCGACTGGGTGGATGAATTGTCGGAGTTGCGCAACCCCTCCTCGGTGGCGCGTTCCCGGGTGATCGCGGTGGCTGAAGTGGAGCCAACCGAAAAACACCCGGAAGAACCCGAGTTGCACGAAGATGTGGAATCGGGCAAGCTGATCCTGCTGGCGGAGGATAATCTGGTCAATCAGAAGGTCACCCTGTTGCAGTTGAAAAAGTTGGGGTATACCGCCCATGCGGTGGCCAACGGCAAGGATGCGGTGGAAGCGGTGACCCGCGCCCCCTATGCGTTGATCTTGATGGATTGTCAGATGCCGGTGATGGATGGTTTCGAGGCAACACATGCCATACGACGATTGGATCGTTCCAATTCGGGGCATGTGCCGATTATCGCCATGACGGCCAACGCCATGAAAGGGGATCGGGAACGCTGCCTCAATGCCGGTATGGACGACTACATGAGCAAGCCGGTATCGCCGAATACATTACGGGAAAAGCTCAAGTTCTGGGTTCCGAAAGGGCCACAGGTGGCCCCTCCGGTCGATCTGGCGCATTTGCGGCAAATGGTTGGCCCCAATGATGCCATGATTCGCGATTTGTTGTTGGATTTTTTAACTTCAGCCAATACCCTGCTCGTGCGTTTGCGCGAAGCGTCGCGTTCCAAGAGCGTGGCGGCGTTGAGCGAGGCGGCTGAAGAATTGCGTGAAGCCAGTTCCAACATGGGGGCCAATTCGTTGGCGCAACTGGCCCGCATTGCGGAAAATGCGGCACAGGTTCCTGATTGGGCCAGGGTGATGGAGACGGTCAATCGCATGGAACGATCGTTTCGCAAGGTGGAAACCTTCATCAAACAGTTTTAGGACGTGATCCATTCTTTGTGAGGAATGACCGACGTGACATTATTGGACAATTTGCTGGCGACCGTGGAAGGGGACTGGCAACTCCTCGAGGAAGTCATGGAGATTTATTTCACCGATGCCCCGAACCAGTTGCGGCGGATCGATCAGGCCATCGAACGCAACGATCCCCTGGAGGTTCGCGAGGCGGCGCACAGTTTGAAAGGGGCCACTGGGGCTTTTGGCAAGGAGAGCGTGGTATTTCGCCTGGCTTTCAATTTGGAGCAGATCGGCAAGGCCGGCAATCTGGAGCATGCGCGGGAGCGTTTCGTGGAGCTTTGCCATGCCATCGCCGCCATGGAGAGGACACTCAAGGAGGGTGTGGAACAACGTCGTGTCGGGGAGAATCCGTGAAGATCATCGCGCCTTTTCGTGGTTTACGCCCCTTGACCGCCCTGGCCAAGGCCATTTCCGCACCGCCTTATGACGTGATCAATCGCACCGAGGCCAAAATCTTAGCCGCCGGCAATCCGCATTCGTTTTTGCATGTTTCCCGGGCGGAGATCAATCTTCCCGATGAGGTTTCCGCCACCGATCCCTCGGTGTACGCCATGGCGCGAAACCGATTGCGGGCCATGATCGACGCCGGATGGTTGGTGGAGGATTCACAGCCTTGTTTGTACGCGTACCGTTTGACGATGGATGGGCGGCAGCAATTGGGTTGGGTGGGGTTGGCGTCTGTGGCGGCGTATCAATCGGGGCGCATCAAAAAACACGAATTGACCCGGCCCGACAAGGAAGAGGATCGCACCCGTCTGGCGGAGGCATTGCAGGCGCATGCGGGACCGGTATTCCTGCTGCACCGCCCGGACGCCGGAATTCGTCAGGCCACGGATGCGGCACTGGCGGCAGCCGAGCTTTTGTACGATGTGACCACCGACGACGGCATTGGCCACACCCTCTGGCGCGTGGCGGATGTTCGGGCCACGGGGGATCTGGAGGCGGCGTTTGAGCGTATCCCGTGTTTGTACATCGCCGATGGTCATCATCGTTCCGCCGCTGCGGTGCGTGTTGCGGAAACAAGGGCTGCGTCCACCCATCCGCCGGCACCGGAATCGTCTGTCAACCGCTTCCTGAGCGTGGTTTTTCCCGCCGATCAATTGCGCATCCTGGATTACAATCGTGTGGTGCGCGACCTGCACGGCTATACGGTTGACAGCTTTTTGCAAGCCATCAGCGGTCATTTCATCGTCCATCCCGCCGCAAATCCGGTCAAGCCCGTTGCCAAACATCATTTCGGCCTGTATCTGCCGACGCGAGGGTGGTTCCAATTACAACTGGATCCACGCTTCCATCCCCCGGCGGATACCCCGCCCCGGGATTGTCTGGATGTGGCGTTGTTGGATCGTTATTTATTGGCGCCCGTTCTGAATATTCACGACCCGCGACGGGATCCCCGAATCGATTTCGTGGGTGGCATCCGCGGCATGGAGGGGTTGATGGCGCATTGTGATGGTAATGCCATGGCGGCGGGTTTTTCGTTGTATCCCCCGGATCTGGAAGACTTGATGCGGGTTGCCGATGCCGGCCAAATCATGCCACCCAAATCGACATGGTTCGAGCCCAAGCTGCGCGACGGTTTGGTCATTCAATCGTTTTGATGCGCCCTTATCGTTCACTGCGATGGTTGGCCGTGGGGGGGGTGCTTCTGGCCATTGTTTTGTTCGGGACATGGTTGCGGGTGACGGCGGTTGCGGAAACCCGTGTCCTGCGACCTTTCGGTCCCGATGCTTGGCAATACTTCCATTACGCCGTCAATCTGGTGCGTTCCGGGGTGTATTCCAAGGATCCAAGCCTGCAAACCGGGGAGCCTCCCCGTCCCGATGCCTTTCGCAGCCCTGGCTATCCTTTATTCCTGGTCCCTTTCGCGGCCATGACGATGGATCCCTCCCTGATATTGGACCGGGTTGTGACCGCGCAAGCCTGGATCAGTGGTGTCGCCATTGTGCTGCTATTCGGCATCGCCCGAAGTGTCTTGCCCACGTCTTTGGCGCTTTTGGCGGCGCTCCTGACCGCCGTCACACCGCATCTGATCACCATGAACCATTACCTGCTCAGCGAATCCTGGTACACGTTTTTATTGTTGGCGGCTTTGTTGGCCATGGGATGGGGGAGACCTTGGTGGTCCTGGTTGCTGGTTGGCATGTTTCTGGGCATGGCCGGCCTGGTTCGTCCCATACTCCTGCCTTTCGTGGGGTGCATGGCTCTGGGGATTGCCTGGCACAAGGACTTTCCCGAACGGCGTAACAGGGTGCTTTCCCTGGTGTTCGGTTTTTGTTTGCTCGTGTTCCCCTGGGCGTTGCGCAACAAAATCGTGTTGGGAACGTTTGGGGATGACACCCTGGCCATTCATACCACGGCGCATGGCATGTATCCCGACCTGCTCTACAACGGCGATCCGCAAACGTTCGCCTACCCTTACCATTTCGATCCACGTTTTCCGGAAATCACCACCAATGCCGCTTCGGTCCTGCGTGAAATCACGGAGCGATTCCTCCGGGAGCCCGGACGTTATTTAAAATGGTATCTCCTGGACAAGCCGCAATGGTTTTGGTCCTGGAACATCATTCAAGGACAGGGCGACGCCTTTGTCTATCCGACAACCCATAGCCCTTTCTTCTGGCATCCGGTGTTTCAGATGCTGCATCGCCTCCTGTTCGCCTTGCACCCGCTTCTGGTCGTTTTGGCCGGGTTGGGGAGTCTCGTGGTGTGGTTGCCGCGATCCTTCAGTCCGTCGGGGCAGTGGCCGTCGTTGTTCATGGCGCGTTCGATCGCCCTTCTGCTGGGCTCCATGACCGCATTGCACATGATTTTCATCCCATTATCCCGATACAGCATCCCTTTGCGCCCCATGATCTATGTTATGTCATTGTTTTTTCTATGGTGGGTGTATCATAACTTACGCCGCTGGTTGCAACCCGGGCCAATATTAAAGAAAGTTTGATGAAGAGCAATTGGTTAGAATCGTTATCACAAGTCGGGGTGATCGATATTCCCTTGCCGAGGGGAGGCACTTTTTGTTACCTTCACCGTGATGAAAGAAACGTTAACCAAAAACTAGGAGTTTCATGGCATGAAGAAAACAATCAGCATCATCACAGGTGTTGTTTGCGCGATCGGCATCTCCGCAGTGGCTTCGGCCAACTGCCAAGGCCATATGGACTGCGGCCATGGCGCGAAACATTCGCTGACGGTTCGGCGGACGATCAGCGAGGCGGAAAACAAGATGGTCATTTGGCCGAAGAATGTCGAAGTTCGTGGCCAAGTGCAGGTGCAGGAGTTCACCCCGGTGGCCAAACACGGACATGGTCATCATCATGGCAAGGGGGCGACTTCCTCCGACGTGTTCGTTGTGACCACCGGATATCCGGCCAGCATCCACTCCGATTTCTAGGACACTTGCGGTTCCTACGAACACTCCGTGCCGGTGTCGGATTTCAAGGTCGCCTTGAGTGGCCGTTCACTGAAGAATTCAAGAATTGGGGGTTGTTATGAAAAGGTTGATGGGTGTTGTTGCGGGATTGGCCTTGGCCGTTGGATTTTCCACCATGGCTGCCGCGGCTGATGAGCCGGTCAAAGTTGATGAGCCGGTCAAAACCGAGTGCGTGCGGGTGATTCACAAAGTCGTCAAGGAGAAAGTTGTCAAGCAGGTTGAAGTGGATGAAGCGGTTGAAGTGACCAAGAATTGCTGCTGCAAAGCGGAAACCAAGAAAGTCACCAAAGAGATCACGGTCGATGTCCCAACCGAGCTTCAGGTCATGGTCCCTGTTGAGGTCATCGGGTCTAAATGTTTGGGCAGCGACTACCAAAAAACCTATGTGACCTGTGAAGCCACACGCCGCTACAATGGCAAGGCTGTGAAGGTGAAGACGACCTGCCCTGGTGTCATTTAATACGTAACCCGTTCAGGGAATGGTATTTTTCAGTATCATTCCCACAGAATCGGGATTCCGGTAAGTCAGGAAAAGGGAGGGGCTTGCCCCTTCCTGGATCCTTTCGATTGTGTTGGACTTCCCGTGGCCAATAGAAAGCGGGCGCTAACAGACTATTGTCTAAATAAGGTATTCCCGGAATACAAAATAAAAGATGTTTTATACGACTTAAAGAAAGAATTCTAACAGCAAATGCAAAATTTTAAATCTTGATAGTGCGTGTCCACAACAGGCTAGAACAGTCGGAGCCCAGTGCTGAAATGAGCGAACCGTGAGTATATGATCAGACTAACCTGACTTTAACGGTAGCGGCCAGTTCGTGGATCAACATAAGTGCTTCAGGAAAATCGTACATGCCTACCATTTGCTGTATTCGTTCCACAACTTCTTCCACGCCGGTTCCAGAAACTGCTTCACGAAGTCGAGAGGCAACAGTCTTAGATTCTGGATCATCCTCCTTGGTCAAAGCGCTTAAGTTGACAATCAGGGGCTCGACGACCAGAAGATCTATTGGACGTTTTGCAGCAGGTGCACTTTCCGGTCGAATTCCCTCAGGAACGGTCTCATGCAGATGTTTCATTGAGGGCAGATTCCCATTTTTATCTACTTTGAAAGGTACTTTGACGCGAAATAACCGATAGTGACCTTCATCATCAAAGGCCATGGCAAGTTGCTCAATTTTTTCCTGGGTTAAAACGGTTCCTTTGGCTTGTTTTCCCGTATCTTTGGGAAAAACGACATGCTCATCAAGAACCATGCCGGGCGTTAATTGTCTGATGGAAAGAGCACAGGGAACCCATTCCATTTTTGATATGATAGTTTTAAGAGTTGCAATCAAAATTGGATCGTATTGTTCATCTTTAGTCATTTCCTTAAGAGCGATTGATGAATTTTTCCCCAATAGTTTGTGATCAAAATCAATGAGCATCTTCAAAATTTGTCTTCCCAACAAGTAGATACCCCGCTTATTGATCTCTTCTGGATATTTGCCTTGTACAGGTAATGGATCGAATTGTTTTTCAATAATTCGTGCGACAGTATTCATCCTAGGTACTTGATCCAACGCACGTCCCCCGATTTCCGAATGCCTCTTGAATAAATTAAGAAATTTTATGGAAACACCTTGTCCAATCGAATAATTACGCATTTCCTCCGCTGGAAAAGCGACCAAGCCTATCTGAGAGAGGGTAGCCGCCAGGTTGAGCTGCCATCCCCCCTTAATTTTGAGATCTTCAACAATTTTTTCCATAAATGCCCGAAATCGCGCAGCACGAAGAAAAGCCGCTGGATTAGCCCAGGACAAGAGATCAGATATCACTCGCATTGATCCGACGAGGGTATCGTCAAGCATTTCAGCGTTTTCCTTGAGTAACCTTTCGGACTCGCGTTGCGCTGACCGAAGCTGGAGTTGGGTACGTACACGCACTTGTACAACTTCTGGTTTTATTGGTCGAGTAATATAATCAGCGGCACCAACATCAAACCCTTCCTTTTCGTCGCGTGCTTCTGCCATTCCGGAAACAAAAATAACAGGAATGTGTTTTGTGTTTGGATTATTCTTAAGACTCCGACATACTTCAAACCCATCCATGTTTGGCATCATGACATCCAGTAAGATTAAGTCTGGATGGGGTAGGGCTTCAGCAATCTTCAAGGCGCGTTCACCGGTAAGAGAAACTTTAATTTTGTATTTACCTTCAAGAATACCGCTTAAAACATCAATATTGTCTGGATCGTTATCTACTATTAGAATAACATTTTTTTCGAGTTCACTCATGGTCGCCGCTTAATTGTAGTGAATAGAATAGGGGTAGGGAAGATTTCGTCTCCACTATCTCCGAACCGTGGTGGAATCGGGAAGGGATCATGTACGTGATTAAAGACTCTACACAAGAAACACCGGCGCATCCACCACATCTTGAACCCGAGCCGCTCGCCCGTCCCAAACAGCCACCCTGTCTCCAATGCTTCCCTCTTACGCCACTGCGACTATACCATTCCTGGTTGCCACCTACGCCAGACCATTATCAACCGACAGAACCATCCCGGCCTAAGGAATCTTCGCTGCGAGATTTCCTTGCAAATCAAACACCGGGTTGGACATGGCGCAAAACCTCCAATGAAGTTACCAGTTTTGGCCCATCGGCGGAATGGTTCACGGAAGTTATTTTCACGCGCCATGACTGGCCCATCAGGGCATCATGCACCTCTACCAATTGCCCAGGCATAACACCAAGCCGATGCAGACTGAGGTGGACCCCATTGCAAGGACTGTTTTCCAGGAAATTTCTTGGTGGCCTACCATGGTTTCATTAATTCTTGTAGCCTGATCTTCACGCGGTTTCAAGAAGTTGGTAGCTCAGCAGCTCTATTGTACTTCAGGCGTGTATGCCATCAACTCCATAACGACTCCGAACGGTCACATTTTTCCGGCCTTCCACGCCGCATTCATCGCAATTCGGGTTTACGCAATGGCATCATGGGCAATTTCAGGGGTGGCCATGACTTCCTCCAAGTAACGTCAACGAGAAAGCCTTTGTAGCATAACTAATCAATTAATGAAACTGTGGCAGGCCACCAAGCATTTCTCACGAGCGAATCCATTGCGTAACCGGCAAAAGATTCCTGATCTGCAAGACTAAGTAGAAGAATTGGCTTGGGTTGGAGTTTCCTCCGAACTCACTTTTTTGCGCACGACAGTGGTAATCGTAACACCCTTGGCGACCGTCTTGCCCGTGGTCTGGGCGGATGCTTGTTTGGCAACAGAAGTTTGTGCAACCGGGGTTTCCGGTGCCGGTTGCGCCGGAGAGTCCTGGATCGGTGGAGCGGCGGGAAGATCAACAGGGGTATCCAACGTAGCCGGTTCCTGGCGTTCGGCAACGGGTACCGCCATGGGCCGTTTACGAACCTGGCCACGGGCAAGCCCCCAGCGTTCGATACGCCGTTTTCCTTTCAAGGAATAAAAGGACAGTGCGAACAGGGCGGCGGCGGAGAGACCAAGGGCCAAATTTTTCCACAGGTTTGATTTGGCGGCATTGGCGGCGAGGTCTGTAAGCATCGGGCTTGATGCGGGCTCAGAGGTGTGGCTGGGTGGTGGCACACTCTGCTGGGATGCAACGCTGCCGCTACTGCGTTCCCCCAACATGACGGGCATGTTACGTACGATCATGCGATCTTCGGTGACCATCTTGAGCAGCAAGGTGAAAAAAGGGATCGTCATGCCCTGATTGCTGGTGATCACCAGGGAATCCTTGCCACTCTCCCGGTGCAGTTTGGCCGACAAGGTCGGACCACCCTGATGGGAATAGTCGGTCGGAACCCCCCACAAGGCATCCACCTGTTTGAAGGTGGGATGCTCGGATTGTTCTGATGCTTTAAGCAAAGGGATAGTCACTTGCAGTGGTTCGCCCATGTGGCTCTCCACCGTAACGGCCCCCAGGATGATTTCATCAGATTTGGCTTCGGTCAGGGCGACCGGAGACTGCCAAAGACTTCCCAGCAGGGTCAGTAGTGTCAATCGGCCAATCACAGTGAATTTTCTCATCAGCCATTCCCCGAAGACCTTTGTTCGTCCAACAATTCAATCACCGGCATCTCATCATCCATGGGAGGTTTGGTCTGCGCCGGTTTGGATGTGGATTTCACTTTTTTCTTACCGGGTGATTTTTCCGGGTTCTCCATTGCCGGCTTCGTTTCCAAATCAAATTGGATGGTTTCCACATCGGTGTCAACAGGTGTTGGTTGGATGGGAGCCGGGGTGACTTCAGGGATGACCGGGACCTCAAACACCAAGGTTTCGACTTCCAAAGTTCCACCATCAACAGTGCTGGCCTTGGGTTGCGCGGCCTTTGGTGTGATGCCATCGGTAGCCGCCCCTTCTTCCACCCCCATTTCCACTAAGCTGGCAACAGGCGCGGCCATGGATTCCACAGGGTCTGGAGTGCTTTGTAAAGGGGTGGTCGATTTGTTATCAAAGTTAAAGATGGACGCTGGGGAATCATCTTCGTTACCCAGATCGATCAGGCTGTCCGAATCTCTGGTGAAGTTGGTCTGGTTTGGATCGGCTACTTTCAGAATGTCGCTTTTCTGGTCGTTCAGGTTGAAAATACTGTCACCATCATCACGATCATCGCCACCAAGTACCACGATATTGGGATCAAGGTTTTCATCCTCAATGGAAGGTGGTTCCTGGGTACGGGAAGAAGCCGGTAGCACAGTCCGGGTCCCAGAGATGATATCGGCCACCGATCTGACCGGAGCGGGAAATGTTTCATCCTCCACAACGACGACTTCTACAGTTTCCGGGAGAGGTGATTCAGCCTGTTCCGGCTCCTGCTCAATGGGGGTGGATGGCGAAGCAGTCACGGGGCTGGTTGTGGGTTGCGGGGCGTCCACCACGGGCATGTCAGGGTTCGAGGGCATGTTCACCTGCATGGGCGTGTCAGGGATCGAGGGCATGTCCATTTGAGGTTGCATCGCTGTCAGCACTGCGGGAGCAGCCACTGGGACTGGTAAGGTCGTTGGAGCAGGAGGGGGCTCTGAGGGTGGGTCGGTCACTTGCAGGGGTGGTTGCTCCGTGTGGCTGAAACGCAGGGTCCAGTGCTTCGGTTCTGATTGGTTCCGACGCCAACGCAGATATCCCAACAGGCCAATGATCAATACCAATGCTGCACCCGCAATCCCAGCCATATCCCAGGGAATGTCGATTGGAGTGGGTGGGGGAACGGGAGTCGGAGGAGGGGCTTTGGGTTGTTGTTCAAGCTTTTTCAAACGGTTCTCCAGCAATCCCACCTGTCCTTGCAGCCTGGTACGAGCCTCTTCACTGGCTTTGAGTTGATCGTTGAGGGATGAAACACTTTGTTTCAGGCTATCCACTTCCGCTTTGTCGATGACGGGCGGAGGAGGGGGGGCGGCAACGACCTCATTGGCGGTGGGTTTGGATGCATCGACCTTGGCGTCCTGGGCAACCTTGGCATCTTTAGTGGGTGGTGGGGAGGCCGGGCTGGCACTGCCCTCAGCGGGACCGGTTGTGGTCACAGTCGGCTTAGCGGCCACAGTCGGCTTGCTGCGTACAATGGTGGCCTCCGCTGCCTTGGGTTCTGTGCTTTTGCTGGTAGCGGCCTTTTGCGTTTCAGTAGAGCTCGCCGGGGCCGGGGCGGGTTTGTCCGTGCTTGCCTTATCCCCGTTGGTCGCTTTGGAAGTCTCCTGGTTTTTGGCATGTTCCGCATTCAAGGCGGCGACCCGGGTCTTGTCGGGTACCTTGAGAATCACCCCAACCGGAAGATTGCTGATGTTGCCATCGATAAACTGGGTTTTGTTGGATTCGTAGATAGCCACAGCCATCTGTTGCCGGGTAATGGGTGGCGTAGCGAATTTTTCGGCAATTTTGAGCAGGGAATCTCCCGGACGAACCGGTCCATATTCTCCCTTGTTGGCAGCAACGAAAGTACT
Source organism: Magnetococcales bacterium (assembly GCA_015228975.1). Taxonomy (GTDB): domain Bacteria; phylum Pseudomonadota; class Magnetococcia; order Magnetococcales; family UBA8363; genus UBA8363. The sequence continues at coordinate 18,770 of JADGCN010000050.1, forward strand.
TTCCTGGGGGGCAACAATGGGGAGGGGTGGTTGGAAATCAGCGGACAATGTCGATGGCCGCACATCCAGAAAAACGGGATAATTGCGAAAATGATCGCCTTGGCCGGTGGAGAGTTTCAATAAAAAATTAAAAAATGGGGTTGTGATGGGCGTTTTTGAGCGAATGCTCAGTTTACGTTGTCCCCCCTGGCCGTCCAAATCAAGCTGCAAAGACGAAACCTGTTCGTGGTATTCCAGGTGTAACGGTTCATAATCCTGTGGCGTTGCTTTGCTGGCGACGAGGTTAAGTAACGACTCCTTGCCAGCCAGGGTGATGGAGATGGTGGCGTTGAAAGGTTCCCCCTGATAACTCTTGACATCCATGGATCCCAGAGTCAACCCCCAGGCGGGGGAAAGGAGATGGAAAAACAATACCAATACACCAATACCTGCCAACCACCCGGCTGGTCTGAGTGTCCTGCGCCCGTGCTTCATGATCCGTTCCTTGTTGATGGCCCCAAGGATCGCCCCCCTTATAGATGACTGCGGATTAAAACTTCGGCGATCTGAACAGCGTTCAAAGCCGCTCCCTTGCGCAGATTGTCGGAAACCACCCACATTTGCAAGCCATTCTCGCAACTCGTATCTTCGCGAATCCGGGAGACAAAGGTGGCATCCTTGCTGGAAGCGAAGCGCGGGGTGGCGTAGGCCAGGGAAGCGGGGTCGTCGATGACTTCGATACCCGGGGCCTGGGCCAACAGTTGACGGGCCTCGGCAGCCGAAAGTTTCTTTTCCGTTTCGATGGTCAGGGCTTCGGAATGGCCATTGAAGACTGGAACCCGGACGGTGGTTGGGGCGACACGAATGGCGGGATCGAGAATTTTTTGGGTCTCGTTGACCATTTTCATTTCTTCCTTGGTGTAGCCGTTTTCCAAGAATTGGTCGATATGGGGTATGACGTTGAAGGCGATTTCCTTGGCAAATTTTTTCGGGGGAACCGTTTTGCCCGGGGTATAAAAAGCGCGGGTTTGCTCGAACAATTCGTCTATGGCCTCCTTGCCGGCTCCGGAGACGGCCTGGTAGGTGGCGACGACGACTCGTTTGATAATGGCGGCATCGTGAATGGGTTTCAGTGCGACGACCATTTGGATTGTGGAACAATTGGGATTGGCAATAATCCCTTTTTTCTTATATTCGGCGATGGCACCGGCATTGACTTCCGGCACCACCAGGGGGACATCGGGATCCATGCGGAAGAAGGAGGTATTATCGACCACCACGCACCCGGCCTGGGCGGCGACGGGGGCAAAGCGCGACGACACCGAGGCCCCGGGGGAAAACAGGCCGATGTGGACGCCCTTGAAATCAAATTGGGACAGATCTTTGACCACCAGGTCACGATCTTTATACGACATCGTGGTGCCGGCGCTTCTTGCCGAGGCCAGGAGATGGAGTTCATGCACGGGAAAATCCCGTTCCTGTAAAATCTTCAAAATTTCCCGCCCAACGTTGCCCGTGGCACCGGCGATGGCGACATTCCATTTTTTCATTGATTTTTCTCCTCGTGTAACGCTTGTAAAACGGCATCGCCCATGGCCACGGTACCGATCTGTTTGGCACCCGTCTGCATGATATCAGCGGTACGCCATCCTTGTTCCAACACCCGGTTGACTGCTTTTTCGATGAGCGTGGCCTCTTCGGGAGCTGACAAAGAATAGCGCAACATCATCGCCACCGACAGGATGGTTGCCAGCGGATTGGCAATTCCCTTGCCGGCGATATCGGGAGCGGAGCCGTGGATCGGTTCGTACAGGGCATTGGCATCTCCCAGCGATGCCGAAGGGAGCATGCCGATGGATCCGGTTAGCATGCTGGCTTCATCCGACAGGATATCGCCAAACATGTTGGTGGTGACGATGCAATCAAATTGCCTGGGATTGCGCAACAGTTGCATGGCGGCATTGTCGACGTACATGTGGCTCAAGGCGATATCGGGGTATTCTTTGCGGCCCAACTCGCTGACCACTTCGCGCCACAGGGCGGTTGATTCCAGGACGTTGGCTTTGTCCACCGAACACAGTTTATGGCTGCGACGCCTGGCGGCTTCAAAAGCCCGGCGGGCGACACGCTCGATTTCATCGGTTGAGTAGGTCAGGGTATTAAAACCGCGTCGGCGTCCATCGGCCAGGGTTTCCACCCCCCTGGGTGTTCCGAAATAAATCCCCGAAGAGAGTTCCCGCACCACCATAATGTCGATCCCCTCGACCACTTCTCGTTTGAGGGGCGAGGCATCGAGCAATGGGGCGAACACCTGGGCCGGACGCAGATTGCAATAAAGATCCAAGGCTTTGCGTATACCCAGCAATCCCCGTTCCGGGCGCAGGGAAAAATCGAGCCGGTCCCATTGCGGGCCACCCACTGCCCCCAACAACACCGCATCGGCTTTTTTGGCCCGTATCACCGTATCTTCCGGCAAGGGGGTCCCGGTGGCGTCATACGCGCTACCGCCGATCAAGCCTTCTTCGAGGGTGAAGGCCAGGCCGGGGCGTTTGTTGACCCATTCCAGCACCTTGACGGCTTCGGCGACAATTTCCCGCCCAATGCCATCGCCCGGTAACACCAAAATCGTTTTATTATTCATGGACTCATTTCTCCAGATCCTGTTCCCATCCTGGCCCAAGCATTGTGCTAAACCGCAGCTATCTTGGGATTCGTAGTTTTTGTCATCCACGCCCCCGATTAAAGCATTCGAGGTTCCCGCTTTCGCGGGAATGA
>JADGCN010000051.1 GCA_015228975.1 Magnetococcales bacterium
TTAATGAAAGTCAAGATTGTTTATACCACGGAATCAGATAACCTTCCAAGTCGTGAACACAGTGTTGTGGAAAGGAAGCGGGTTCAATCCAAGTCCCAGGGCAGGGCATGGCTCAGAGTGATGGCCTGCGGCCCCACGGCACAACAGACCATCAGCACCTCGACACCCAGCTCTACAACCTGACGTACGATCCAGGGGTGAGCAGTCCCAACATGGAGCCGGTATTCGCACAGTGGGCGGTGACGGTACAGCCATTCTCAATCTGGAAATCCGCCAGAAAACGTTTGTAGCGCCTCAGGAAACGAGCTGGCACAAGGGGGGGGGGGGGCTATAGTCCATGGGATCACGTCCTGTTTGAGTTCAACCCCTTGCTGATAAGCGGGGAATGCCGCATCCATTGCAAATCATCGGCCCCACAGTGTTTGAAAGCAACCGCTGGCATGAACCCTGGTTTGTCCAGCCCCCCCGGATCAAGGGATTCCGAGCAAGTCGGCGCCGTTTGCGCATTCGAATGCGATCATCCACCGGGGCGACGGGATTTCCCGGATCTCAGGAACTTACAAATTGCCGCACGGGTACCGTTATGTTACGGTTGGGGTGTCCTATTCATACTTGAGTTGCAATCATAAAATAATGGGATCGCTAACTTTTTTTTCATCGCTTCGCCCCGGATGGCATCACCCGGGAACTGCAACACGATTGACCGTAATGGAAAGCCTGCCATGTATGCCGCACGCAACAAACATCAGCTCACCATCGACGAATTTTTGGCCGATCCGACCACCCCCTTCCCCATCGACCTGCGTGGTGGGGCCGCTGGGTATCCATCGATCCCCGGTTCCCTCCGCTTTTACCTGCCGGATGTCAGGGCTCGGACCGATGCCTTTGAAAAACGTTTCACACAACAATACAACAACCGCTTCCCATTGCTTTATTGCAGTAAAGGCCATGAAAGTGCGGCCCTGCTGGGACTTTTCTCCGCAAATCATGCGATACACATCCTGCAAGGGGGTATGACCGCCTACCTGACGACCATTTCCCGCCTGCTCCATGAACATCCGTATGAGGATCCAGAGCATAAAAGTGATACCATGGTCAAGATATTGTCGGCTTTGACCAATCGCTCAACATCAACCGCCACCTTTCAAAAAATCATCAACCGCCTGTTGCAGCGCACTCCGAACCCGATGCACGTTCGGCCACGGCTATCCCCCAGTGCATCCTTGAAAGAAAAGCTGGACACCGCCGCACCTGATAAATTGATTTTCCTTATTTTTTCCGGCAACAACTGCCCGCTCTGCACGGTCCTGCGCCAGCATCTGCCCTGGTTTGTGGAAACCTACCGCCAACAGGTTGAGATCGTGGTCGTAGATGCCCGCAAGCACACCAGTCTGGCCGAAGAGTACGCCATTTTCAGCATACCCACCGTGATGGTTTACAAGAAGGGAATCCGACTGCAAAAACAGGTCGGGGTCAGTACGCGAGCCGCCTTGAAAGAACTGCTGGCAGCGGCGCAAACCGGCTCCCCTTCGTGACCAGCCTCAAATGAAATTTACGTATTTTTCAGCCGCTTCAACTGGTCGGGGTAGAAGAACTCTTGCGCCAACTGAACAACGATGTTTTTTCCGTAACCGGCAGCGTTCGGGAGAAAGCCAGCAACAAGCCGATCGCGCTCAACGTCACGATGATGGAAGTCCCACCGTAGCTCACCAGGGGCAAGGTCAATCCCTTGGGGGGCAGCAATCCCATGGTCACCCCCATGTTGGCCACCGATTGCATCCCAAGCAGCACCGCCAAGCCACTGGATGCGAGACGGACAAAACGATCATCCGCCAACCGGGCAATGGTCAGCGCCCGCCAAATCAACACCCCGAACAACAGGATGATCAACAAGATCCAAAACAAACCCAACTCTTCCCCGATGACGGAAAAAATAAAGTCGGTATGGGATTCTGGCAAGTAAAATTGTTTTTGCTGCCCCTGCCCAAGACCCGTGCCGGTAAAGCCACCATTACCGAACGACAACAGCGATTGCACCAATTGAAAGTCGGCGTTCAGAGGGTCATCCCAAGGATTGAGAAACGAGGTTACGCGACGGAACCGATACGGGGCCATGATGACAGCCGCCGCCGCCATGGGGACCGCCGCGAGAAACAAGGCGGAAATCCAAAACAACGGGATGCCCGCGACAAAGACGATGCCAAACACCACCGCCGTACAAATCACCGTCGAACCGAAATCGGGTTCCGCCATCATTAGTGCGGCTCCGATACCGAACAGGAAAAACAAGGGGATGATGCCAAACATAAAACTTTGCACCCGTGCCGGATTCAGCGCCAGGATATGGGCCATGTAGACAACCAGGACCACCTTGAACGGCTCCGAAGGTTGGAGGGTGGCAAAGCCGATATTGATCCAACGCCGTGCCCCACCCCCCTCCAGGCCCAATCCCGGGATCAAGGTGATCACCAACAAGAACAGGACAAACCAATACCCCCATTGCCCCAGACGGCGGATTGTCGTCATAGACTGTCGACTGATCACTGCCAAGCACACCAATCCCACCAGGGAAAAGATGCCGTTGCGCAAGGCGTAGTAGGAGGCGTTGTTGAAATGACGCAGGGCAATGGGTGCGGAAGCGGAATAGACCATGACCAAGCCGATGATCAAAAGGGCAAAGGCGACTCCGGCCACCCACAAATCCATGCTTCCCACCCGTTGTTTATCCGCACTGGGTTCCCAATTGGGTGGTGGTTTTTTTTTGACGGAAGTCCTGCCCAGTGATTTAAAGCCCATGGACCGCCTCACTGAATTGTTGGCCACGATCTTCAAAATTTTTGAACATGTCAAACGATGCGCACGCTGGCGACAGCAACACGACATCTCCGGGTGAGGCTTGCTGCAAGGATAGGGTCACCGCCTCGACCATGGAACCGGCACGCACGATGGGGGCGACACCGTGAAAAACGTTTTCAAGATCATCTGCCGCCTCACCAATGAGAACGGCGGCGCGCAAACGTTGGGCAGCGGCCTGGCGCAAGTCGGAAAAATCGGTTTTTTTCGCACGACCACCGGCGATCAACACCAAAGGCCGGTCGAACGAGGCCAAGGATTCCACCACCGCCCCAACGTTGGTCCCTTTGGAATCGTTATAAAAGGTGACGCCATTCACGGTACGCACCCATTGCATCCGGTGGTCAAGACCGGGAAAGGTTTCCAGGATATGGGCAACGGTTGCGTGACTGGCACCGCGACTCAAGGCCAATGCGCTCGCAGCCGCCGCATTGGCCAGATTGTGCCGCCCCTTGATACGGATTCGCGCCGTTTCCAGGATGGGTATTTTTTCCGCGCCCCGATGATCCACCAACCAGCCGTCCGCCACATAGACGCCGCCCGGCAATGGTTTTTGGATGGAAAAGCCGACGACCTGGACACCCTCTTGCAACACCCGGGGCGCGATTGGCCATAAACCGGGGTCGTCGCAATTGATGACCGCCACATCACCCGGTCGTTGATTGTTAAAAATGGCCCATTTGGCATCCAGGTAGTGTTGCAGGTCGGGGTAGCGATCCATATGGTCCGGGGAAATATTGAGCAATGCTGCGCTGTTCGCCCGGAACCGCGCCATGCTTTCCAACTGAAACGAGGAGAGTTCCAGGACATAGATGCGCGTGTCTTCACGCCAGAGCGACAACGCCGCCTGTCCCAGATTGCCGCCGGTCTGCGTCATGAAGCCCGCCGCCGCCAACATTTCCCCCACCAAAGTGGTTACTGTTGATTTGCCGTTGGTGCCGGTGATGGCAACGCATTCCGGCGGTTCAGCCCGCGCCTGACCCTGGCGATACAACCATTCACAATCGTTGATAACGGGAATCCCATGCGTGATCAACGCGGCCACTGCCGTGTGCGTCCGGGGGATGCCGGGGGACAACAGCACCGCCTCGCAATCCATGAACTCAAGCTCCGGGCAGGGGCCGTCCCGTACCTCCACCCCATCCAGGACGACCTTGGCCTGATCCCAGGCGACAACCCGATAGCCACTTCCCTGAAGAAAGCGGACCGCAGCCAACCCGGAGCGACCCAGCCCCAGGACACCCATTTTGCCTTTGACAGCAGAAGAAGTCGCGTTCATTTAGCGTATTTTCAAAGTTAGGAGGCCGATCAAAGCCAAAACTATGGAGATGATCCAGAAACGGACGATAATTTTGGGTTCCGCCCACCCTTTCAATTCAAAGTGGTGATGGATTGGAGCCATGCGAAACACCCGTTTGCCAACCAGTTTGAATGAAGCCACCTGGATAATGACCGAAAAGGTTTCCAGAACAAAAATACCGCCGATGATGGACAGGACGATTTCGTGCCGTGTCACCATGGCCACGGCACCCATGGCCGCCCCCAGGGACAGTGAGCCAACGTCCCCCATGAACACCTGCGCCGGGTAGGTGTTGAACCACAAGAATCCCAAGGCGGCACCTACCATGGCCCCGCAAAACACGGTCAACTCCCCCGCCCCGGCAACGTGGGGAATGCCCAAATAGTTGGCAAATTGGTAATGTCCCACCACATAGGCAATAATCATGAAGCTGGCGGCGGTCAGCATGGTTGGCCCGATGGCCAGTCCATCCAGACCATCGGTCAGATTGACGGCGTTTCCCGAACCCACAATGACCAGAATGGCAAACGGAAAATACCACCAACCCAAATCGATGGCATAATCCTTGACGAAGGGGAGACTGAGATAACCAAACGTGGCACCCCCGGCCCACTTCAACCCAATGGCCATGAGCAAGGCGATGAACGATTGCATCAAGAAGCGCGTCCGTCCCGAAACACCACGGCTGTGCTGTTTGGTGACCTTGACATAATCATCCCAAAAACCAATGGCGCCAAATCCCAGGGTGACCACCAGGACCATGATGGTGTAAGGGTTGGCCAGGTTGGCCCAAAAAAACGTCGATAGCGAGACCGCCAGTAAAATCAACGTTCCCCCCATGGTGGGCGTCCCTTTTTTCTCCAGCAGATGGCGTTCCGGGCCATCCTCGCGGATGGGCTGCCCAGCCCCTTGCACCGCCTGCAATCCTCGTATCATGAATGGTCCCAGTAGCAAACAAATCACCAATGCCGTCAGTGACGCCCCAATGGAGCGCAGGGTGATGTATTTCAGCAGATTCAAGAAGGACCATTGATCGCTGAGGCTCAGCGGGTAAAGCAGGTTATACAGCATGGCGACACAAATCCTCGACGATGCGTTCCATTTTCATTCCTCGCGAACCCTTGACCAAGATACGGTCTCCCGGTTGACACAACCCGGGCAACACCCCGACCCATTCGCCCGCATCCTGGCGATGAAATACCTCAATGGTCGGATGTCCTTGAAGGCGATCCGCAAGGCGTGACATCAGACTACCTGTCGTAAACAACTGGCTGACCCCGGCATCCACGACCGCGGTTGCCAGTTCTTCATGCAAAGCCTCTGCCGACTCCCCGAGTTCCAGCATATCCCCCAAAACCGCCAGACGACGATGCGTCGTTTCCCGACCCAGGCGCGCCAGAGCCGCCTTCATGGAACCAGGATTGGCATTGTACGTATCGTCGATCACCAACCAACCGCCTGCCGTGGAAACCGTCCCCCCACGACCTTTTTGCAGGCGAAACCGATCCAGACCGCGAATGATTGCGGGTAACGGCGTTTTGGCGGCATGGGCCGCGGCGGCCGCGGCCAGGGCGTTGTCCAATACGTGACCGGCAATCGCGGCCAGGCATGCCGCGCCCCCCACACCCCCGGGCAAACGCAAATCAAAGTCCATGCCATCATCCCGTAATACCACCTGATGCGCCGTGACGTCCGCCTTGTCGTCAGCACCAAAGGTCATGTGATGCCTGGCACGGGTTAACGACTTGAGAAGGGGTGTCTCCCACCTTTGGGAAGGGTAGATCGCTATCCCATGATCGGGAGAAAGGGCTTGCAACAACTCCCCTTTGGCCCGGGCAATCGCCTCCACGTTGGCGAAGGCGGCCAAATGGGCGGGATGGACGTTGGTCACCACCCCGATATCGGGTTCGGCCACTCCGGCCAGGTGGGTGATTTCACCTGCCGCACTCATGCCCATTTCGGCCACCAACACTTGGCAATCCGACGGCATGGCCAACAGGGTCAACGGCAAGCCAATGTGATTGTTCAGGTTACCCCGCGTGGCATGGACCGAAGCGAACGATTCCTTAAGACACGAGGTGATCATTTCCTTGACCGAAGTCTTGCCACTGGAGCCGGTCACGGCAATGACGATGGGATTCACCTGACGACGCCAGGCTTGTGCCAGCCCGGTCAACGCATCGAGTACCCCCCGGACCCGCAGGACCGGTATTGGTGCCGTACCCTCCCAGTCGTGTTCCACCAACAGTGCCGCCGCCCCCCCAGCAACAGCCATGGGGATAAAGCCATGCCCATCAAAATTGGGCCCCGAAAGGGCGGCGAACAATTGGCCGGGGGACAACGTGCGGGTATCGATGGAAAACCCGGATAACTTCGGATCCCCCCCCGAAAGGGTCGGGAGCGGAAGGTTCAAGGTACGCACGATGAAATCAAGATCGGGTTGCATGGAAATACCTCTCTTATCGCCTGCCGTCAAACCCAAGTGCCCGTAGATGGTGTCGCGCCCAGTGCCGATCATCGAAGGGCATCGTCCCCCGATCCGTGATTTGCACCGTTTCATGCCCCTTGCCAACGAGAAGGACGCAATCCCCCGCCCGGGCCAGGGACAGGGCATGGCCAATGGCCTCAGCCCGGTCGGGAATCTCTTCCGCACGATTGCCACTCCGCGCCACACCGTGCAGTATGGCGGAACGTATCCCTTCGGGGGATTCCATACGGGGATTGTCGTCGGTCACAATGACCCGGTGCGCCAATCGCCCTGCCAACTCTCCCATGATGGGCCGTTTGCCAGCATCTCGATTGCCCCCGCACCCGAATACCACACAGATTCGACCATCACCCACCATGCCGGCAACCGTTTCCAACAAAGTTTCCAAGGCATCAGGGGTATGGGCGAAATCGACGAAAACACGGAATGGCTGTCCCATATCAACCGGTTCCATGCGCCCCGGCTGCGGAACAAACGATGCCAATCCCAGGCGAATCGCCTCCAGACCGGCCCCCATGCATCTGGCCATCGCCGCCGCCGCCACCGCATTGGCCACATTGAACCTGCCGCACACCGGCAGATGAATCGGCTGCGATCCCTGCGGCGTCTGCAGCACAAAATCGCTGGCAGCCCAACCCGGGTTGCTGTTGACAACCCCGTACCGCCCCGACTCCGGCGGCGAATTCAGGGTGAATCCCAGCACTTCCGAGTGCGAATCAGCCAACCTGGCGAGTTCGAGACCATGGGGATCGTCCAGATTGATGATGGCGTAACGGGGGGGACGATCCAGGAACAAACGCGCCTTGGCGGCGAAATAGTGGGCCTCATCGCCATGATAATCCAGGTGGTCCTGACTTAAGTTGGTGAACACGGCACTGTGCCAGGATATGGCTTCGGTACGTTGTTGTTGCAAAGCGTGCGACGAAACCTCCATGACCACCGCTTGGCAGCCATGATCCCGCATGCGGGCCAGAATGCCATGCAACGTCTCGGCATTGGGGGTGGTCATGCCGGTATCCCCGGTCATGCCCGGGGCACGAATTCCCGTGGTACCAATGACACCGGTCGCCACCCCGGCCTGGCTCAATATCGCTTCAACCATTGCGGCAACCGTTGTCTTGCCATTGGTCCCGGTAATGCCCGCCATGGTCATCGCCTGCGATGGGTGTCCATGGAATGCCGAGGCCAACCGGGACAAAGCCTTGGGCGAATCGGTGTGTACCAAGTGGGCCAGCGTTGCCGGTATCTCAGCCTCCCCCTGATCCAATACCGCAACCGCCCCGCGCCGCAGGGCATCTTCAACGAACAACGTCCCACGGGTACGCCATCCCGGCAATGCCGCAAACAAATACCCCGGGCGAACCAACCGCGAATCGCTGGTGATGCCAGAAATCTCCCGGTCACCCCCAACAAGTCGCAACTCGGGAAGATCCGACAAATCGATCAATCGGGAAACGGACGACATTCGGTTCATTGCATGATCAACCTGGGCGGCCCTTCCGTAGGTGTTTCCAGGGATTTCACCACTCCGGAACCGCTAACCTGGGGAATAATCCCTTTCTTTCCCAAAATTTCCAACGCCTGTCCCAGGCTGACATTTTCCACCGCTTCGGAATCCGGGGGCACGGGATCCATCATATCGGGGAGCGGCGGATCGGTATGCGTATCGGGAAAAACGGAGAGACGGGGAAGGATCTCCTGGGCAATTTCCTTGAAGACCGGTGCCGCCACCTTGCCGCCGTAAATCACCCCGACAGGTTCGTCAATAGAGACAAAAATGACAACTTTCGGCTTTTCGACCGGGATAAACCCGACAAAGGAGGCATAATATTTCCCACGGACATACCCCTGCCCGGGAATGGCCTTACGCGCCGTGCCGGTTTTACCACCCACTTGGTATCCATCCACCGCCGCCTCAATGGCGGTCCCTTCGTCGGTGACCACCGATTGCAAAATCTTCCTTAATTTTTTCGATGTGTCTTCGCTGATCACGCGATGTGGCGGTGGTTTCTGTTTCATGGGAACCACAATGCCATCGACAATTTTCCCTTTGATCAGCGTCGGCGGATAATAGATACCCCCATTGATCGACGCGGCAAAGGCCGTGGTAATGTGCAACGGCGTTGTTGTAATACCATAACCATACGAACGGTTGGCCAAGCCGACTTTGCGATAGTGGGTCACATCGGGTATGACACCGCTGGGATCGGAAGGCAACTCAATGCCGGTGCGCGCCCCAAAACCAAATCGGCGGATGTAGTGATCCTGTTGTTCCAGACCCAGACCCAGGCCAATTTTGGCGGCACCCACGTTGGAACTGCGCTGCAAAACCTGACTGACACTCAAATAGCGCGTCCCACGGTGAAAGTCGGTGATCACCCGGTCGGCAACCCGGGTTTTACCATATTCAATGTCGATGATGGTATCGGGGGTGACCGTTCCCTTATCCAAAGCGGCCGCAACGGTGAACACCTTGAACGTCGATCCCGGTTCAAAAAGGTCGGTGACCACACGATTGCGCCGATCATTGGATTTGGAATGGGCCAGATTGTTGGGGTTGAAGCTGGGTTGATTGACCATGGCCAGGATTTCGCCATTGTTGGGATCCATGACCACGGCCATCCCCGCCTTGGCTTGGCTGTTTTGCACCCCTTTCAGCAAGGCCCGATAGGCAATGTATTGAATGGTGGTATCGATGGTGGTAGACAAATCCACCCCGGGATGCGGCTCCGTGACCGTCCTGACCATGGGCATTGGCCGCCCCAGACGGTCGTGGCTGATCACCTGCGCCCCATTCACCCCATGCAGATCATCCTCAAAGGAGCGCTCCAACCCTTCCCGGCCCCGCCCCTCGAAATTGACAAAACCCAATATGTGCCCGGTAACCTCCCCCATGGCGTAAAATCTTCGGCTTTCAGGAAAGAAAAACAGGGCATGATGATCCAGGTTACGCACCTTGCGGGTAATCTCCGGAGTCAGTTGGTGCTTGATCGTCGGATAGGTTCCCGCCTTGAAGGAGCGCAACTTGTTGCGTAATTCTTCCACGGGCATGCCGATGATATCGGCCAGATTGTTGGCCAGATGATCCCGATCCTCGACCTGATCAACCTCCACGGACAGGGAATTCATCGGCAAACTGATCGCCATCGTGCGACCATGCCGATCCAAAATGCGCCCACGGGATGCCGTCAATGTAATTTTTTTCTTGTGCTGGCTACGCGCCTTCTGCTGCAGATAGTCGGCCTGAACAACGGTCAGATCAACGGCACGCAAGGCCAGAATACTGAATGCCAACACAAAAAAACCAAGCATGAACGTCAGGCGGGCCTGGGGATTGGTTTTATCCACATAGGGGGTACCAGCCGGTCCGAATACCGGCCCGCGGACAAACGAACTGCGCAATACCGCCTTATCCCGGCTTTTACGTGTCATCAATCGTTGGAATAACGACGGCCCCTCCCGTGGTGCCGGTCCGCGAAACATGGGTACCTTGGGCAAGGGGGGCCGGGGAGCCGGGGCCCTGGATGCGGGAGGCGGCGTTACAGGTGCCGAGGAACGGGGGGACGGCTCAACCGAACGCCCTCGTTCCCGTTGCGACTCCCGGCTGAGAAGACGCTCCATGAGCGGTGTTGTCGCGGAACTCCGGGATGAGGGGGCGTGTTCCCGTTGGGAAGCCGCGGGGAATTGGGGGGCGGAGGATACGGTACGACGGGATTCCCGGGGCGGCGTCGACCTGGCCGGCCTGATCACCTTGCTTAACAAGCCTTGCAACAAGCCCGCCCCGGTTCGCAAACCGGAACTCCCTATTTCCCGGGCCGAGGACGTTGCCGCAGTGCCCGCCGAACCCCTGGACGAGGAGGAGACCGCAGCGCCCCTTGGCGAGGGTCGCGAAGATGCGGAAAACTCCCCGCCATAGGTCCTTGGCATCCTTTCAGCGAGACTCGGCGGCGTGGGGGGGGCTGGCGGTTCCTCGTCGTACGCCGGGTGATCGTGCCCGCTATCGGGATCAAAATAGGAGCTGGAAAAAGTCTCTTCCGGTTCGGCACGCTCACCCCGTGCCACCATCGGCTCCGAACGATCAACCGATTCCCCGGTGCCATGCTCGGCCTCGCGCCGACCGGGTCGCAAGCGGGACAGCATCCCTCCCAGCAATCGCGAACCCGCAGGTGGTACTTCCTCCGCAGGCGGAACACGCTTGCCAAAAACAGGGGGTTGCACCCCTGCCTCATGATCTGGCACATCCTCGGCAGGAACAGGTGCCCTTCCCCTGCCAAAAATAGAACCACCCAATCTGCCAGACGACTTGCTGTCGGGCACATCCCCTTCCACCGCTCCCCGCCTCTCAGAAGCTGTTGGGGTCTTGCCACCCAAATCCCGCAACCGTCCAAAAAGGGAGGACGAACGCTCTGTTGTACCCATCCCAGGGGGGGGGGGTGCCTGCCGCTCACCATGGGTAAACGGCGACGTCATCTCTTCGGCGGGTGACTTGGAAACAACGGGTCTGGCTTTGGCTGTTGCGGAGTTGTCCAACAGCCGGTTTAACAAAGATTTTTGTTCCTGCTGCGGATAGGGTGGAATGGTCTCCCTGCTTGTGGCGGGGGGAATCGGCACCGCTGCCGGACGTCGGGTATTTGCACCGGGCAACACCGCACTCAACAGGCGTTGCAACAAGGAGCCCTCCTGCCGCCGACGGTTCACCGCCCCCGACATGCGCACCGCAGTCGCCCGTTGTTGCACCGGCTTCCGACGCACCACGGCACCACTCTGACGTTTCGCCAACGATTTGCGATCAGGGGGATCAGGCCGGTGACGGTTTTGCCTTAAGGGAGGGGCCATCGTCAATCACCCATGGGTAGCCACTGATCGTGGCGCAACGGTTGCATCCCCAACTCTTCCCGGGCACGCCGTTCGATGGCGTTCAGATCGGTACGCGTCACCAATTCCAGCTTGAGCGCCTGTTCCCGATCCAAGTGCTGCAAATACAACTCCTCCTCGTTTCGCAACTCTCTATGGCTCGCCAACATCCAAGTCCTGGAGGTGACGATGATGGCCGCGGTCAGCACCAGGAGCAAAATTAAAAAGGCGGGGATAAACGTGTTTGGTTTCATGCCATCCTCGAAGGCACTCGGCCACCACGTTGGATAATCCGTAATTTGGCACTCCGGGAACGCGGGTTGCGCCGTATTTCATCCGGGCTGGGGGTGAGCGGCTTACGGGTTACCAGAGTATACATCGGCACCGTTTCCGGTAGCTGCCGCATCAGACGCATGGGACCTGTCACCTTGGGAGCCATAACCCGCGCCGTAAACGCCCGCTTCACAGCCCGGTCTTCCAAAGAATGAAAGGAGATCACCGCGATACGCCCACCCTCCACCAAACGCTCCAGGGCACCGCGCAAACCTTCTTCCAATTGCTGCAATTCCTGGTTCACCATCATGCGCAAAGCCTGAAATACACGCGTTGCCGGATGGAGGCCTGGACGTGGCGGGGGAAGGGTGCCTTCCAAAAGTTCCGCCAACTGTCGGGTCGATGTCAACCGTTCCTTGGAACGGGCGGCAATAATGGCGCGTGCCGCCTTTTTGGCACGAGGTTCCTCCCCCAGCTCAAAAAACAGACGCGCCAATTCCCATTCACCCAGTTGATTGACGAGATCGGCAGCCGTGGCAACCGTCTCTTTGCCCTGATCCATGCGCATATCCAAAGGTCCATCGAAGCGGAAGGAAAAACCACGATGGGCGGAATCCAATTGTTGCGAAGAGACGCCAAGGTCAAAAACCGCTCCGTTTATCTCATTCCAGCCATGCCGATCCAAAGCCAGGGTCAGGCGGGCAAAGGGATGCTCATACAGATGCAACCTGCCGCCATACCGATCTGACAGGAAGCCACCCCGAACAAGGGCATCGGGATCGCGATCCAATCCCAATACCTGACCGTCAGGGTTCGTCGCCTCCAGCAACGCCCGGGTATGCCCACCACTGCCAAAAGTGGCATCCAGGTAGCGCCCTCCTGTAACGGGTGCCAATCCCGCCACCACCTCGGCTATCATGACCCCGTAATGACCAACCTCGTCCGTAACCGCCGTCATCGTCCTCCCAAGGAACCATCCGTGAGCCTATCCCTAAAGATGCCCAAGTCTATACCAAACCTGAACAACAGTCCATATTATCGTGAGCATGAAGCCACGCCAAGGCTTGCTAACATGTTTTTTGGAAATTCAACCGGGCTTGATGAGGGATAAACCGTAACCAACGCACAACCATAACCCAGGAGTGCGGAATATGACGGCAAAACTCTGGATCGTAACAGATGCCTGGCTGAAAAATCAGGGGATGGTCATGAGGAGAGAGTGTGCCTCGTGAAGGATTTTGTGAGCCTCGTCGTCTTCTCCCCGTGCTGCGTGGATAGCAGCGATTTGCATCATGGTAAGGACACATTCACGACGGAAACCAAGTTTTTTAAAAACTGGGAGGGATTCCTCCCGCCAGATGCGTAAAGCCTCATCCAGATTGCCTGATCTCTTGTAGATATCGGCAATTTTGAACTGGGCAATGGCATATTCGCGTATGTCGCCCAGTCGTTCATAAACCGGAAGTGTTTCCTCACGCCGGATCCGTAGCGCCTCGTCCAAGTCGCCACGCGCTTCGTAAATATCGGCAATCCGGCCCAGTGTCACGGCGCGAGAGTGTATGTCACCCAGTTGTTCAAAAACCGGAAGGCATTCCTCCCGACGGATCCGTAGCGCCTCTTCAAGGTCGCCGCGCACTTGGTAAATATCGGCAATTTTGCTCATCGTGATGGCGCGTTCGCGTATGTCGCCCAGTCGTTCATACACCGGAATTTCTTCCTCACGCCGGATCCGTAGCGCCTCATCAAGGTCGCCGCGCGATTGGTAGATATCGGAAATTTTGCTCATCGTGATGGCGCGTTCGCGAATGTCGCCCAGTCGTTCATAAACCGGAAGTTCTTCCTCAAGTCGGATCCGGAGCGCCTCATCCAAGTCGCCACGCGATAGGTAGATGTCTGCAATTTGGCCCAGCGTCACGGCGCGAGAGCGTATGTCGCCCAGCCGTTCATAAACCGGAATTACTTCCTCACGCCAAATCTGGAGTGCATCATCGAGTTCGCCGCGCACTTGGTAGATATCGGCAATTTTGCCCAACGTGATGGCGCGTTCGCGTATGTCGCCCAGTCGTTCATAAACCGGAAGTTCTTCCTCAAGTCGGATCAGGAGCGCCTCATCAAGTTCGCCACGCGATTGGTAGATATCGGCAATCCGGCCCAGCGTCACGGCGCGAGAGCGAATGGCACCTTGGGTTTGGAATACTTTTTCGGCCTTCCACAACCATTGTTCCGCTTGCACCAGCTCCCCTTGCTGTATCAGAAGCTTCGCATACTCCCCCCAGAGCATGGCCAGCGGGATGCTCTCCTCTTGGGACAGAGTCAGCCCCAGCTCCAACAGAGCGCGTCTTGTGTCATTCACACCCAAGCGTTCGGCACACTGGGCACCCAAATTGATCAGATCAAGCGGTGGCGCAATGCCTGCCCTTTCCAAGGCGGAGAGCGTTGGTTGCACTAATTCTTCCAAAGCTTTGTGTGCGTCATGTTCCTTCATGAACAACCAAAACCCGGCAGCAATGGCAGCCTCCGCCATGGCCGTAGCATCTTCAGCAAGTTGCGCCAAACGAAAGAGTTCCAGAACCAATGGATGCCAGGGCAATGTCCCAACAGCTCTCCTCCAGGCGACAAGCCAGGGATTTAAAGCCACACGGGCGATGTCTGGGAGACGAATGTCATTCCGTTCCCCTGTCATCAGGGGACGCAACAACGCCTCCAGAAAAAAATGTTTCTCGCGTCCCAACACTTCCGAAAGTTGGTTGAATAACCCCAATCCCACTAGCCGGGCACGGGTGTCCTCAGGGAGAACCACCCCAACAGCAGCCAGAACCGCGTCCGTCGCCGACAACGGCATCGGAATATTAAACAAGATCAAAGCCTGGCACGCACGCTCCTGCTCTTTGGTCAGCGCTTCCCGATAACTTTGCAACGCCAGGGTACGGAAAAAATCACCCGCATCTTCTCCCGCTGGCGGGATTATCCCCCGTGCCAAAAAGACTTCTACCTGCCCCAGGGCTTTTTTTGCTATGTCCACTTCCCCCCGCAACAACGGTTTGGTGAGCAAATTTTGCAAACCGGGGTTGCCTCGGGCCGCTTCCAGGATGCGCGGCAATAACTCCCGCGCCCCTTCCGGTTCGGCTGCCGCGATATGGTAGCGCGTTTCCGCCTCCCATTGTTTCCACCGCTCCATTGGAGAAAGCGGGGGCAAGGGAACGGTAAGCAATAGATCGATCAACTCGTCACCCCGGTTGCTGGTCAGGGTGCAAGCGTGGCGGCTGGTGAGCAGCACACGCGACTCGGTCTCTACATCCCGAAACGCCTCCAGGATAACCCGCATCACCCGCTGATGGGCACTCTTGAAGGGGGTGGCAGCGCGACTGCCATCCATGGGCTCCTGGATACGTTCCAAATCGTCAAGAATCAACAACAACGGCTTGTCTCCAGTGGTAGAATCAAACTGACAGCAAGGACCAGCCAAAATATCCCTTAATGCGTCTCCAAGAATTTTTTCATCCTTTTTAACCTGATCGCGCCACACCTCCCGCAATTCACGCCCCACCCTGGCGGGTAGTTTGCCCAAAAGGGCATCCAACACCGCCAGTGCATCGTAGTCGCGAAAAACCACCACCGTTTGATAATGCGGCAGGCGGTTGGCTAAACGCGCCGCCAAACTCGACTTGCCCGTGCGCCCGATACCATGGATCTGGGCCCCCTTGCTCTCCCCGCAACGCCAACTGGCAAGGATGGTTTGCAACAAACGCCGCCGCCCCACAAAAGTCGTGCGCGAAGCGACCGGCACCAGGGCGCGTTCCTTGTCGAGAAATTCCTGGGCACCGGGGTCATTGGGTAAGCTACGTTTGGATTTGTTACTGGCGCAAAGTTTCTCACCCCCTTTGGGTCCCAGGAAAAGACGCGCCAAGTGCCAATGGGAGGCGATATTGGGATTCGCCTGCCATTGTTTGAGCAATTCCCGACGCGCTGTCGCCATAGCCCACCCCACCGTGGCATATCCGGCCAGCTCCTGATAAAAATAGCCGGCGAAAAGCAAGGCGTCAAAATCGTTGACACTGCCATCCCAACCAACAACATTGGCACAGCCGGCATACACCATCTCCATGGCCAGGGGAGAGGCGGCGGCTCGCCCTTCGGCAGTGCGACAGGCGGACAAAAACAGCAAAGCTGGCATGGAATCGCCCAACTTTGCGGCCAATGTACCGCCAGAGGTATACAGTTTATCCCCGGCCTCATCTTCCAGCAACAGCACGGGTTTTTTATCTTTGATATCGCCGTGACAGGAGAGATGCACCACCTCGGGAAGTACCGGCAGGCCACGGACCACCTCCGTCAAAAAATCCGGGGAGCCGCTCTCCTCCACCGTCAGCGTCAGGGGCAGCGTGCGCGTTTTCTCGATGATGCCCGCCTCCTCAGCCTCGAAATCCAGTTCCGAGGCACCACGGGGTGCGGCGGCCATGAATACCAGATGCAGGTCTCGATGGGCTGGTTGCAGGCGTTGCTCCTCGCGTCCCAAACGCCGCCAGGGGATGAACGGCCTGAGATCGTCACGAGCCAGGAAATCCCCTTGCGGCTGCGCCAGCAACTCCCAGGGAACCTGCAAGAAAAGGCGTTCATTCTCATCGGGAATCTGCGGAACGGCCAATTCCAGTTCCAAGGGACCGGTATCCTGCTCCAGGGCATGGGTCAGCCAGCCGGTTTTTTGGTCCAACCACTGAAAACTTTCCCGCCCCAGGCCCAGCAAGGTGTCAAACCTGTCCGTTTTGAGTGCCGCCTCATAACATTGCACCCAGCCCTGCATGCGCTCAAAGTCCGACCCCTGCAAGTGTCGGCGTTCCTCCCCGCCGTTGAACAAGAGTGTGGCATTTTCCAGGCGCAAGGAGAGGATGGGCATCGACGTTCATTCCTGCATGGAAGGATAAAAAGCTAACGGTATCATTCAAAGTATTGCAATACAATCTTCCTGTCATCTATTTTCAACCGTCAGGACGAATCCCCCCCAAGATCCTCGCAGTTTCGCTTATGGTTCGTCGGAAAAAACGTCTTCCAATGACCGCGCTGCAAAAATACGCAGGCTCCAATTTTCCAAAGAGGAGAGTTCCGCTTGGACAATTTTTTCACTGACCCAATCCGGTACGGCACCAAAACGACGTTGCAACAAGCGCAGCAATAATTTTGCCTCGCCATCCCGCCGTCCTCTCAACTCACCAATTTTCTCCCCTTCCCGCCGTCCTCTCTGTTCGCCAATCTGCTCCCCCTCCTGCCGCCCTTCCAACTTGCCGATACCGTAATTCGACAGCACCAAGCTGGCCTGATAATGCAGGTCGTCCTTGTAGCGTTCGTAGGACTCCCGTTCTGGGCCGGAAAGTTTCAGTATGTCCAATTGCACCTTGGCCTTGTCAAGACCACGCGCGGTAAATCCCTCCCGAATTTCCTCATTCTTCAAAAAATAAATCCACTCATCCAACGTATCCCGCGCCACGTCATTGAAGCGGTTGATCTTGATCAGATAATATTCGGGATAAAGCTCGGGAATGGAATTGCGCTTAAACAGCGTTTTTTGCGCTTCACTGAGACTTAACTCATCATGGATATGCATGCCCTTGAAAATGGTCGTCCCCTTGTAGATGTAATCTTCACCCTGTCCCAAATCGAAATACATGATACTTACTGAAATAACTTTAGGTGAGTTTGCGTAGGGTTCGCCTTCATCGATATGCTCGGTAACAACCTTGGCTGTGCCATACAAAAGGCGTTGCAGGTAATCCAACTGCCGCTGACATTGTATTTCGATGAGAATAAGCTCGCCGTGCTTGTTTTTGACTTTGATATCTACTCTATTATATTTATCAAGCCTATCCTCTTTATTGCTCTCGCTCTCCAAGATTTCCTGGATGTGAATATCATCTTTAAGAAGTTCGCTCAAAAAACCTTCCAATATCTCAAAATTGGCCTTGCTGCGCAAAAGGCGTTTCAAGGCCCAATCAAAACTGATAAATCGGCGTTGTTTCACGTTGATTCCCTTATAGTTGTCATAACGTGCGCAAGAATATTCTTTCACCTATTTTCGAGAAACGCAACCTTTGGAAGATTGTGGAGATTTCAGGCATAATACCAGTGATAGGGCTTCGACGCCTCTCTCAATCAGGACAAACGCAAACACCTCAATTGCCTGAAAGCTACTCATCAGTAACAGGAAACACCCGATGCTCACTCAAATCCTGGAAGCAATACAAGGATGGCGTCCCATGCGCATCCTCCTGGTTTCAGTCCTGGTCTCGGAACTGGTATCCACCCTGGTGGTTTCCGGCTTGAGTCTCCTGATTCATGGGCGCCTGCGTGGCGATTTCCTGATAACCGGCTCCATTACCGCCCTGCTCACTTCGCTGGTTGTGGTGTCCATTTTGATGCGCCTGTTTCACATGCTCCGCAGCACCAGACAGGCACTGCAGCAGGAACGCGACCGGCTGTTCAACAATGCCGCAGCCCTGCGCGAGAGCGAAGAGCGCTATCGCACCCTGTTTGAGTCAACGCTGCACGACCTGAACGAACGCAAAAAATTGGAAGCGGCACTACTCGAAGCCAAGGATCGCGCCGAAGCCGCAAGCAAAGCCAAGAGTGATTTCCTCTCCACCATGAGCCACGAGATTCGCACCCCCATGAATGTAGTGATCGCCATGGGTGAAATGCTGTACGAATCCAGCCTCACCCCAGACCAGAAAACGATGGTCAACCGTTTGCAGACTGCCGGCAATATCCTGTTGACCTTGATCAATCAAATTCTTGACTTGGCCAAAATTGAGGCGGGACAGATACAACTGGTCGCAAAACCACTCCATATCGCCACCATGCTGCAAAAAATGACCGACATGCTGCGACCACTGGCGCAGGATAAAAACCTCCGCCTGGAGTGTCAGGTTGCCGATGACCTGCCCGCATGGTTGCTGATGGATGGTGACCGACTCAACCAGGTTCTCATGAACCTGCTGGGCAATGCCCTGAAGTTCACGCAGAAAGGTAGCATTTCTCTAAAAGCCAACTGCGGCATGCCATCCACATGGCATCTTTCGGTAACCGATAGTGGCATCGGGATGGAATCCTCACAACTGGAACGAATTTTCGACGCCTTCACCCAGGTCGATGCCAGTATCACCCGCAGTTATGGCGGCACTGGTCTGGGTCTGACCATCTCCCGCAAACTTGTGACCATGATGGGTGGCAGTTTGTGGGTCGAAAGCCAAGCCGGGGTGGGCAGCACCTTTCACATCACCCTGCCCCTCACCCCCTGCGCGGCACCGGCAAGCAGCCCGGTCCTGGACCCCACACCCCCCGATCAACACCCTTTGCGGCTGCTCATGGTCGATGATACCGAAGACAATCACATGGTGGTACAAGCCTTCCTGGCAAACACACCCCATCACCTCACCACCGCCTACAACGGTGAAGAAGCGGTGCATCAGGTTAAACAACACCCCTTTGATGTGATACTCATGGATATGCAAATGCCGATCATGGACGGCTATACAGCCACCCGCCTGATCCGCCAGTGGGAACATGCCAACCAGCGTCGCCCCGTCTTTATCGCCGCCCTGACCGCCCATGCCCTCAGCGAAGATAGCCAGGAAAGCCTGGAGGCCGGCTGCAACCTGCACCTCACCAAACCGTTGCGCAAAAGGAAATTAATGGATGTCCTTCAGGAGATTGGAAAACAAATCGCAGTCAGGCCGCCACATCCGCCCCAGCATTGAGGAATCGCCGAATGCTGCGTACCGCTTGGCGGGTACGGTGTTCGTTCTCGATCAAGGCGATTCGGACGTAGGAATCCCCATATTGGCCGAAACCAATCCCCGGACTCACCGCCACCTTGGCTTCCTTCAACAACAGCTTGGCAAACTCCAGGGATCCCTGCTGTACAAACGGTTCCGGAATTTTGGCCCACACAAACATGGAGGCCAGCGGCAACGCCACCTCCCAACCCGCCCGATTCAATCCTTCCACCAACACATCGCGACGGGATTGATACAATGCGCGAATTTCATCCACGCACTCCTGGGGACCGTTCAATGCCATTGTTGAGGCAATTTGAATCGGCTGAAACATGCCATAGTCCAGATAGGACTTGATGCGAGCCAGAGCCTTGACCAGCGTGCGATTGCCCACCGCGAAACCCACCCGCCATCCCGGCATGTTGTAAGTCTTCGACAAGGTATAAAATTCAATCACCCGCTCCTTGGCCCCCTTGACCTGGAGCATACTGGGGGATCGATACCCGTCAAAACAAATTTCTGAATAGGCGATATCGGAAATAACGTAAATATTGTATTCTTCAGCAAACTGTACCATGCGTTCATAGAACGCCAAATCCACCACCATAGCGGTCGGATTGGAAGGAAAATTGACCACCACCGCCTTTGGTCTGGGCCAGGAACGTTCCATGGCTTTTTTCAAACCTTCAAAAAAATCCATGGGCTGATTGAGCGGCACGTGAAGAATGTCCGCCCCTGCCAACACAAACGCATACACATGAATGGGATAGGTCGGATTGGGAACCAGGATGGTATCCCCCGGTTGGGTCATGGCGAACGCCAGATGGGAAAACCCCTCTTTGGAGCCGATGGTCACGATGGCTTCGTTCACCGGGTCCAGATCGACATCAAAGCGGCGTTTGTAATAATTGCAAATCGCCCGCCGCAGACCGCCGATACCCACCGACAACGAATAACGATGGTTACGCCCGTCATGCACCGCCGACACCAGCTTATCGACGATATGTTGGGGTGTCGGCTGGTCCGGGTTACCCATGCCAAAGTCGATGATATCCTCCCCTTGCTGCCGGGCGGCATATTTCAACTCATTAACCACCGCGAAAACATAGGGTGGCAAGCGGCGAAGGCGATAAAATTCTTCCATGAATACACCAGATCCCGAGTACACCTAAATATTACGATTCACAACACCTGCACAACAAAACAATCAACTCGATTTGGCGCGCAAGGGATTTTCCGCTGCCATCCTACTCTGGAGCGTGACCATATAACCGTTCAGCATGGCTGACTTTTTATGGTTAAAAACAGCCTCTGCCTGCCGCAATCCTTTGGTTTCCAGAACAATTTCCGGCTGGGGAGTCGATTTAGAAGCCGATTCAAACGGACGTTCAGGAAAACTTGGTCCCTGGCCGGCGAACAAACCCACAGCAATACCCATAGCACCCTCCTTTTGTTGCAGTTTGAACAAGACCCTGGCCCGCCATTTAAAACCAATGCGGACGTACAACCCCGCTACAGCCAAAACGCCCCTCAGGGTTCATCCTTAAAGGGTAAGACCAGGAGAAGCGCTTGTAAAGGTACAACGCGCCCCTCCTGATCAATTACCAGTTCCCAGACCCAATCTTGAAATCACACACTATTACGGCTTGGGTACGAGATCCTTATGCGCCCGCTTGAAGGCGGTCCACTCGCCCGTTGCGGGATTGATCTTGCTGTTGACGAAACACTTCCAATTCTTCTCGTCAACAAAGTTGTAGGTCATGTTGTAGTAGAACCCGGGATAACGGGTCTCTTTGCGGAACAACATGTGCCGCAGATGCGCTTCGCCA
>JADGCN010000052.1 GCA_015228975.1 Magnetococcales bacterium
TTTCGCGGGAATGACGCTAGAAAACTACGTGTCCCGCGTTGGTTGCGGTTTAAAATGGAATGATTGACGCCATGTGTGGATTGGAATCCGGGTGCCATAAAATAAATATTGGTTGAGAAAACATATCGGACAGAGCGACCATGAGATGTTGGTGCGGGCGGTTGGCTGGTTCGATTACTTTCCAGCAAACTCCTTTCAGACTCCATTGTCCATACATGCTCTGGAATCGACGGGCTGGGCTTCACGCTACGCACCACTTCAGTTTCTTTTTGGACAATGGGGTTCCGGTTGTCCGTGGCTGGTGCTGTTTTGTTCCGGTTTGGTTTATCTGTTGGGGGGTGTATCGGGAATCTTGAAAAATTCCTTGAGGACGTTCAAGCCCGCTGATCCGAATTGCACGAAGGCATCGTAGTGCCGACCCGGAATGGGGAGCAGATGTTTTGGGGCTTGGGCAGAGGTATACAGTCGTTGGGCGTGATAGAACGGGACAATACTGTCTTCGGTGCTGTGGGTGATGAAAACAGGTACTCGGATTCGGGTTATGTTGGCCATATTGTTAAATTCAATCCTGGCCAATGTGTGCGTGGGCAACCAGGGATAGTGATCGGATGCGACCTCGGGTATCGATGTGAAGGTACCCTCCAAAATGATGCCAGCACAGGGATACCGGGCTGCCAACCAAGTGGCTGCCCCACCCCCCAGGGAATGCCCGTAAACCAGGATATCTTCCCCTTTGATGCCTCGTTGTTCGACCAGATAGTGCCATACGGCGGCGGTGTCGGAAAGAATGCCCGCTTCCGATACCTTGCCAGCGCTGTAACCATACCCCTGGTAGTCGAACACCAGAATGGATAACCCCAAGGGGCGTAAAAACAAGACCTGCTTTGACAAACGGTGTATGGTAAGGCCGTTGCCGTGGCAGAACAGGAGGACCGGGCGTTCCAGGGATCCGGGTATCCACCAGGCGCACAGGTGCTTGCCCTGATTGTCGATGGTGACCGATTCGTAATCAATTCCCCAGTCGTGAGGGGTCCCTTCCCCCCCCCTTTGAACGCGATAAACTTTGTGGTATTGCGTCAAGAACAAGTGCAGGCAGGCCAGGGCGTAGAGGCCGATGGCCCCGAAAACCATGACGACCGGCCATGGCACCTCAGACATGGTGCTTTTCCAAAAATTCTTCGAGGCGACCCATCAGCTTTTTCAAGCCCGCCTCCTCGACGGTCTTGACGGCTTTGTTCAAACCCAACCAACGCCGTTCCCGGCTGGATTCCAGCCATTTGTTGAGTTCCCGGTCGACAAACATGACAAATACTTCCACCGTACACACACCACCCCATTTTTTATATCGATATTTGCCGATGGGGTAGGGCAAGGTTTTGCCGAGGATACCGGCCTCTTCCAGGGCTTCTTTGGCGGCTGAGTCGGCAGGTGTATAATTTTTTTCCACGATTCCTTTGGGGACGATCCATCGGCGTTTTTTCCGTGAGGTGATCAACAGGACTTCGACGGAATTGCCCTTGCGCACAATCGGAATGACGGCGGACTGTTTGTAAAAGGAATCGGGTTTGTCTCTGGCCATGGCACTTTTGATCGGGGTGTATTGTTATTGTGACGTATGCAGGGCGGGCCTGGCATCACGGATGACCAATTGTACCCGTTCCCGTCCCTGGAAACGATTGACGGAGAGTGTTGCCGCCACGTCCAATCTTTCCCGGGCGGCAATGATCCCCTCTCCCAGAGGTCCAGGAAACGTATTGAAGGCGATGGCTTCCAGGGTATTGTCATCACTATCGGCTAAATGACACTTGAGGTGCTTGTCTTTCAAGGTTTTACACTCAAGTGCCCGAACATTTTCAAATACAAAAACGGGTTCTGGATTACCGCGACCAAACGGTTGCAGGCGTTCCAATTGGCACACGGTTTCAAAGGGAAAGTCGGTCAGGCGGGTTTGGGCATCGACCAGCAAGGACATTTGGTAGACCTCTTCCGGGGTGTTCTCCAGCAGGAAGCGGTTGAAAGTTTCGGTAAAAGCGGGCAATTGTTTTTCCTCAATGGTCAAACCGGCTGCCGCATGGTGACCACCATAATACATGAGAAGGGGGCCGCAGGCATCAATGGCTTCCAGAAGATTCACCCCGGGTATGGATCGGGCCGATCCTTTGCCGATTCCCTGTTCGTCAAAGGCAATGACAACGGTGGGGCGATGTGTTTTTTCCGCGATGCGCGAGGCCACGATGCCAACGACCCCGGGATGCCAGTTTTTATCGGCCAGGACATGACCACGGACGTCTTTGTTACTGGTTAGCGCATGGAGTTGTTGGAAGGCCTGTCTTTGAATTTTTTCTTCGATGATTTGGCGTTCGCGATTGGCGGTTTCGAGGAAACGGGCGATTTCGCTGGCTTGTTCGGCATCGTCGGTTGCCAACAGTTCCGCCCCCAGACGTCCCTGGCTTAAGCGTCCGCCGGCATTGATTCTGGGGCCGATTTGGAAACCGATTTGTCCTGCGCTGAGGCGACCCGACAAACGGGCCGATTCTTTGAGTGTTTGCAAGCCCTTGTTTATGGTGTTCTCCGTGACCAGGAGTCCCATCTTGACCAAAATACGATTAAGCCCGGTCAAGGGTGCGACATCGGCGATGGTGCCCACCGCCACCAGATCCAACAGGTTTTTCAGGTCGGGTTCCGTGCGGTTTTCGGTGAAGAATCCCAGGGAACGGAGCTTGCGGTTGAGCGCCATGGCCAGATAAAAGGCCACACCAACACCGGCCAATTCTTTGTGAGGAAAGGATTCGCCCAATCCATTGGGGTTCAGGATGGCGATGGCGGTTGGCAAGGAATCGCGGGGCAGATGGTGATCGGTGATGATGACGTCCATGCCGAGCTGATGGGCTTCGTTCATGGCTTCGTGGGCGGTTATGCCACAATCGACGGTAATGATCAACGTGACACCGGCCTGGGCCAGGGTGTGCATGGCCTTGGGGTTGGGACCATAGCCTTCGGTCAAACGATCTGGAACGTAGAGCTTGATATCGGCTCCCAAGGCGCGAAAATAGCGGAGCAACAAGGCGGATGAGGTGGCACCATCGACATCGTAATCGCCAAAAACGGCCAGCTTTTCGTTGCTCTGGAGGGCGTGGATGATTCTATCCAAGGCTTTGTCCATATCCTTGAATTCCAGGGGGTCGGTCAGCATGGAGAGCCTGGGTTCAAAAAAACGCCGAATTTCTTCGCGATTTTGCAGTTGGCGGTCTGCAAGAATTCCAGCAAAGAACGGTTCAAGCCCTGCTTCTCGAGCGGTTTGCGCATGGTGAGGCAGTGGGGGGACTCGGGTTTTCCAAATCTTTTTTAGAAAAGACAGGGGAAGGGTCATGACAACCAAAACTCCTGGGCCCGTTCCATCGTCAGAACGGTGCCTTGACCCCAGGTTCGGGGACGCCAGAATCGTTTTTGGGCCAATAATTGTTTCCCACGGCCAAACCCCCAGGACCAGTTCTGCCCATCTTGCCCGGTTTCCTGTACAACGAGTAACAATCCCTGATTGGCGTTTCCCAGAAGCTGCACCAGGGGGTGGATAACGGTGTGACCGATATGGGTCAGCATGGGGGTGTTGGCGATGGAGAATTGCAGAAAAACCGGACCGTTTGCGGCGGCCTGCGCGGCAAGGGTGGCCAAGCCCTGCCACGATTCCCACGAATCGGCTCCCCGGGTACTTGCAGGGGCTGTCCATGGCAACCGGGTCCAGCCCGCGTACCGGCCCAGGCCCGAGGCGACCGTGTCGGAACACCAGTAGTTGCCGGATGCGGGTGGTATCCGGTTCCGGTCAAATAAGGCATCGCCCCGTGCCACACCTTGGATCCAAGGGGTATTCATGGGCGGCAATCCCCGTTGGAGTCGACGGCTGTTGGTCTCTGCGCGGGCCAATACGAGTTGACCGGTAGTCATCAAAGTCAGGAGCATTCCGGCTCCCTCTCCTTGAGGTAAAACGGTCTGCAAGGATTTTCCGTGGAGATGCTGAAGGGGTTGCACGTCAACCTGACATTCCCGGGTGGTGGAAAGTATCATGCTGTCACCGTCACCAGGGTGAATCCGCCAGCCTAATTCAGCAAAGGGGGGAGCAAGCGTTGCCAGAAATTCCATCACCTCGTTGCCTGTATTCCTCTCTTCAGGATTATGGTCAAACACCAATTGATCCCGGTTTTGGCGTAAATGGGACAACAACAGCACGCCCCAGGTTAAGGACGGGTCGCAGTCCAGACCTGATCCCAAGGCGACCAGATATCCTTCTGGCCACCCCGGATCCCAGCGTACGGCATCCGGTTGGCCGCCGGCGAGCATGACCGCCAACCATCCCATCATGGCGGGGGTGGCACGGGGCATGTTGCCAGGGAGTTGAATCCCCTTACCTGTCTCGGACGCCAGATGATAGATTCCAGGCATTGCCTGGCTGAACGTGCAACCATCAGCGGCGGCATTGTTTTGCATGATGACCACAACCGCCATGGTGAAAAATCCGCAGTACCCCTTTGTGATCCAGACAATTGCCCTTGATGGGGATCCTTCCCTCAGGACAAACCCGTTTCGATACGAATAACCACTGGTTTTCCCTGCACTGATTCCAAATGTTCCAGGACTCCCAGACTGGTCTGTAAATCTTTTTCCTTGCATTGGTGGGTCATGATGACCAGGGAAACGGCTTCCTGGGCGGTTGCCCCTCCTTTTTGGTGGATGGCGTCGATGGAGATGCCGTGCTTGGCGAGGATGGCGGTGATTTCTGCCAATACCCCGGGGCGATCCAGGATGGCCAAGCGTAAATAATATTCACATTGCAGATGGATCAGGCCATGGACCGGCAAGGGGCGCAGGTTGTGCGGCAATACCGACAGGGGGGATACCCGAGTGCCTGCAATGCCAGCTTGCTGGTTGCGGGCCAGGTCAATCAAATCGGCGACTACGGCGCTGGCCGTGGGGTATTCTCCGGCGCCGCGTCCGTGGTACATCGTCGTGCCGGCGTGGTCACTTTTGACAAAAACGGCGTTGAATACGCCCTCCACCTGGGAAACCATGGTTCCAGTGGCGACCAGCGTGGGTTGGACCCTGAGTTCCAATCCTGCATCATGCCGTTTGGCGATGGCCAACAGCTTGATGCGATATCCCATTTCGCTGGCCCAGGTGATATCGCTGTCGGTGATCTGACGGATGCCTTCGATGTGTATCCCGCGAAAATCGGGCGGGGTGCCCCAGGCGATGGCGGCCAGGATGGCCAGCTTGTGGGCGGCATCGATGCCATCGATATCAAACGAGGGATCGGCTTCCGCATAACCTTTTTCCTGGGCCTGGGCTAACGTTTCGGCGAAGGAGAGCTTGCGCTCGCGCATTTCGGTCAGGATATAGTTGCAGGTACCATTGAGGATGCCATGAACGGACTCGATCCGGTTGGCAGCCAAGCTTTCACGAATGGCTTTGACAATGGGCACCGCCCCGGCGACAGCCGCTTCAAAAGCAAAATCTCTGTGGTTTTTTTGCGCGGTATTGAACAGGGCCATGCCCCGCTCTGCGATCAGGGCTTTGTTGGCGGTGACCACATGCTTGCCGTGGTTCAAGGCCATTGTGACCAGTTTTTCAGCGGGGTCGAAGCCACCTATTAATTCAACCACGCAATCCAGATTCGCGTCTTGAGTCAGGCTTTCGCAATCGGTATCGACTCTGACCGCATCCAGACCGGCCATACCCTTGGCTTTGTCAGGCGTGCGGGTAGCGATGCGAATCAATTTGAGTGTGACACCGCAACGTTCCTCGATCTGTGTTTGGTTGCGATGCAACAAACCGGCGACACCTCGTGCCACGGTGCCAAAACCCAACATGCCAATTCGGAGTTCCTTCAAGGGTGTACCTCCAGGTTGTTAACGGGCCGGCAGGGCAATCGAGCCACGAAGCCCGGACAATTGGTTTCAATCCAGGGCAATGTCATGCCCCATGGTTCGCAATGCTTTGACCAGGACCAGATTGGATTCATTCTTTTCCACGATTCTTTTGTTCATATCCGCCAAGCGGGCAATCAAAGTTTCGATCAGGCTGTCCTTGATTTTGAGTTGAAGTTTCAAATCAACTTTATCCACTGATTTTTTATCGATGCGCACGACCATGACATCGTCCAAAGCGACAACGTTGGTCAATCTTGGTTGATGTGTAATAAAGGAAATTTCACCAAAAATAGAGCCGGTTGCAAGGTAGGTGATGTGATGATGCATGGCATCGGTAATTTCGACTTCGCCTTTGATCAGGATGAAAAGATCCTGAGTTTGTTCACTCCCTTGAACAATGATGTATTTTCCACGGGGATGCTTTTCCACCAGACTGGGATCCTTCATCAACGTATCGATTTCTTTCAGGGTAAAAGAGTGAAAGAACGGTATGTCTTTGAGTACTGAACTGGTGACCATAGAGCAATCCTCGATCATGACGCTGGCCATTGGCAATTCGCGGCTGGCCCATTGTTCCTGGCTTGGTCAGACAACGGGGCCGTTGGTACATAAGCGGGCGGATTCTGTGCGCGCTTTGTCGGGATGACGATGTATTTGCCACTTTCAGCATTCAGGGAATCTTTGGAAAGCTTTGTACCATGGCTTGGGCCACAAGGAAACACCTGTTATCGCAAAGAAGAAGGGGTGGGCCTTGTTTTCGGGTTGGTTGCGAGGAGAGTAAAAATATTCTTACACTCATCGAAAAATATTTTGACATTACGACTAGGCTACAATTTTTAAATGTTCTTTACTTTTCAATAATTCAATTGAAATTAAAGGATATTTTATTAAGTTCGATTTTGGACCGTTTCCTGCATTGTTTCCTATAAGGCCGGCTGAATGGCTCAGTAGTTGTGGTGTTAGGCAAGGCATTACCCAATGGAACTTTGTTGAACAAAGTGGGGTCTAACGCTCTGAGGCCTCAGCCCGAAAAAAAACGGCCAGGCTGCGGTGGTACGGGAAAAACGTGACAGGCAATTATTGAACGGCTTCCAGAAACATGGGAGAGGGTCCAATGGAAACTTTTGAGAGTGTGTGGAATGAACCACCAAAAACTCCGGAACAACGGTTATGGATCGCTGTTTTGGATTCGGCGATATCGGATGCCCTGTTTAATCGGGACCCGGTGAAAAAAGAGGATGCCCGCCGCTGGTTTCGTGATGCCGGGCACAACTTCAAGTTGGTTTGCGATTTGGCCAACTACGATTACGGCTTTATTCGGCGTTGCGTCATGGCCAACCTGGACTGATGTGCGTAAGTCTGGAGGCAAATCATCCGTTTGGTCAGGACCAGCCCCGGTCGCAGCCGTGTAGCACGGTTTTCAGGCGAATGTTGGTGATCCGGTTTTGGGATTTCAGGATTTGCTGACACAAACGGAGGGAGGCCAGCCGCAGCTCGTTCATGCTGCGTTGCGGGTCAACAGTCAGTGCCAGGTCGGCGACGATGCCATCCCTGGTATAGTGGAGTACCACATCGGAGATATCGACGATACCATCCGACTCAACAAGGAGTTCCGATAAGGCCTTTTTCATTTCCATGCGACCGGGATAATCGATGGGCATGGGACGGCTTTGGTCATCCTCAGGGTCGACATGCACCAGAACTTCGGTGACTTCCAGGACCCCATCAATAATGGCCAGACGCATCCGTTCGGCGATTTGATGACCTTCGGATACCGATAAAAAAGGATTGACGACCACATGGATGTCCACATGGACGTTGGGGCCGCTTCGGCGCACCTTGAACAGGTGCGCCGAAAAAATATCGGGACAATCTTCCACCATTTTGATGATGTTCGACTGAATGGCCTTGTCGATGGCGGCTGAGGAGTCGGTGAATTCGAGAAAGGAGTCGCGCAGGAAATCATAGGCCATTTTGCCGAGTATGACCGAAACAATAATGGCGGCGATGGGATCGGCCACGGGCCAGCCGAGCATGGCTCCAGCTATTCCCAACAGGGCGGCAAAGGAGGAAATGGAGTCGGAACGGTGGTGCCAGGCATTGGCGACCAGTGCCCGCAAGTGGTATTTTTCGCCAATGTGGCGGGTGTAGTGGAACAACCATTCTTTGGCGAATATGGCGATAATGATGACCGCCAGTGCCTCCACGCGAGGTATGGCAACGGGATGCCGGTCTATGCGTTCCATGGCATCGATGACAATACCCACGGCCAGGGCGAGCATCAAAATACCATTGAACAGAATCGCCAACGTTTCATAACGCCCATGACCGTAGGGATGCCCTTCGTCGGCATCCGCACGCGACATGCGATTGGCAATCCATACGGCAGCATCGCTGAACAGGTCGGAAACGGAGTGAATGCCGTCAGCTAGCAGGGCCGGACTGTTGGCGATGACGCCAACGGCAATCTTGACCCCCGCAAGCAGGATATTGACCACGACGCCAATGAAAATGGCGCGATCCGACATGCGGAGGCTTTCTTCCGTCGTGTAGGCGTCCCTGTTCGGGTTAACCGGTTTGTTGGTAACGGATTGTTCCACAAGAAAACCTATCCGAAAACGTTAACTCACCTGGTACGGCGAACCTCGAATCCATCGCCATGGGAGCTTTGGGTCAGCGACGGCTGTTAATGGCAATGAACAGAGGGTCACCGTTGCGAATCAGGCGCACCAGTACGGTGCTTTTGTCGCGGGTCACCTCCAGGGCCTTTTCATAACTGGCGATGGAATCAATTTTCATACGATTCAGTTCCACCAGGACATCGTTACGTTGGACACCAGCTTCTGATGCGGCACCATTGGGAGAGAGAGAGGCGACAATCACACCCGATTGCTCCGGGTCCAATCCCAGGCGTTGCCGGTTCCGATCATTGATGGGTTCCACCTGCATGCCAAGGCGGTCGCTGTCGGCCTTGGAGTTTGTTTTGGTTGGGTCCGCTTCTTCTTCGTGGGGCATTTCTCCGGTGGTGGCGGACATTTTAATGTGTTTGCCATCACGCAGGACGTCCAGGTTTGTTTTCTTGCCAACTTCGGTGGCTGCCACCATTGTAGGTAATTCCCGCATCCGGCTTATTTCGCGACCGTCAAACTTTAAAATAACGTCTCCCGTCTTCAATCCCGCTTTTTCACCGGGTCCACCTGGCATGACATGAGTGATCAGCGCCCCCTTGGGATCTTTCAATCCCAGGGCTTGAGCCAGTTCCGGGGTGACGGTTTGGATGCCGATGCCCAGCCATCCCCTGGTTACATGGCCATTGGTCTTCAATTGGTTGACAACCGATTTGGCCAAGTTGATCGGAATAGCGAATCCAATGCCCATGTTGCCACCGGAACGGGAAAAGATCGCGGTATTGATTCCCACAACCTTGCCTTGCATGTCAAACAGGGGGCCACCCGAATTGCCCGGATTGATGGCGGCATCTGTTTGAATGAAATCGTCGTAAGGGCCACTGCCGATGATTCTCCCCTTGGCGGAGATAATGCCAACGGTAACCGTGGCGTCCAATCCAAAGGGATTGCCAATGGCCATGACCCAGGCACCGACTTCACTGGCGTTGGAATCGCCCAGTGTGACTACCGGCAGTTTTTCGCCGGTTTCGATGCGAATCAATGCCAGATCGGTTTTTGAATCGCTGCCGATGATTTTTGCGGAAAATTCCCGTTCATCGGGAAAACGCACTGTTATCTTGTCGGCCCCGTCGACAACATGGTGGTTGGTCAGGATGAAGCCTTCGGGGTCAATGACGAAACCGGATCCCAGATTTTGTGATTCCATGCGATCCCTGGGCATCTGATCATTGAATTGTTTAAAGAAATGTTCAAACGGGGTGCCCTCGAAGGGATTGCGACCATTCCCCCCTTCGGCGTCCATTTTACGACTGGCATGGATGTTGACGACCGAGGGCTTTAATCGTTTGACCAGTTCGGTTAAT
Source organism: Magnetococcales bacterium (assembly GCA_015228975.1). Classification (GTDB taxonomy): domain Bacteria; phylum Pseudomonadota; class Magnetococcia; order Magnetococcales; family UBA8363; genus UBA8363. Next base: position 9,913 of record JADGCN010000052.1, read on the forward strand.
TCGGGCAATCCATCGGCCCGGGTGGGTGTCGGCGATCCCACCAGGGACACTGCGACCAGCAGAAAAAGAACCGTCAGGCCCAAAGTGTGCATCCAGGTTCGGTGTATATTTTTCATGGCATTCATAGACCAAACGCTCCCGAAGAACTCTCTGATTCACCCCGAATGGGGTCTGATGTATGTGTCGTGTTTTGTGTCACGTCGGTTGCAACCCATCTCCAAAAGCCAAACGACCCCCTTAACTTCCCATAACTCGGTGATCAAGGCAAGGGCAGGCAGCAAGACTGACAGGGAATTTCATTGTTATTTAATAGGTTATGATAATCAATATCTTGTATTCCTTGCAACCTGTCAGGACAGTTTTCTTCTTGCATGCTTGCATCGACCATAAGGCGTTTCTACGACCAATCCCAGGTAACGTGTTGATTGTTATCGGCGCGTACCACGCCATGGGCGCCGAAATAATCGCGCTGCGCCGCCACCATGCGCGTCCAAAGGGGTTTATGGCGCCATGCGTCCCAATAAGAGAGGGCGGTCAGCAAGCCGGGTATGGGAATTCCCTGAGACACAGCCCGGGTCAGGATGGACCGACCGTGGTGAAATCCTTCCGCCACTCTTCGACCCGAAATGGTATCCAGGAAGAGGTGATCCAGGTTGGGATCACGGGTGTACGCACCATGGATGGACTCAAGCACTATTCCCTGGAGGATACATCCCCCTCGCCAGCAACGGCTTATCGCTGCCAAATCCAGGGGCCATTCATAGCGATGGCCAGCCAGTCGCATCAGGTGAAATCCTTGGGCGAAAACGCTGATACGGGCTGCCAGCAAGGCTTCGGATAATGCTGTTATCAAGGGATCCCTGTCCTCCCTGGCAATTCTTTCAGGATGGGTGGGCCAGCGGTGATGCAAGGTGGAACGTGCCTCTTGAAAGGATGATAAAAACCGGGCATCAACCGCCTGTATCAGATTGGGGGTGCTGACCCCCAGGTTTAATGCCAGCTCCGCGGCCCATTGACCGGTTCCTTTGTGGCTGGCGGTATCCGCGATCATTTCCAGGGTGGGATTTCCCGTTTCCCGATCCACATTGCGAATTATTTTGGCGGTGATACCAGTCAGATAGCTGGATAGTTCACCTTCGTTCCAGGTTTCAAAGAGGGTCGCCTGGTCGGGGTACTCCAAACCCAGGAGCGATTGCATGAGGGACTGGCATTCGGCCAAAAGCTGCATGTCGGCATATTCGATGCCGTTATGGACCATTTTGACGAAATGACCGGCACCATCGGGACCGGCGTGGTGCAGGCAGGGTTCGGCTTGGTGCCGCGCCGCAATGGATTCAAGAATGCGCCACAGGCTGTCGGGAACGGGGCCACCCCCTACCATGATGGCCGGTCCATGACGCGCCCCGGTGGCTCCTCCCGAAATGCCGGTGCCGAAGTAATGGATGCCGTGGAGGGCAAGATCCCGGATGCGACGGGTGCTATCGGCGAAATGGCTGTTGCCGCAGTCCATCACCACATCCCCTTGGGACAAAATGGGGAGCAGTTGCGCAATCATGCGATCCACAGGGTCACCCGCTGGTATCATCAAGAGCAGGTGGCGTGGCGATTTCAGATGGGTTGTCAGTTGATGCAGGTCGGTACAGGGTAACAATTGTCCAGGATCATGGATGGCCCGTTGGCGACAGGTGGTACTGAACTCGGGATGGATATCGAAGCCTGCGACACCCCAACCTTTTTCCATCAGATTCAGGGCCAGATTGCATCCCATGACCCCCAGGCCGATCAGACCGATATCCATCGGGGGATGGTTACTGGTTGGCGCCAAAGATATGGATTTTCATTGCTAAAGATTTTCCCGCCAATGGCTGTGACTCTCACCGGTGACTTCGCTACGCAAGGCGATACGGACATTGTGGATGCGGTTCAAGGATGCTCGTTCAACAACAACCCATAAATCATCAATGACAAACTGTTCATTGGCTGCCGGGATGCGCTCCACCGAGCGCAAAATCCATTCGTTGATGGAATCGGTCGGTTTGCACTGGACATGGATATCGCCAAAATGGTCCTGGACACGGCGCATGGCTACTTTGCCCTCTGCCAACAATTCGCCATCGGGGGTGGGGTGGAAAAATTCCTTGGGTGTTTCCTTGTCGTCGTAAATTTCCCCCACCAACTCTTCCACCAAATCTTCCAGGGTACACATGCCGCGCATGTTGCCGAATGGGCCAACGACGATAATGGTACGTTCCTTTTTCTTACGCAGATTATCAAACAGTTCGTCGACCCGTTGGTTCACCGGGACGAACATGGGAACATGGGCAATGTCTATCAGGGGAATATCCCATTTGGAGGCGTGGATCGCGGCCAGGATATCGCGCAGATAAACGACCATGGTGATATCATCCGAATCCCCGGAATGCAGGGGAATGCGACCGTGATGATGCGATAAAATTTCGCCCAAGGTTTCACGGATGGTGCGGGTGCCGTCCATGGAGATGACCTGGGAGCGGGGAATCATGACGTCACCGGCGCGCAGGGTATCAAAGGCGAAGATACGCCGGATCATCTCCTTTTCGTCGTGTTCGATGGTTCCTTCGTTGGCACCATGACTGGCCATGCTCATCAGTTCCGATTCCGTGACGGCGGGCTCGGTGTGCAGGGTGAAATGGGATTGCAGCCAAGCGGTCAAATGTTCCAGAAGCCAGATAATGGGGCTGAGTATCCGGTCAAAAAAAAGCATCAGGGGTGCTACGGCCAAGGAAATGGTCGAGGCATGGTTGACCGCGAGGGCTTTGGGGGTGATTTCGCCAAAGATGAGGATGATCAGTGTCAGGAGACCAATGGTGAGTCCGGTCCCCAGGTCGCCGAAATATTGGGATGAGAATATGGTTGTGATCGATGAGGCCGCTATGTTAACCACATTGTTGCCAACCAGCAGGACAATGAGCATGCGATTGGGGTTTTGTTTCAGACGGTATAGGGCTTTGGATCCCCGGCGTCCTTCGCGACACAAGGCCTCCAGACGTAACTTGGACAGGGAGACTAGCGCAGTTTCGGAACCGGAAAAAAAGGCGGACAGAAACAGAAGGAACAGCAGAATTACAATGTAAGACACGTGAACCAGCCACTATGCATGAGCCTACAGTTTATGTTTTTTTAAGAGTGGCACAGGGATGGGGGAATGTCAAGTTGTCAAACTCGTTTTGCAGCCTGTCGTCCTATTCCAACCTTCCTCGCCGAACCTTTCCTGGACTTCGGGCGCGAATTCCGGTATCCGGGTGAAATCATGGCGGGTAACCTGCATTTCCGGATCATTGATCCAGCGATGCAGTTCCCCATGATCCCGACCGGTTCTGGTCATACTGATCTGCTGATGTTTTTCGGTCGCTGGCATATTGGGACTCTCTGGAAAAGGGACGGGCGCGCCATGACGCCGCACCCATCGAACTATCGATAAAATCTCTCACACGAGGTAGGTATAGAAGAGACCGATGAGCGCACAGGCGCCGATCACCTTCATGATGTCCTGCTTGTACTTCCACAGCGCCAGAAAGGCGGCTGCCGACATCAGGGCATAGAACCATTCAAAGCCGCCGGAGAATGGGGCAGTTTGGGTGGCCTGGGGCCAGAGTACATGCCAGCCGAAGAAGAGCGCCAGGTTGAGTACCACCCCCACCACAGCGGCGGTGATGCCGGTTAGCGGCGCTGTGAACTTGAGGTCGCCGTGGGTAGCCTCCACCAGCGGAGCACCTGCCAGGATGAACAGGTAGGAGGGCAGGAAGGTGAAGAAAGTGGCCACCGACGCCCCGACGAATCCGGCCAGAAGAAGCATATCCGGCCCAAAGATTTGCTTGACCCAGGCCCCCACAAAGCCCACGAAGGCTACTACCATGATCAATGGACCGGGGGTGGTTTCACCCAGGGCCAGGCCGTCGATCATCTGGGTGCCGGTCAACCACTGATAGTGATCCACACCGCCTTGATAGACGTAGGGTAGCACCGCGTAGGCCCCGCCGAAGGTTACCAGCGCCGCCTTGGTGAAGAATTCCCCCATATCTCGCAGCACTGGATGGCCCAGCAGGAGCAACGCCGTGCCCCACAGGGCAATCCCCGACACCAGCAGTACGGTCAGTCGTGCGACGCTGAAGCGAGCGTGTTCCGGGGGCGGGGTATCGTCGTCCAACAGGGCCGGGCCGTAGATTTTGTTGCTGGCTCCATGGCCGCCGCCCACTTTGAATTTGTCTGGGGCCACCTTGCCGCCGATAGCTCCCAGAATGCCTGCTCCCAGCACGATATAGGGGAAAGGAATTGTCAGGGCGAAGATGGCGATGAAGGAGAGCGCCGCCATGGTTACCAGCAGGTTGTTTTTCAAGGCGCGGGAGCCGATGCGCCATGATGCGAAAATTACGATGGCTACGACAGCCGGTTTGATGCCGTTGAACAAACCTTTGACCAGGGTAATTTCGCCGAAGGCCAGATAGACCCAGGTTAATCCCGCCAGGATGAAGAGCGAAGGTAGCACGAAGAGCGTTCCGGCCACGATGCCGCCCCAGGTGCGGTGCAGCAACCAGCCGATGTAGATGCAAAGCTGCTGGGCCTCCGGACCGGGTAACACCATGCAATAGTTGAGGGCGTGGAGAAAGCGGTGTTCGGAGATCCAGCGTTTTTTCTCCACCAGATCCTGGTGCATGACCGCAATCTGTCCGGCGGGTCCGCCGAAGCTGATGAAGCCTAGTTTGAGCCAGTAGAGGAACGCCTCCCAGAAAGAGGGGTAGGGAGGTCGTTCCAGGGAAGAATTGTTCATGGTTGCTCCTCTTGTTCGGAAAAAGAGAGATGATAATCGTCCAGGATGCGCGAACCCTCTTCCAACAGGACGTCGTCATTGAGCAGACGGGCTTTCATACCACGGAACAGGGCCAGGAATCCTGCGGCTTCCTCGGAGCTCCCCTCCCCGGTATCCAGGAGGTGGACCATGCGGGCGATTTTCCGCAGGGCCGGGTTTTTTTCCAGACCGAATGAGGCCAGCAGGGCCTCGAAGGTGACCCTCCCCCCCACATGGGTGAAGCGGGCACCGGCAAAATCGAAGCCGATGGCTTCCATGGGTGGAGTATCCTTTGGGGGGAACCAGACGAAACGTGCCCCATTGTCGATGAAGCGGCGGATCAGCCAAGCGGAAGCCAGTCGGTCTACCCACAGATCGCGGCGCGTGGTCCAGAGTTGTTTCTGGAAATCGGCGATAGTCAATATTTCAATTTTCCCCGACTTCGACTCCGGTTCTCCAGGAGAGAATCGGGCGTCCACGCTACGTTCCAGCTCGACCAGCCGTTTTTCGGTCTCCTGTCGTGCTGCTCCGGGAAAAAAATCGATGGCAGCCACCTCGGCAAATCGTTTCCGTTGGCCGCGCACATTTTTACGCAGGTGATTGACATCGGGAAAGGCTGGGTCTAACTGCGCTATCTCGTTGAGCAGGGCGGCATACTCTTCGCTGCGGTCGAACAGGGCGCGGAACGCCTTCTCCTGGTCGGGAATATCGGGGATGATCGTCAGCACCTCGGCCTGACCACCCGCTTCCCTGACTTCGGTAGACAGGGAAGTCAGGCTCTGTCGGTGGTTGTCGCTGGCCGGAAGGAGATACACCCCATCCCGCAGCACGGCGCACCCCCAGGATTTGAGGGTGCGCCAAGCCCGCATCCGTTCCGTGGCGTTGCGGGAGGGCAGGCTGAGAACCAGGGCGAGGTAAAACCCTGCTTCTGCCATTTTAGCTTGGATCACTGGATCACGATGCATTCCACATTCGAGAATATTCATGTAACTAACTCTACATAAAAGTAGCGATCATTGCAATATATTTTTTCTGGGTGTGCATTATCGTCTCCTGAGCTGATTTGCCGGATACGTTTTTTTCAAGGGGGTGAGGTGGATGCCGGTTTCCTTCCCTTGTGATGGGCAAGGTATTCCTCAAAACGGTGCGAATAGATCAGATTGACAGCAGGTTAAGAGAGCAAGCGCAGCAATTCCTCTTCGTTGAGGATGGTAATGCCCAAAGCTTTGGCCTTTTGCAGTTTGGAGCCGGGTTGGTCACCAGCGACCAGGAAATGCGTTTTTTGCGCCACGGAGCCTGATACTTTGGCCCCTAATCGTTCCAGGCGTATTTTGGCTTCCTGCCGTGACATGGAGGCCAACGTTCCGGTAATAACGACCGTTTTGTTGGCAAGGGGTTGACGGTTTCCTTCCCGGTTGGCATCCATGGCCATTGTGGTCCACTGGGTATCGGGTACCGCCAGGAGTTGCTGCACGATCGCACGGTGCTGCGGCGAAGAGAAAAAATCGTACACATGCCGGGCGACGATGGGACCGACATCGGCAACACCTTGCAGGGCATCTGGATCGGCGGCCATCAAGGTTTCCAAATTGCCAAAATGTCGGGCCAGAGAGGTGGCCGTACGTTCCCCCACATCGCGAATGCCCAGGGCGAATAAAAATCGTTCCAGGGTACGCCCACGGCTTTGATCGATGGCATGCAGCAGATTGCTGACCGATTTTTCCCCAAGGCGTTCCAATTTTTCCAGATGAGGGCGATGCCTGTGCAGGGCATACAGGTCGGCAACCGTGGTGACCAGTTGCGATTGCAGCAACAATTCGCACAGTTTTTCTCCCAAACCATCGATATCCATGGCCCTGCGGCTGGCAAAATGTTTGATGGCTTCGCGACGTTGCTCGGGACAGGATAGACCACCGCTGCAACGGGCTACGGTTTCCTGATCCGGCTTGACCACTTCGGCACCGCAGCTCGGGCAATGGCTGGGGCAAAGAATGAGGGGCTGGCGTAGTTGCGGCGATGCATCGTCAAGGATGACGCGCACCACCTCGGGAATGACATCCCCGGCCCGTCGTATGACGACCGTATCCCCGGGCCGGACATCTTTGCGTGCCATTTCTTCAAAATTGTGCAAGGTGGCATTGGTGACCTCCACGCCGCCGACGTGTACCGGGTTTAACCGAGCCACCGGTGTCAAGGCCCCGGTGCGCCCAACCTGGATATCGATGGCGATGACCCGGGTGGAAACCTCTTGCGCGGGAAATTTGTGCGCCGTGGCCCAGCGGGGATCACGGTGGCGAAATCCCAGTTGCTCCTGCCAGGAGATACGGTTGACCTTATAGACAACGCCATCAATCTCGTAGGGCAGATCGTGACGCATGCTGGACAGGTAGTTGAAATAGTTCAAACATCCTTCGGGGCCACTGACGATTGTTCGCTCGGGGCAGACGGGCAGACCCCATTGGGCGAACAGGGTGAGGATTTCGCCCTGGGTCGGTGGCAGGTGTCCACCTTCAACCAGCCCCAGACCATAGCAAAACAAAGTCAAAGGGCGTCGGGCGGTGATTTTGGGATCAAGCTGGCGAATGGCACCGGCGGCGGCATTGCGGGGATTAACCAAGGTTTTTTCCCCTAGTCGATGCAATTGGGCATTCAGTTTGGCAAACGCGGCGACAGGGATGAAAACTTCGGCGCGGATTTCCACGATCCCGGGATGATCGCCACCGTGCAGGGTCAGGGGCACAACCGGGATGGTACGGATTTGCAACGTGACATCTTCTCCGACAGTACCATCACCACGGGTGGCCGCCGTGTGAAGTGTGCCATTTTTATAGGTCAGATTGATGGCGAGACCATCCAATTTCGGCTCCGCCAGGTAATCCACCTGGCCCGTCGTCATTCCCAATCCTTCCCGTACCTGACGGTCGAAATCGTGGACATCCCCGGACGAAAATCGGTTGGAAAGTGATAACATGGGTTTGCCATGGTACCGTTTGGCAAATTCGGCTAACGGTTTGGCACCAACACGATGGATGGGGGAGTCAGGATCCTGGAGTTCTGGAAATGTTTCTTCCAGGCGCAGCAATTCCTGGAACAGGTGATCAAATTCCTGATCGGAAAGGATGGGATCGTCCTGACGGTGATAACGGTCGTTGTGTTCGCGTACCACACGGCGCAGGTGGTGCAATCGTTCGTGTTCTTCGGGGGTGGGTGTCGTCATGGGCTTAGATCCGTCACGTCCACTCACGGTCCGATCCGGCGTGTCTATTTAAACGATTGTACCAAAGATCCAACCACCAGCGACCAACCATCCACCAGAACGAACAAAATCAGCTTGACCGGCATGGAGATCACCAAGGGGGGCAGCATCATCATACCCATGGACATGATGACGCTGGCCACCACCATGTCAACGATTAAAAACGGGAGGTAAATCAAAAAACCAATCTGGAATGCTGTCGTCAATTCCGACAGCAAAAAGGCGGGAATGACCAACCGGAGTGGGACATCATTGATACTTTGAGGTTTTTTCTCTCCCGACAGACGGATCAACAAAGACAGGTTTTTTTCCCGGGTTTGGCGCAGCATGAAAGCGCGTATGGGTTCGATGCCGCGTTTGATCGCGGTCTCCTCTTTGATTTGTTTGTCCAGGTAGGGCTTGATCGCGGTGTCATAGACTTTATCGAACACCGGTCCCATCACGAACATGGTGATGAACAAAGACAAGGCGATCAAGACCTGGTTAGGCGGTTGTCCTTGAAGACCCAGGGCCTGGCGGGTAAAAGACATCACCACGATCACCCGAGTGAAAGAGGTCACCATGACCAACAAACCCGGCGCCAGGGAAAACAGGGTCATGAAGGCCAGGATTTGCAGCCCGATCCCCACCTGTTCCGGGTCGGCTTCACCGGTTGCTTCGCCGGTGTGGAAGGTGACGCCGGGAAGTTTCACATTGGCGGCATTGGCGGCATCGATGGTGATGAGCCACATGCATGCCGACAGGAGCAACGCCAGGAAAATGCCCCTTTTGGCCCAGATCCTCACGGTTCACCCCCTGTTGTGTTTTGCGGAACAACGGTGGGTTGGACAGCGGGCAGGTCAGCCGGCCCCAGTTCCGCCAGAAGGGAGACGCGTTCGCGGGTGACCCCCAAAAGCCATGCCTTGGAGCCAACACGAACCAATCGGACGCCGATTCCGGGTCCCAGGGCGCGGCCATCCATCAGTTGAATGGGACCCGGGGAACTCCACCGTGGTTGGTATCGTTTGGTCAGGTGGACCGCCAACGCGGCCAGGACAATGAAAATGAGGAGATAACCCGCCATTTCGACAGCCTTGGCCCACAGATCGACGACAATATCGACCTCTTCGGCCCGGGCGGGAATTGCCGGAACCAAGGTGAACAGAACTGCCAATACCCATTGGGCTGAGTATTTGGATTCCGTCATCCGCGCAAATTCTCCAACCTTTCGTTCAGGGAGACGATATCGGTAATGCGGATCCCCAGTTTATCCTTGATCATAACCACCTCGCCGTAGGCCAGGAGGCGATCATTGACATGGATTTCCAGGGGGTCGTCCGCTTCTTTTTCCAGTTCGATCAGCGCCCCCTTGTTGAGCTTCAGGAGGTCGCGTATCTGCATGTGGACAGCCCCCAGGCGCACCGAAACATTCAACGGCACGTCCATGAGGAGTTCCAAATTTTTTGGAACACCGTGAGTTACCGACATGTTGTCCATCCCGGCGAGGGGGGCCATGTCAAAATCAAGATTGTCGGTCTCGTTGTCTTCCATTTACCAAGGTCTCCTGATCTAATCCTTGTAGGTGTATGATCACTTATCTTCGGGAACGATTTGAGTGATGCGAACCGCTTTCTTTCCGCGGACGATCCCCGCCTGGGCCAAAAACTTGATTTTTCCTTCAACCTCGACGGAAATATCACTGGCCAGATCATTGCTGAGGGTGATGACATCCCCCCGTTTAAGATCCAACATTTCCTGGACCGACATGGTTTCTCTGGAAATAACCGGAGATACCCGCAACGACACCATTCCCAATTGATGGACCAGGGAATCGATCCAGGCCGAAGAACCCTCGACCTGATCTTTGGCCTGGAAACCAACCTTGAGCTGTTGTTTGAAAAGTTCCAGGATGACAGAGGGGTAGCAGACGGTCAAACTGCCCTCGGCATCACCGACTTCCACGGCGAAGGAGATGAGGAAAACCGTCTCATCCAAGGGCATGACCGCAGCGAACTGCGGTTGATTTTCCCAGCGGGTCAGGATCAATTTGAACGAATTGTCGAGTTTTTTCCACGACAGCTCAAGCTGTTCGCGGGTCACATCCATGATGCGATCAATGACTTTCATCTCGAACGGGGAAAAATTGCGGTAGGGACGCTCCGAGTCGCCGCTGCCGCCAAAGAAACCTTCGAGAATGTGGTACATCACATCGCCGTCGATGGAGATCAGGCTCATGGCCTGAGTCGGTTCCACCCGTAGGATGCTGATGAAGATGGGTGGATCGAGTCCGTGCAAAAAGCGGCCAAAAATTTGGTTGGTGGTCGTTTTCGGCTGGACATGGACCTCGCGCCCCACCTTTTGGCTCAGTTTGAAAGAGAGTTGTGACGCCAAATGTTCGTTGATCAGGTCGAGGCCAGGCATGGCCCCAACGCGGATTGCGGTTTTTTGACCGAAAAAGAAGGCGGTAACCTTTTTTTCTTCCGCAGCGGCTGGCAGGTCACCATCGACTGTTTCCAGGTCAATGGATCCCTCTTCCAACCCTTGCATCAGGGCATCAATTTCTTCGGAGGATAGGATCTGAGTCATGTTGGCGTTTTATTGGATGACGAATTCGGTAAAATAGACCCGCGTCACCGTGCCGTTAACCAGCATGGCATTGATGCGGCTGAGTAATTCGTCGCGCAAACGGAATTTTCCCTCCAAGGCTTGCAATTCCTGCGAAGATTTGGATGTCAGGAGTTGCAGGATGGTGTCCCTGAGTTGCGCTTTGCGTCGTTCCAATTCCGCCTTGAGCGCTTCGCCGTCCATTTCCAACTCGATGGTAGACTTCAGATAGCGATTGCCGCGTGGCTCGCTCAAGTTGACCACAAAAGGTTCCAACTTGAACATTTCCCCGACCATGGAATTGGGATCTTTGGTGACTGTTTCCGCAACGGGTTCCAGTTTATGTGCTTCCTGGGCCTTTTTTTCGCCCAATCCCTTGCCGAAAAAGAATCCCCCGCCGCCGCCAACCAACAACCCCACGACCAACAGGATGATTTTGATCAATCCCCCGCCGCCGCCACCCCCTGATTCTTCCTTTTCCGCATCTTCTGCCATGTTTCACCTTTTCGATGACGAGTCCAAACGCTGCTTTACATTAACATAGCAGCATACCATTAACGCCACAACGTCTTCCAGAGTCGATACACTCAAACTTGAAAGAAAATGGCGGTAAAAACCGATTTTCGTGACCAAGACAACCGTCATTCCCGCCCTCGATTAAAGCATTCGAGGGCAGGCTCCAGCGGGAATCCAG
>JADGCN010000053.1 GCA_015228975.1 Magnetococcales bacterium
ATCCCGGGTTCTACTACAACATGACCTACAACTTTGTTGACGAGAAGAATTGGAAATGTTTCGTCAACAGCCGGATCAATCCCGCAACGGGCGAGTGGACCGCCTTCAAGCGGGCGCACAAAGATCTCGTGCCGAAGCCGTAAGCAAGCTGCAAAGGGGGTGGGGCTTGTCCCCACCCCTCCCCTCTTTTGTCTCCTTGTCTTAAACCGCACCTATCTTGGGATGCGTAGTTTCTGTCATCCCCGCGAAAGCGGGGATCCAGGAAAACTTTCAACTATTCCCTGACTTTCTGGATTCCCGCTTTCGCGGGAATGACGCAGAAAAACTACATATCCCGCACTGGTTGCGGTTTAGGAGAAGAATCCCGTGTCAGATTACCAGGAAGACCGAAACAAGGCCCTTGAACTTGATGAGGAGCTGCGTGATCTACCCCGGGAAGTACGCAATGTCCTGCATCCGGTACGCATGACGAGCAAGGAACATTTCCATTTTCGTTGCCATCCCGGAATCGATTGTTTCAACGCCTGCTGCCGCAATATTGAAATTATTTTAACGCCTTACGATTTGATACGCATCCGTCGGCGTCTCAACCTGGACGTCGAAAGCTTTCTTTATCAATACGCGACCCCATTCACCCTGACCAAGGGCCAACTCCCTGTACCCTTGATTCGCATGGATCCCGAAACCGGTCAATGCCCCTTCAACACCCCCGAAGGGTGCCGCATCTACACCGACCGCCCGGTGGCCTGCCGTTATTATCCCATCGGTATGGCGCTGATGCACAAACAACAGGCTACGAATGAAGAAGAATTTTATTTTTTGATCAAGGAAGATTTTTGCCACGGTCACCGGGAAAGCAAGGATTGGAGCATCCAGGAATGGCGTGCTGACCAGGGGTCGGACGGCTACGACGAACAAAATCGGGGATGGATGGAAGTTATTTTGAAGCGCCGTTCCGCAGGGGACACCGTTGCCACTTCCACGCAATTGTCCGAATTTTTCTACATGGCCAGTACCAATCCCGATGCCTTTCGCCGGTTTGTGTTTGATTCCAGTTTTCTCAAACGCTTTCAGGTCGATCCCGATACCGAACGCAAAATACGCGAAGATGACCAAGCGTTGACCGAATTCGCTTTTGCCTGGTTGAAGAGCATTCTTTTCGGAGATCAGGAGGTCAAGGTCAAACCCGATGCCATGAACGAACTTAAAAAAAGAAAAGCCGCCAAACCAGTCGCCGGGGAGGCATCCGAGGGGGAGTAAAGGAACGGTAGAGTCCGGTAAACTCTCGTGTGTTGCCAAATCAGGAGAGTGTGTACGTGACCATGAGAATTCGCCCCAGTGGCATTTGGATCGTCAACAAGAAACTCCTCACCTTGCGCTATTCCTATGGTGGTCGGGAACGCTACAACCTCCCGGGTGGTGGTCACGAAGGTCAGGAAACACTTGTTGATACATTGATCCGCGAATTTCACGAAGAACTCGGCGTAACGATTTCAGTTGCTCATCTTCAATTCATCGCGGAAACATTGGTCCAGGATCAACACACCCTGCATATGGTTTTTCAGATGGCCAGTCTCACCGGCACCCCCCAGTGTCGCCGACCAGAAACCTCGGCTCTGGATATCGTCTGGTTGCCGTTGGAAAACCTCGCACCCGGAATACTCTATCCCAATATCAGCGAGGCCCTCCAGTCGGTCTTTCTTCATGTCTTACCACAACCGGTCCACCTGGGTCGTATCGATCAACCGTGGTACGGCTAGGAAAACAATACTTCCGGAAGGTATGGTGCCCCCTTTTGGACCACGCTACTTCCCCGGTAGAGCAGTCGGAACTGTGTGACGTATCTCTTGGGCAGGAACAAACTGAACCGGCAATGGCCATGCCCGCATAAGACCAAATAAAATACCAATCCCCGCCAGGATCATACCACCCATCTTGATCACCATGCGCAGCTCCAGTTCCTTGAGTCTGGTTTCGGTCTTGGTGTCCAATTCCTTGATATCCCGCTTCAAGTCGGCAATATCTCGCTTGGTAGCCAAACGATCCTCTACCAAATCAACCATGGCCTCGGCCTGGACCTCTGCCTGCCGTTCATCCACCCCAGCTTCCCGAAGCTTTTTGACTTAAAGCGTGCGTGTCAAACGCAATCGTATTGCCCATGGCAATCCTCCTTATCAAAAAACTCTACCCCATACGCACGACAACGTCTAATCAAATATAAGACTGCTTTTCCTTTTTGGGTTCGGAGGGTTTGTCTTGCGGGCTATGTTTGGGGCTTTCCATCTCCTTCTTGACACGATCCATCCACTGCTCCAGTATTTTTTTGGATTCTTCCAGCGTCTTTTCAGCTTTTCCACGCATTTCCGGGGCATTTTTCTCATAAGCCAGCTTGCCGGCACGCTTCAAGGCATCCATGGCGTCCAGGAAAAGTTCCTGGGCCTCATCCAAGGCTTCCTGAGTGGTTTGGGTATCGCGATGGACGGGAGGAGGAGTTTGGCCACCTTCAGCCCACGCCATCGCCACACTTGCCAGCAAACAAAAGCACGAACGTAGAACGATCCGCCTCACCCGATACCCCTTTGTCACTATGGATTTTCGCCAGTCAAAATACCCATCCCAAAAATTGCACCTGCTCCTGCATGCACGGGTAGGCCAGGGCGTTCTCCCGAATCAATTGCCCATAAAAAGAGTGATCGGCCCACCTGAGATCCAAAAACTCCCGGGTCAAACACGTTGGATTACCCTGCCAATGGTTACTGGAATATAAAAGGCTGACATGGGGATGCTCCAGATGCAGCATGGGTCGAATCTGAATTTGTTTCCAAGCCAACAACTCAACCCCGGTTTCTTCCCGCACCTCACGACACAAAGTGATTTCTGGTGCCTCACCCTGGTCCATATATCCCCCGGGAAACGACCACTTGCCCCAACGATGGTCACGATAAGCCAACTGTCCGAGCAGGATACGCATTCCCCCAGTCTCCATGGTGCCATCGACCAGTATGACATGGGCCGAAACGCTCGCTAACAATCGCTCTGCCTTTCTGGGAGCATCAGGTTGTGTCGGGTGCATGATGCGACTTATCCATTCGGTTCAAAAATGATTTTCCAATCGGAGTTTTCCTCGAGGCGCCAATACTGCGTCATAGGTACCCCGCGATTGCCGGTGTCAGTTTGCGGCACTCCTTCCCAGGTCACGACCACCATCTTCTCAACACCAGGATAACTCAAAATGCCTGGATCCTTCAAAGCAACGTTACCATCCTGCAGTTGATTCCAGAGGGCGTCATCCAGGTGTCCGCTCCGATATTGGGTCGAATAATACCGCAAAACACCTGTTCCCTTTAACCGGGTCCAATCGGAACGCCATTGATCGATACGTTGACTAATCAGTTCGCGCCGGCGCCGCCATTCGTCGGCGGGAATCCAATCGATATGCTGCGTCAGAACAACGGGATCATCCACCGCCAACCATTGGGACAACACTTTAAAGTCGGGGTTGGTTAATACGACACATCCATCGCTGGCCCGGGGGGGACGGCTGTAAGTCTCAACAGGGGTGCCATGTAACCAGATACCACTGCCTGTACGGTGGTGCAGTTGATCCCAAGAGTTGGGATAATCCAAAGGCAAGGCACCCGCGCCGTAAAATCCTGGAAGTGAACCGCTTTCAAGGCGTCCTGTAATACGATAGAGTCCGATGGGCGTTTTTTTATCTCCTTGCTGTTCTTTGCCACCACCTTCCTTGCCGATGGTAATGTAGAAGTCGGCCACTTTTTCCGGGATGCTTTGCTTATTCTGGAACAAGTGTAAGCGAGAACGCGACAAATCAACAACCAAAGCATAACGGTGATTGGCGGAGATACGCAACAATTCTCCGGGCATGGCATCCTGTGGCGAAGATTTGGTGTTTTCCAAACGAACTTTGGCCTCTGCCAAGAAATCGGCCAGTTCTTTATCGTACCCGGCGACCCCGGAAGCAAATTGGGTCAGTTTTCCTGTTTTCATCAGGTACAAATCACCCAACACAACATTGGCCAAGCGAAAATCGGGCTGTTGAACCAGTACATCGTGAACAACTGTTTCCGCCTCCCTGGTACGGCCTTGAGCAATCAGCTCCAAACCCTGCAGTAAAAGCTTTTCTACCGTAACACCGCCCGCTCTCACTTCCCCGCAGGCTAAAGAAACGGATAATCCAACAGCCAAAGAGAGGATAAGCGCAACAAGCGAGCGAACTGCGATCACTCCCCGGGCTTCACTTGGTAGAACTTTCCCGGAGAATTTTCCATCGGCCATCTTCGAGAACCAGGGAAAGTGTTTTATTGACTACGTCTTGATAACTGGGTGACCAATAATTTTGGCTAAACGTGACCGAGGCGCGGGTAGGATTCAGCAGGGCAACCTGGATATTGGACACGCTGACACGAATGGATGCTGTTTGATTGATGACTTGGCTGCGGTGCGCTTCCCATGCGGCCCGATTGGTAAAGGGCGGAGGAGCCTTGAAACGGCTGGAGTAGGCATCCAAATAGCCTCGGGCATTCTTCTCGGACCAATCCTTGGCCCACTGCTGAACGCTGCGCTCACATTCCTCCTTGGCATCGCCACCAGCCGGGGCTGCGGCAGCGACTACGGGTTGTGGCGGAGGCTCTGGTTTGGTGGCTGCGGGTGCTGATGGTGGTGCTGGAGCGGCGGGAGCTGGTTTGGTACCACCCGCAGCAGAAGGCGTGGCCCCAACCTCAGGTCCCTGCAAAGCAAACAATTTACGAATCATATCCAGCTTGGTCTGGGCTCCCCGGTTTTGCGAGTCCAGGGACAACGCCTTGCTGTAGGCCTGCGAGGCCATTTTGGAATAAATGTCGCCCAGATTTTCGTGCGCTGTCGCATAACTCGGATGGGTCTGGATCGCTTTTTTCAAAGACTCGCTCGCCTCATCATACATGCCCTTTTCGGCATACAATACGGCCAGGTTGTTGTAGGGCTCCGGAAGGCTTGGATGGTCAACACTCAGGGCTTTAAACAGGGCGATAGCCTCATCGGGTCGTTTTTGTTCGGTCAGGATCAACCCTTTCAAAAAACGCCCCTGGGCATCCTTGGGATTTTTTTGCAGATAGCTGTCCAACCGGGTCATGGCATCAGCAAACCGTTTTTGATCGGCCAGGGCATAAATCTCATCGATTTCCGTGGTCCAGCCAGGAGTAACCGTTCCCAACCACAGTAAAAAACCCAACAATAAACTGCCTGAACGCATCATAGGTCACAAACCCGGTTTGAAAAGATGAACTACACGAACAAATGCCAAGCCCGACAACCCGGGAGTTCCAGGTGGCCCTCTCCTCAAGCCAGGCAAGCCAACGCAGAATCTACTCCTTGATTTGTTTGCGTCGGGTTTGCAGATAGGCTTCACGAACCGCCATATAGGGATCCAGGGCCGCTTTTTTCAGGCTTTCATACTCTTCCATTTTGAGTGATGCCTCATTCTCAAAGCGATACACCTCGATGCCAAACCTGGCCATCACATCGTGGGGTACATAGCTGACCGGGTCCAGGGCGGCGTCCCCGATGAGACCAATGGAATCACGGAGATTGGAGGGTCCCAAAAAGGGCAAGGTCAGGAAAACCTGATCGCCAATACCGTAAACACCCAAGGTTTGTCCAGTGTCCCGGTTTCCAGGTTTCAGGTTGAACACATGATCGGCTGCATCATAAAAACCCAGAACCCCCACCGTGGTATTGATGGCAAACCGATACAGTTCACGCCCGGCATCATTGAATTTATTTTGCAGAATGGCGTTGACAAAATGGGTCGGCATGGCAAGGTTATGGAAGAAACTGCGGACCGCGATACGGAAAACCTCCGGTGTGACCGCCGAGTATACGATGGCCACTGGCTTGATAATGACGGAATAAACCAGATCATTAAAAACGAAAACCGCACGATTGAAAGGTTCCAGGGGATCGGAAACTTCTTCCTGACGGCTGGACTCTTCGGCAGCCAGCAACACCGAATCGGTCTGTCTGGTTGAACTGGTTGAAGATGATGCGACATCGGGAGCAGCCGCAACCGCACTCTCGACCATTCCGGAAGAGGCAACGGCTACAGGGGTCTCGGCAGCCATCGTCCCGGAAAGAGGAAAGAAACTTAAAAATAGAATCAGGATTGCTTGTAACATCATTTTCCTCTCACACGGCTCACATGGCGAAGGTTCGCATTACTCGGAATGGGATCTATCTTCCGGTGCCTTGTCAACAACGCAATAATGAGGGATAATTCAGCAGATTGCAATGATTCCGCGGCGTGAGACTCCACCCACCGCCTTCGCGAGCCATCTGCGATGGTTTTCCCCTATGCTGCACTGGCTTGACAACGGGGCCCCTGAACCAGCCAAAGCCCCACAGTAACAGGTATCGGTCAATCCCATTGAAAACTCCATCGATTATAAACTCAAGCCCATCCTTTTCCCGTATGGCACATCCCGTTCTGCTTTTGGGAACCACCGCCCTACAGGTCACGCGGGAAACCGGAAGGATGTTTCTTTTTCTCCTGCAAACCATCCTGGCCTCCCTTTCCCCGCCATGGCGCCTGAGAAACGTATTCAAACAAATTCACTTTATTGGCATGCGCTCCTTGTTCGTGATCGCCTTGACATCGGTTTTTGCCGGAATGGTGTTGGCCCTTCAAGGCTATTATACCCTGTCACGCTTCGGTTCCGAAGCCCTCTTGGGGCCCGCCGTGGCACTCTCCATGATCCGTGAACTCGGTCCCGTTCTGTCCGGATTGATGATTACGGGACGCGCCGGATCAGCCATAGCGGCGGAACTGGGTATCATGCGCATCCGTGAACAAATCGATGCCCTGGATGTCATGGGCGTTCCTCCCATCCGCTTTCTCGCTGTACCCCGTTTCCTGGCCGGCCTGGTCGCGCTACCCCTGTTGACCGTCATCTTCGATGTCATCGGCATTTGGGGCGGCTATCTCGTGGCCGTGCAGTTGCTCGGAATGAGCGCCGGAACCTACCTGGGCGGCATCGAATCGGCCGTTTCCATGCACGATGTCACCACCGGACTCATCAAAGCCTTGTGCTTTGGCATCGTGATTACCTGGGTCTGCTCCTACAAGGGGTATTTTGCGCGGCGCGGCGCCGAAGGCGTCAGCCACGCCACCACTTCGGCAGTTGTCTTAAGTTCGGTTTTGATCCTGGTCAGCGACTATTTCATTACCGCCATGATGCTCTAGGACCTTGCAACCGTGACCACACACCCCTCACCCACAACCACCGAATTGCGTGCCCGCTTGGCCGATACCTTTTCCGAGGAGTGCCGGGAATATCGCCAAAGGTATCATGACAACCCGGCTGCCATAGTGCCGATTCTATCCATGCAAGGGGTGACAAAGCATCTCGATGGCCGCATGGTACTGAATGGTATCGACCTGGACATCCCCAAACAAGCCATCACCGCCATTATCGGCATCAGTGGCAGTGGTAAAAGTGTCACTCTCAAACATCTTGTCGGTCTCATGCGACCCGATTCCGGGATTGTCGCCCTGAACGGCCAGAACCTCGGGTCTTTGTCGGGCAAAAAACTCCAGGCGGTACGGCGGCGTTTCAGTTTGTTGTTCCAGGGCGGTGCCCTGTTCGACTCTTTGAATGTCTTTGACAATGTTGCCTTTCCTTTGCGGGAAACAACACGAACCTCCGAGTCGGAAATTCAAACGCGGGTATTCGGCGCTCTCGAAGATGTCAATTTATCCGGCATGGGACATAAATTCCCCGACGAACTGAGCGGGGGCATGAACAAACGGGCTGCACTGGCCCGCGCCTTGATCACCCGACCGGAAATCATCCTTCTGGACGAACCGACTGCCGGATTGGATCCCATTATCGAAAATGCCATCCATCACCTCATCTGCGATACGTTCCTGCGCACCAGAACAACAATGGTCGTCATCAGCCATGCCGTTCCCGCTATCTTCAAATGGTGTCATCACGTTATCGTCCTGCATCAAGGCAAAGTCTTGGCCTCAGGCCCGGCAATGACCATTATGGACTCTTCTGATCCGGTTATTCGCCAATTTATTCGGGGGGAAGTGGATGGACCCATTCATATCCTTTGATAGGGCTTGTGTTGTTTTCTCTTTTTTAAGGAAAGGATCCTCTTCATGAAGGGAGGTAGACTGGAATTGTCGGTGGGGGTGTTCGTCCTATTGGGATTGCTTGCGTTGGGATGGCTTTCCATAAAGCTTGCCCGCATGGAAATCTTCGGCGGTGATAACATCCCCATTTACGCCAAATTTTCTTCCGTATCGGGCCTTAAAACAGGGGCTAACGTGGAAATCGCCGGGGTATTCGTGGGACGAGTGGATCATATCACCTTGGAAACCGCCAATTATGAAGCCAAAATTCGTATGTTCATCCAACCCAATGTTCCCATTCAAGAAGATGCCATTGCATCCATTCGCACCAAAGGGTTGATCGGTGATCGCTACATTTCTATAAGTCCTGGAAGTTCTGAGAAAACACTTAAGGAAAACGGTGTCATCGTGCAAACAGAACCCGCCATCAATTTTGAAGAGTTGATCAGTCAGTTTATCCACGGCACCATTCGCTAAATGTTCCAATCACGTCCGTAACTCTTGGGAGAAAAGAAGATCGGGCTGATCAGCGTCCCTGTTTTGTGTTCCTGGAAAACCCAATTAACCTGCACTATACTCCCGCCACCTAATGCTTAAGCCTGGAGAACCCGAAACCATGTGGCGTCATTTTATTTCTGTGGGCCTTTCCGCCCTCGTTCTTTGTTTGGTCAGCTTGACCACAACCAACTCGTTGGCCGCTTCCGGGGCCTTGAAGGAATTGGAAAGCACCGTGAATCAAGCCGTTGCCGTCCTGAGAGATCCGGCCTATTCAGGGCCCGGACAAAAGGAGACCCGGCGTAAGATGTTGCAGGATATCATCTATCCCCGGTTTGATTTTCAACGTATGGCCCAAGCCTCTGTCGGTTTGCCCTGGAAAAAATTTACCCCCGATCAACAAAAACGGTTTTCCATAGCCTTCCGGACCATGCTGGAAAATACTTATTTGGGCATGATTGAACGCTACAGCGGTGAGGAAGTTCATTTTACCAATGAAGTTCCGGTCTCCGACCAGGTTGTGCGCATCGACAGCGAGGTGGTTTCCAAGGGGCAAAAGTATGAAATGTCCTACCGGCTGGCCCCCAAGGGCGACCAATGGCTGGTCTTTGACGTCATCATCGAAGGAGCCAGCGTTGTTTCCAACTATCGCTCGCAGTTCAAGCAGCTCCTGCACGCAGCAGATCCCGATATTGAGGGGGTGATCAACAAAATGCAGGACAAAAACACCGAAAATCAGCGGTAAACGACACACACCACTTCTGGCGAAGGAACGTTGCGTAAAAACAAACGGGGTAGGCCAACAGCCCACCCCGCATATACGACGTCATGATCGGTAATCAGGTTCAGGCAACCGTGATGGTCTCGGATGCCTTGAATTCCTGGCCTTTGTCGTCTTTCCAGGTCACCTCGACAGGGCCAGTTTTTTCGGCACGCAGAGTAAACCCGAGGTAGGGATTTTTCGATACAGCGCCGGTCCAAACGGCATCCAACACCGGCTTGCCGTTGTACACAGCTTTGACACTGACGATGAAATGGGCCGGAACGGTTTCACCCGATTCCTTGTCCTTACGCAGGCCACTTTCCATGGGATGCTGGATCATGGTTTTAACATTGACCATTTCCCCCTTTTTGACGGGGGTCGTGGGTACGCGAACTTTTGGGCTGCCGATGGTCATGGTACGTCCTTTCAAACGGTAAGATAGTTCCGAGGCACTCTTGACTGAAAGGCTTTATCAGCCGGAACAGCCACCTTCGGCCACCTCAATTTTTTTGGAAAAACCGAAAAGGGCACCGGTATTGTTCTTGGCCACAACGCGCACCGTGGACGTTTTCGCCATTTTCAGACGAAACTCAATGTCCACCTTGCCACTCTCGGGAAAAAAGGTATAGCTGGCAACGAAAGGCTTGGGATTGTCATCGACAAAGACCGCGACCTTTTCGATGTAATTGTTCGGTTCCATGGGATGATTGACGACCACAGGGATACGGACCATGGCACCGTTTTCGGCCTTGTCCGGGGTATCCACGACGACTTTATCCATGGTGATGTTCCCCTGGCCGACCTGTTCGGCGATCAGGGCATTGATATCGGCTGCTGCGGTTTTCGGCACCCCTGTCATGACAGTACCCATGGCCACCGCCACGCCGGCTACACCCGCAGATCGGAAAAAGCCGCGGCGGTTCACCACCAAAAAGTCCTTGTTTTCCATGCTGGGCTCTCCAAAAAAGTTAGAAGTTATCAGTTATCGGTCTTTGTGCCCCGGGCGGTGTGAGGGTATCAGGGAAACCAGAAGCGACCACAGGGTCCACCCAAGCCCATCCAACCTTCGTCTAGCAAACCGGACAGGAAAACGCAAGGGGAGATGGCATAACGACCGGAATCTTCCCCTCCGTTCCCAAAGCGAGAAAGAGTAAGCCTTCATTTATGACCGGCATCAGTGCCCGATGCTTTTCCGTCTGGCTCCGCGGGCTCCTTGTGGACAATGCCCGCATGACAATCCACACAGGTCTTATCGGCGCTCTCCATGACTCTTTTATGTTTGCGGGCAGCCGACTTATCCTGGTCTTCCATGTTCATCGCTTCCATGGAATGACAGTTGCGGCACTCCTTGGAATCACGCGAACGCATGTAGGCCAAAACATTTTGCGCCATGTGCCAACGTTTTTTGTCGAAGGATTCACGTGTTGGGTAGGTACCGATCAAATGGTGATAGATATCTTTGGAGCCAATGGTCAGTTTGGCCATGAATTTATCAATATAGTCACCAAAAGTTTTACCGTTCGGGACGTGACAATCGGCGCAGACGGCTCGCACACCTGTGCGACTCGAATAATGTTTACTTTCCTTGTACTCTTCGTAAACGCCCTCCATTTCGTGACAAGAAACGCAAATGGTCATACTGTTGGTAGCGTTCATGGTGAAATGAAACACAAGGAAAAAGATGATACCGGCCAGAAAACCGGCGCCCAGGATCAGTCCCAGGGCAATTTTTGTATTGGGACGGATCAACAAGGTCCAAATTTTCTTCATCATTCCCATCGTTCGGTTACTTTCATTATGAAATCAACGTTGAGTGTGACTGGTACCACGGCAAGCTCAAGTCTGACGAACATGATCGGTGCAAAGCCTACACAAATCCATGGCAGCATGGCAAGGGATGCTTCTCGACCATCGCTTCATTTAGTGACTCCAATGGCTTTGTCAATCCGTTTGACCTTCCAATCCAAGGTCTTTCCACAAAAAAGCGGGGTTCGTGAGGACACCCCGCTTGCTGTTGCCTTCGTATTTTCAGACTGGCCGGTCAAGATCAGGAGAAGGTATCGGCCATGATGCTTTGGTACCAACTTTCGTTATAGGTGGCCTCCTGCAGCCGGATAAACTCGGGGGCATCGGCAGGCGACAATCCGCCACCAACTTCTTTGATCTTGCCTTCCACCACCTTGTAGACACCCGCAACCGAAATACCAAAAGTCGGGCTTAACATGCTGTAACACGTGTTGACGAACGACGGCTCACCCGGTTTTTGTCCGTTCAGCAGGGCAACCACAGCGGCAGCACAAACTTTGGCTTCCGAATTGGCGGCATACCCCGATTTGGGCAGGCCCGTTGCTTGCGCCGCATCACCAATGACATGAACATCCTTGTGAATTTTGGATTCGAGGGTGTCAAAATTGATGGGGCACCAACCCGAATCATCGGTCAACTTGGCCAATTCGGCAATGGCATTGGCCTTTTGCGGTGGAATAACATTGATACAGCTCGACTTGTACTCGGCCATATCGGTATATACCGTCATGGTCTTGGCATCGACACGGGTCACTTTGCCACCCTCACCACCGGGGATCCATTCGATAAGGCTCTTGTCGGTGCCGAAACCGTACAGCTTGGTCCAAGCCCCCTGAAACAGAGGCATTTTGGAAAATTTATCCTTGGGATCCAGGATGATAACCTTGGACTTGGGCTTGTTTTTCTTGAGGTAATGGGCAACCAGACTGGCGCGTTCGTAAGGTCCGGGCGGGCAACGGAAGGGATCTGGCGGCGCAACCAGAATGAAGGGGTCACCATCGCGCATGGCCGCCAATTGTTTACCCAACAACACCGTCTGCGGCCCGGCGTTCCAAGCGTGTGGCATTTTCTCCTCGGCCTCCGCATCGTAACCCTGTACGGGCTTGAATGCCACACCGGGGCTGACAATGAGACGGTCATACTTGAATTTGGTGCCCCCTTTGGTGGTCACAGTCTTGGCGGCTGGATCAATTTCAGTGGCATGCTCATGTACCACTTTGATCCCATGCTTTTTCAATCCTTCATAACCCCATTTTTGCACTTCCAAGTCACGAAATCCCGCAACAACCCAGTTGGACAACGGACAGGAATAATAGTGCTCGTTTTGCTCGATCAGGGTAACATCAATGCCAGGATCGGCCAAACGGATATACTTGGCAGCGACCGAGCCACCATAGCCCCCGCCAATGACCACCACACGTCCCTTTTCTTTCTCTTTATCAGCAGCGAAAAGGGGGCGGTGTACCGCCGATGTCGACAACCCCACCAGGGCCGCAGCCCCAGAAAGCTTGACAAAGCCTCTACGATTCAGCTTCAGCATGGACATGAGTATCGTCTCCTCTCACAAGGTTACTTCTTGGAGGCGTAAAAGTGGGCGATGGCGGTCAAATCTTCCGCAGACAGCTTTTCCATGGCCTTCTCCATCTTTTTCTCCTGCGGAACCTTCAAAGCGGCATTTTTGTAGTCCTGCATCTTGAAAAGGAGATAGTCCAGCCATTGTCCGGCCACTCTTGGGGTATTTTCGTCCTGAAACTTACCATCGTCCTCGTGGCATTTGTCACATTTGGCATCCGCTGTAATCTTTTTCCCCTTGGTTGCCAGAGCCGGATCTATGGCGGTAGCGAGCTTGGAATTGGCATGGCTATTGGCGCTCGCCCATTTTTTCTTAGCAAAGAAATCGGCGATCAGGGCCACTTCTTCATCACTGTACCCCTTCGCCAGACGTCCCATGATGGTTGAAGGGCGGCTGCCATCCTTGAACTCTTTCATAAGAGTCTTGACGTGGTTGGCGGGAAACCCAGCTATGGTTGGCATTGCGGGTCCGCCTGAAATGCCGTCTGTGCCATGACATCCGGCGCAGGTGTTGGCCAGCATGGCTGCAGTCGGCCCAGTCTCAGCACTGGCCGAGGAAGCCAAAACGACCCCCCCCATTACCAACCCACCGATCAGGCCCATCATGTGGATCTTTTTTCGATGCATAATACCCTCCAATGACATCAGTTATAGGATCAGGATTTCTTCCAGCCCCAGAAAAACTGTCAGCCCCCTCCTTGCTATCCCGGCTACAGTATTAAAACTCGCCTTTCGCCGCCCCATGCAGCATCTTCCAAATCACGTTGCGTACCCTCAACGCTTCGGTACGCAACTCGTCCGGCAGCTTTTTCCCACCGTGAATCATCATGTCCAGATTCATGGAATACAGCCACAATTTGCCGTTCTTATCCTGCACCACCGATATCCGGCACGGCATGAACCCTGTATAGGCATCACGATAATCCGCCATCATCTTACCCACCTTGGCATCGCAAAAACTTAAAAATGCAATGTGTCGATACGGCTGCCCTGTTACCGCTTCCACCTGTTTGTAGAAAGCCGACTCGCCGACATAAAGAAAATTGTTCTGTACCGCCAAGCTTTTAAGAGACTCCTTGACGTCTTCCACCTTCAGGGCTGGATCTTCCACCGGAACGGCCCACATCATGGCCTCGCCAGGATCTTTGGTGGTCAAAAGCTTGGTGGCAAAGTCTTGGTAAATCTCCATATACCCGGGATCAAACTCAGCCATGATCGGAGCCAAACGTACAAAAGCGTAGCCAAAGCCCAGCAATGTTACCAATCCCAATGCGGCCAATATATTTCTGATGATCGCCATCTATTCCCTCCAAAAAGAAGAACCAACCCGTACTTGGTTAATGAAAATTGACATTCACCAACTCAATTAACGAACTGTTCACAAAATTAATCTATAACCTCAGAACGATCTTTAATTGATAAATGAGAAGCTGGCAAAATGTCAACCCTATATTTATCTATATAATTTTCAGGATACCATAATATACTCCCATTTGCGTACAAACAAGACGTATACTGATATTCCTGGCTGACAGGGCAAAGTCTTTAACAGGGCAAGGAAAAAGTTGCTGCAACCCAATGGCGAACAGGCAACGCTTGCCGAGTCACCTAAGGATGGGCTGAGAAAAAAGAGGTTTTCATGTCTTGCGGGAAGCGGGAAGAGGATCCGTGACTAAGCGGAAAGTGCCAAAATACAATACCATCAGGCCAGTTCACAGGAAAACCGTCACATCCCAGGAAAGACCCCAACGCCATGTTTGCATGGCATGATCAGCCTTCCTGGTCACATCTATTGCTGGGCAACCCGTTCAGCCTCCAGGCGGAGCAAAAACTGCAGCCGCCAGGACACGCAACTGTGGGAAAAATCTGCCCATTCCAAGCAGGCCAATCGATCAGACAATCGTTCCATTCGATTGCAATTTTTGCAAGCCCGCACTGGAGATGGAAACACGATAGGCTGAGGAGGAACGAAACGACGGCCCCTTTTCATTCAAGCGTTCGGCAGCCTTTTCCCGTGGCGATTTAATACTCGGAGTCTTGGCTGTATTTTCCCGGTTTTGCTGTTGCAGGCCAGAAGCCATTTTCACAGCGCGGTCAATCAAATAGGTGGCAGCACTGGCGACATCCATGGTTCGTTCCCCTTTTTACTTGTGTTCCTTGGCGAAATCTTTCAACCGACTTGATCGGCCTTTCGCGTCCATGATTCCCAACAACGCTTGAGGAAACTAATGCAACAGCCATGCCGGAATCATCAACGATCTTTGCGCTGTTTTGCCGCCTGATCGCTTTACAAATCTGGACAAAGCCACTTTTTCCAGCTACCATGCCGGACTTCTGATGTTGACCGGTCGGGGCGTGGCGCAGCTTGGTAGCGCACTAGCATGGGGTGCTAGGGGTCGGAAGTTCAAATCTTCTCGCCCCGACCAATCATCAAAACAGGGTACAAAATCTTCCCCGCAGGCAAAATCTTCCCCTTTTTCGTCCAGGCGCTTTCCTCCCCTTTTCTTGATTGCGGTGAGCAGGGCTCCTCCTGACGCCACCACGAAAGGGCACCATGAGCTTGGCAACCGCCAAACCCATTATCCTCACTGTTGACGATACCCCTGCCAATATTGACGTGATCAGGGGTGTTTTATCGGCCGATTACCTGATCCAGGTCGCCCTGAACGGCCTTACAGCCCTTAAAATTATCGAAATAAAACAACCAGATCTCATCCTCCTCGACATCATGATGCCGGAAATGGACGGCTACGAGGTGTGTCGACGCATCAAAGCCCGGGAATCCTTGCGGGATATCCCCATCATCTTCGTAACCGCCATGACCGACATAGAAGATGAAGCCAAAGGATTAAGTCTGGGGGCCGTCGATTACATCACCAAACCAATCAGCCCATCCATCCTGCTGGCACGGGTTAAAACCCATATCGAACTGAAAACATCTCGCGACCGACTCAAGCATTACAACGAAATACTTGAGAAAAAAGTGATCGAACGAACCCGACAGATGGAAGAGTTGCAGGATGTCACCATGGTCGCCATGGGATCCATGGCGGAAACACGCGACCCGGAAACGGGAAATCACATCCGCCGCACCCAGCACTATATGAAATTGCTGGCTGAGTACCTCAAAGATCACCCGCGTTTCCGACACCTGTTAAGCCCGGAAGCCATCACCAGCCTGTTCAAGTCAGCCCCGTTGCATGATATTGGCAAGGTTGGGGTACCCGACCATATTCTTTTAAAACCGGGTCCACTGACAGCAGACGAATTCCAGGAAATGAAAAAACATCCCAGCCATGGTCGCAATGCCATCGCCGCCGCCGAACAAAGCATCACCCAGTCGACCAGTTTTTTACAATTCGCCAAAGAAATCGCCTATTCCCATCATGAAAAATGGAATGGATCGGGCTACCCGGAAGGATTGCAGGGCGATGGAATTCCCGTTGCCGCCCGGCTGATGGCAATCGCCGATGTCTACGATGCTTTGATCAGTCGCCGCATCTACAAACCACCGTTCAGCCACGAACAGTCGGTCGCCATCATACAAGATGGACGCGGCAGCCATTTTGATCCTGATATCGTCGATGCTTTTCTCACCCTGGCAGCCCAATTCCATCACATCGCCCAGGAATTTTCCGATACTTGATTGGAATGATGTCATGTCGCCAGCCTATAATAGGGATCCGACCTGACCATTTTTAGTCCCTGCCACACGAGTCCATTCCGTGAATCCATCGCATACCACCCTCATCGACCAGGCAAACCAGCACCTGCAAGCAGGATTGAGCGCCCAGGAACAGGGGTGCCACCAGGAAGCCGTACAACACCTGCTGCTGGCCAGGGCGAAACAACCACGATCCCTGGAAATTATAACCGCATTGGGTCGTTCCCAGCTCGCCTTGGGAGAGGTTGAAACCGGATTATCAACACTGGTCGATGCCCTGGAGATGCAAAGGACCTACGTTCCGGCACTGGTATTGTTGGCGCAAGGATTGGCGGAACAAGGCCAAAGCGAAGAGGCCATCTCTATTTTTCTGCGCGTCCTGGACCAGGATTCCCATCATTTAACCGCCCTTCTCGGGGTGGGTCGGCTGTTCTTTGAACACGGACGCTGGGCGGATGCCGCTGTTTATTTCCAGGATGTCCTGAACCAGATGCCGGACCATGTTGAAGCCCGAACCTATCTGGCCATGATCGAGCAACGTCTGGGCCATTGGGATGTGGCCCAAGCCTTGTTTTCCGATCTGATGCAGAAAAATCCTGGCAGCGCCCGGGGACACAATAATTTTGGTACCGCCTTACTGGAACAGTCTCTTTGGGACTTGGCCGTGGAACAATTTCAAGCCGCCCTGGCCATTCAACCCGATTATCCCCAAGCCATCAACAACCTGGGAGTGGCCTACCAAAAATTGGGCAATACCCGGGCCGCGCTGCAACAATTTCAACAGGCCCTTGCGTGCAAACCTGACTATTGGGACGCCGCCAATAATTTGGGTTTGAGTTACCAGGATAGGGGGCAATTGGAGGATGCCTTGCAAGCTTTTCGCCTATGCCAACGCCTGAAGCCCGATTTCGCCGATGCCTATTTTAATGAAGGTGTCATTTGGCTGACGCGTGGGGATTGGGTGCAGGGCTGGCGCGGTTATGAATGGCGGCTGAAGATGCGGAAATACTGTAACCACACCCATCTGCAACAAGCCTGGGACATCTCCCCCCAGTCGGGACGCAGTGTGCTGGTCTATTGCGAACAGGGCTTTGGAGATGCCATTCAGTTCATTCGCTTCACCCGGGCGTTGCATGAAAAAGGGGTTCGAGTGGTGGTTGCCTGTCCGCAGGAAACGTATCGCCTGCTGGCCACGGTTCAAGGAGTGGACCAATGGATCGTAGACGCCGCACCCATACCCACCTGCGATTATTACATGCTGATGCTAAGCTTGCCGCTTCTGTTGGGGATCACCACTCCAGATGCCATTCCCACGACCGTACCTTATCTGCGCGCCGATCACGATCAGGTGGCGTATTTTCGCCAACGCCTCAAACCTTGGCAAAATACTTTCAAGGTGGGCATTGCCTGGCGCGGCAATCCGCAACATGCCAATGATCGTCATCGATCCATGACCTCGACCCCCATGTCCCGTCTCTTGGCGATTCCTGGCCTGTGCCTGATCAATCTGCAAAAAGGGGCCACCCCGGACGAATTGGCGATTTTTTCTCCTGAAAAGAAGCGAATGGTGGATGTCACCGACGAATTGACCGATTTTTCCGTAACCGCCGCCCTGATGGACACCTTGGATTTGGTCATCACCGTCGATACCTCCATCGCCCATCTGGCAGGGGCACTGGCCAAGCCGGTATGGGTATTGTTGCCAGCGGTTGCGGAATGGCGCTGGCTTCTGGATCGCCTGGATTCCCCCTGGTATCCCAGCATGCGTCTGTATCGCCAATCCACTTTGGACGATTGGAACGGTCTCATGGATGGCGTCTTGGAAGAACTGGCCCCCATGGTGGCAAATCCCGGTCGTCGTAACATCCACTCCGTACCCATGGAAACGTCATGAACCATGAAATCACCCTGGATCGAGCCATCAGCCACATGCAAGCTGGTCGTCTGCATGAAGCGGGTCACTGTTGCCTGGAGGTATTGGGAACCCAACCCAATCATCCCAGGGCGTTGCACCTGCTGGGCATCGTCGCCCATCAATCGGGACGCCATGACGATGCCGTTACCCTGTTACAATTGGCCATTGCCAACCAGGGTGATGTCCCTGAGGCCCATAACAATCTGGGCAATGCGTACAAAGCTTTGGGACGCCTGGAAGAGGCCCAATTGAGCTATGATCGGGCGTTGGAACTGAAACCCGACTATGCCAATGCCCGCAATAATCTGGGAACCGTGTTACAAGCATTGGGGAGGCATGGAGATGCCATTGTCCATTTTGAGCAGGCTTTGGCGCAACTGGGTCCTGTCCCCCCTATCTTGTACAACCTGGGTAACGCCTATTTGGAACTGGGGCGCAGTGACGAGGCGATCACCAACTACCGCCATGCCTTGCGGCTCGCGCCACAATTTCCCGATGCATTAACCAATCTGGGACGGGCACTGGCCAGCCAGGGAAAAACCGACGAGGCAATGGAACAGATGGCCATGGCTTTAAAGATCAAGCCGGACCATGTCGATGCCCTTGTCAACCTGGGATTGGCTTTGTCGGACAGCGGCGAGCGCGATGAAGCGATCCGTCATTTTCGTGCCGCATTGGATCATCAACCCGATCATGTCGTGGCCAACCATGGCCTGGGGGTGGCGTTACAAAAATTAAACCGTCTGGAAGAAGCCGCGGAATGTTATCGGCGCACCCTGGAACTGGACCCCAAGCATTACACCGCCATGAACAATCTGGGGGTGGCCTTGTTGGAACAAAAACAATTGGACCAGGCAGCCCTTTGGTTTGAAAAAGCCATTGCTACGGCTCCGGTACATGATTCCGCTTTGGCCTGGAACAATTTGGGTGTGGCGCGGCAAAATCAAAACAGCATTGAAGAATCAGCCCGCTGCTACCGGCAAGCCTTGAGCATCAATCCTAACTATCATGAGGCGTTGAATAATCTGGGAGTTTCTTTTCATAAGAAAGGGCAATTTTACGAAGCCATAGAAAAATTTATGAAGGTGCAAGAGATGGCCCCCGATTATCCCGATGCCTACTATAACGAGGGGATGGCCCGTCTGGCCGTCGGTGAGTTCAAACGCGGCTGGTTGCAGTCCGAGTGGCGTTTGCAGATGGAGACCTACAAACTGAAAGGGCATTCCGAACCGTTGACCGACAAAGCCTTGGCTCGGGGGCGCACCATTTTAATCCATTGTGAACAGGGATTGGGGGACAGTATTCAGTTCATTCGCTATGCGGTCATGGTTCAGGAATTGGGTGCGAAGGTTATCGTGTTTGCTCCAACCGTATTGGTTCGGTTGTTCGGCAGTGTGATGGGAATTGATCTGGTTACGGACGACGTTGGAAAGGTTCCTGTGTGTGATCATCGCATTCCAACGTTGAGTTTGCCTTATGTGTTTGAAACCGAACTTGCGAACATTCCCGCCATGATTCCTTATATTTTTGCTGACGTGGAGCGCAGTCGCATCTTGGGTGAACGATTGCGGGAGTGCGCTGGGTTGAAGGTTGGCGTGGTTTGGCGGGGTAATCCGGGACACTCAAATGATCGCAATCGTTCCATGGAAGCGATGATGATGGCCAGTTTGTTGAAGGTTGCGGGGGTTTCTTTGGTAAATTTACAATTGGGGGTTTCGTATATTGAGAATATCTTGTTTGCCGGCCGTGCCAATTGGCTGGATATTACGAGTGAATTATTGGATTTTGCGGATACGGCGGCGTTGGTGACGCATCTGGATTTGGTGATTACGGTGGATACTTCGGTTGCGCATTTGGCGGGTGCGTTGGGGAGGCCGGTTTGGGTCTTGTTGCCTTTTGTCGCGGACTGGCGTTGGATGGTGGGTAGGGAAGATTCGCCTTGGTATCCGAGTATGCGATTGTTTCGTCAGCCAACCATGGGGGATTGGGCGACGATGATGTTGGGTGTCAGGGAAAAACTGGAGAAGGTTGCGCGTGGTGAACTGCCGGTGGTATGGCCGGTTACTGCCTGAAAAAACTATCAAAAAATAAGAGAACCCCCGGCTCTGCCGGGGAGGCAGCAAAAGTTTGACATTTCCAGCAGTCCACCGGGAGACTCGTTAGTCGTGAGCCGCCAAGCACATGACAATGGAGTATCCCGATGGACGAAGCTCAAAGCTTAAGCCACTCGAAGTGGGAGTGCAAATATCATGTGGTGTTTATTCCGAAGTGTCGACGCAAAACACTTTATGGACAGTTACGACGCCATT
>JADGCN010000054.1 GCA_015228975.1 Magnetococcales bacterium
AATTGAGCTACATCCCCAATTTCGTGCATCGCGCAAGTGCCTGCTGGTGGCAAGGCGGAACGTTGCGAATCGTGGTGGATGTGGTGGGCCTAAGTGGACTTGAACCACTGACCTCACGCTTATCAGGCGTGCGCTCTAACCAGCTGAGCTATAGGCCCTGACACCTGGGGAGTAGTACCCCAGACTCCAAGCTATCGTCAAGGGGTAACTGACAAAAAATGTTTCTGGCCATAAATAATCGTAAAAAGAGGATGGCATTTCCTTGTTTCACTGAACCATGATAGACTGTAATGTGAAATTGTTGTTATTGGTGGGGTGGGGATCGCCTCATAATAACATTTTATAGATGTATTATTGGGTCGTGTCTATGAATCATCCTTTAATTAATATTTTCGATAGCATGAATCTAAAAGAAAAAACAACATTCATGATTGTTGGCCTTTCGGGTGCCATGATTATTATGTTGATTTTTGTCAGTCTGATTTCTTTTCGTGAATTTTCGATTGCCACCGCCAGAGACCATGTGCGTTCTGTGGCGGAGGTCATACGCGTAAGTTTGACGGAATCCATGATTAATCAAACCATTGACAGGCGGGATCAATTTCTTCGCAGGTTGGCAGAAATTGAGGCACTCTCTGCGGTGCGTGTTATTCGTGGTCCCGAGGTCATCCGCCAGCATGGTCCTGGCCTGGATCGCGAGCAAACCATGGATGACATCGACCGTCAGGTTTTGGAAAGTGGCGAACCGGATTTCTCCATGACGGACAATGCGAACCAGCTCACATTTCGCGGTACCATACCTTTTATAGCCTCCGAGAAGGGGACTCCCAATTGCCTTTCCTGTCATCAAACATCGCCTGGCAAGGTATTGGGAGTCGTCACCATTTACCTCTCCATGGAAACATTGCGCACCAAAGCCTTGATGACCATAGTGTCTATGCTTTTCATCGTTGTCATATTTTCCCTATTCCTGGCATATTCATTCCGCCGCCAAATTGCCCCCGTGGTGGCTACGGCTGAGGAGGTACAAAAGGTGGTGGCGCGTGCCACAATTGGGGACTTTAGCGGCAAAATCGCCTATCACGGCCAGGACGAAATGGGCCTCATCTCCAGAGACTTCAATCGTCTCATGCAACATTTACAAATCAACCTGGGTACCATCAGCAGCGATATTTCAAAATTGATCCGGTACACCATCAAAGACGACAGCAATCTGGTTACAGTCACCACGGAAATGGTGGAAACCTTGCTGGAAGTGGCGCAGTTCAAGCAGGCCGTAGAGGAAGATAACAGCACATCGGAAGTGTACTTACGAATCAGTCGTCTGTTGATGGGTAAATTTGGCTTGGCCTATTTTTCGATTTACGAAGTCCATTATGACAAAAATACCATGAAAGCGGTTATCGTCGATGGTGAGCCCAATCGACCATGCCGTTGGTGCAGTTCCAGGGTATTGTTTCATGCCGACTCCTGCCGCGCCTACCGTACGGGCAGTATCGTTGATTCCTACTCCAACCCATTTATTTGTGGCAAGTTTGAACATGGTGAAGCCACCATAAATCTGGGTCATCTGTGTTTACCGGTATTTCATTCCGGACATGTGGGGGCGGTTATTCAGTTGGTGACCCAACGTTCCGAGGGTCCGGTTTATCAGTTTTTATTGCCGTTTATTTTGACTTTTCTTCGTGAATCAGCGCCTACCGTGGAAGCCAAACGCTTGTTGGATGCCCTCAGGGATTCCGCCCTCAAGGATCCTTTGACAGGGCTGAACAATCGCCGTTTCCTCAACGAGTATGAAAAGACCCTTGTCGCGACGACTCGGCGAAGAAATAACGCCCTTTCTGTATTGATGATGGACCTGGACCACTTTAAAAAGGTCAACGACACCTATGGACACGATGTGGGAGATGCGGTGTTGAAAGCCTTTGCCACGACCCTGCTGGGCCAAGTGCGAACCTCGGACATTGTCATTCGATATGGTGGCGAAGAATTTATGGTGATTTTACAGGAGAATCTGGAATATACCGGTCCGCAACTGGCAGAAAAAATTCGCATGGCTGTAGAAAAATTGTCAATCAATTATGCGGGTGGTGTGTTGAGAAAAACGGTATCCATTGGTGTCGCTGGTTTTCCGGCGGACGGTGAAGATCTTTGGGATGTGATCAAGGCAGCAGACTTGGCATTGTATGCTGCGAAGAAGCGTGGACGTAACTGTTGGGTGCGCTACGATGCGAGCCTGGTGGAGAAAACACCTGAGTGAAATTGCAACCCCACCGGCTGATGCCGGTGGGGTTTTTGTCATTCCGCATGTTGATTATGGATCCGTCACGCATGATCCTGAACGCTTTTTCTGGTTCAACCCGGTCTGGTTCAACTGTAAATCAGACGCCCTTGACTACAAAAACCGCCGTTGAAGTACCGTTGAGAATGCGCTCGGTAGTGCTTCCAACGAGTATCCTTTCCAGTCCGGTGAGTCCATGGCTGCCCACCATGATCAAATCGGCATTCTTTTCCTGGACAACTTCGATTATTTTGGCATCGGGACGACCAACCAGGGTCCGCCCTTCCACGGAAACGTTTTGATTTTTAAGATATTCGACGATCCTCTTGACAGTTTGTTCCGCCTTGGTAACCGCCCCCGCTTCGGAATCCGTTTCCACCACGGTGACCACGGTAACGGGCGCCTTGATTTTATTTGCCAGGTGTCCCGCCGTTACAGCAGCGTTGTCGGCATATCGGGATCCATCGGTGGCAAGAACGATATGGCGTCCTTCGATTTGGGCCGCCCGGGGTACTACCAAAACGTTGCAGTTTGATTTACCGATCACGTTGGCGGTGGCATGACCGAGCATCATACGGGCCAAGCCCCGGCGACCACGTCTACCCATCACAATCAGGTCGGCCTGCTGTTGTTCCGCCATCCCGATAATTTCCTGTTCTACAATCTGGCCGTGTACCACATGGGTCTCACATGGGACACCCATGGTACCCCATTGTTTTTTGACTGCGTCCAGATGGTCCTGGGCAATGGCCAGTTCTTTTTTGAGGACAGGTTCCCCCAACCCACCGTATTCGATGCCAGTCGCCACCAGTGACATGACATGAACCTGTGCGGCACACTTTTTCGCCATGCCAAAGGCTTCGCGGACTGCGGCGGCGCTGAAATCGGACCCATCACTGGCCACGAGGAAGCGTTCAAAGCGACCCACGGGTGACAATTGCAAATGTGCGGCGACTGCACCCAAATCCTTGTCTTTGTCCGTACTTTGGGCCAAGTGATGATCGCGAATGCCGCTGTAGAGGGCACGCAGAATGATGATGGCCCCGAAAAGCAGGGCAAAAAACAGGGTACCCTCACCAATCCCGTTTAGAATGCGGATGGTGTCGTGGTCCATGGGGGAGATTTGCCCCAATTCCGACAAATATCCAGGAATGTAGAAGAAGCGGCTGACCAGGACGAGAAGCATGATGACAGCCATGACAAACTTGACCACATAGTCCTTGACGTAGGTAGTACCGATGGCACCGATTTGTATACCAAACAACGAACCGGCAAGGATGATCATGGAAAGGCGGATATCCACAGCTCCTTCCATGGCATACAAAACGGAGCCTCCCATTCCCATGACAAAGGCGATAACCAATTCGGTAGCGCTTGCCATCAACGCCGGCAGACCGAGAAAATACATCATGGCCGGCACCCCGATGAACCCTCCAACCGCGATAGTGGCCGCCAACATACCCGTCGCTATCCCCAGGGGGGCCAGAATTAAAAAGGATACTTTGGCATCGATAGATTTGAAATGAATCATGGTTCCTGGAATCACCAATCCGCGTACCCAGCGTGTCAAAGGGAGCAATTCCTTAGGTTCCTGGTTATCCGATTTGCCCTCACAGCGTTTTTCCTTGATACCATCCCTGAGTACAATACCGCCGACGATGGCCAACACCACAACAAACACGAATGACACGTATAAATTGGTTCCCGTTGCCCCGAAGGTTGCGCGAATGTGTACCATGACGTTTTTGCCGATGAGAACACCGATTTCGGCAAAAATTCCCATGATAACGCCAAGTTTAATATCCACTTGGCCATATTTATTGCGTTTATAGGCTCCAACCAGGGCTTTGGGAAACTTATGGGCCATATTGCTGGCCACAGCCACAATAGCAGGCACTCCCATGGTCATCATGGCCGGCGTCAGTACAAAGGCCCCACCCGAACCTATGAAACCGCTCACCATCCCTCCAACAAAACCTACCAGGAACAGGATAATGGTTGATGATACCGACAAATCGATAAACTGAATGTTTTCCATGCCACCCGCCCCTCTATTTCTTGGCTTTGAGACCCAAAAGGTCCCAAAACCGTCCTGTGAACGCACCATGCACGAAAGAAAAGATCAAAGCAATGCCAATGGGTATAACGACGTATCCCTTGTGACCCTGGCGGATCATGGTGGCAATGTTCGTCAGAATGTCGGAATACAAATAGAGAAGCAGGTAAAGGGTGGCGCTGATTATGCCGAGTAACAGGGTGTAGGCCAGGGCACCGGGTGATCGTGCAGTATTTTTATTTGCGTGCA
Source organism: Magnetococcales bacterium (assembly GCA_015228975.1). Taxonomy (GTDB): domain Bacteria; phylum Pseudomonadota; class Magnetococcia; order Magnetococcales; family UBA8363; genus UBA8363. The sequence continues at coordinate 4,587 of JADGCN010000054.1, forward strand.
TGGTGTGTCATTCCTCTTGAGTGATATGAACAGATATTCAGAACCGCATTGGTTATTGCGTCAATGCGTGTGTTGCATGATCCAGTTTGTCAGTATCCATTGAAAAGAAGCATCCACTTATCAGCTTAGACAGCTTGCAGTTTCCATATAATGGACTGCAATGGAGGATTGAATGGTTTCTTTTTTCCAGCCCGAATCAACCAATACGAAAGAGATCGATTTAAGGTTATTGTCCACTTCTTCCGCAACGACATTGCCTTTACCCACCTTGGTCAGATGGGTAAATGGAATTCCCAAGGAAGCGACTTTCTCGCGAAATTTGGTAACGGATTTATCGACCAATTCCATGATTTCATCTTTGGCATTACTGCTTAAGGCGGAAAAAAAACTTTCTGCCACAGGGATCACATTCAGTGCCACAATGCCGCAATCATTTCTTTGTGCAAGGCCCAAAGCTTTAGATATCAGCACATCGGAGAACCCCCACTCATGCCCAACGACCAGAATTCTTTTGATGGAGGTTGCGCTATTTTTCAGCCCCTTGGCATCTTGTGAGGAGCGCTCCTTGTTTATTTCTTTTTCAGTGATGGTTGGCCATGTCAATAAACTAAAATCTTGCGTTGCTGCCGACTCGCTCAGGTGTTGATTAGCGAGGCCTTCACCCATGGCTGCCAAGATTTTTTTTAGCTTTTTCAGATTTTTGGGTACCGCTCCTGCCGTCTGAAGTCGTACATGAGGGGGTGACGGATTGGTTAACGTATCGGGCTCCAAGGGTTGACCCTTGCCACGCCCTGTTTCACCACCAAGTTTTTCGGAAGATTTTTTGTCCATTGTTTTCTCAGTATAAGGTTAGAATGTTAATTATTTTTTCACTGTGCAATTGTTAATGCAACATGCAAGCCATGCTATATATGATTGAAAAACAATAATAAATAATCATATTGTTCTTTCAGGGAGATGAATGTGGTGCAAAATGCAACAGAGTTTGCTTTACAGCTATAAATCCTGGATCACAAAGGGGAAAAGAACGTCGAATGAAATGGTGGTGGGAAAGGACAGTATTTGCAGATTGATCCCGTACGTGGAGATATTCAGATGGTGTATTTTGCACCATCGGGGGTACCAGTATCTTCTCAAAAGATGGGCGAAGAATAGAGAAAATATAGGAAAAACAATATATTGATTAAAGAATGCATCGGTGTGGTAAAATGCAACACTTTCCCCGAAACATTACAGGCCATGCCGTTTCAATTTTCGCCAAAGGGAGGCGCGATCAATACCCAACAGTGCCGCAGCACGGGTTTTGTTGTTGTTTGTTTTCCCAAGAACCCAGTGTATATAGTTCATTTCATGGTCTTCGAGGGAAGGGATAACGTCTTCCTGTTCCTTGAGGAGGGATCCCTGCATAACTTGCATATCCTCGGGGAGATGAGCTGTCTCGATGACGGGGCCTTTGGCCATGACCACAGCTTGTTCAATGATGTTTTCCAACTCGCGAATGTTGCCCGGAAAGGAATAGTTGGCCAAAATTTCCATCACCTCTTCAGATATGTGGCTGGGTTGCATTTTGCCCTTGGCACCAACGTGTTTTTTAAGAAAATGGACAGATAAGAGACCAATGTCCATTTTGCGGTCCTGCAGGCGCGGAAGTTTGAGGGAAACCACGTTCAGGCGGTAAAATAAATCTTGTCGGAACTCATTGCATGCCACCATGCGACTCATATTACGATTGGAAGCGGCAATGAAACGCACATTAATTTTTTTGGGTACGGTGCTGCCAACCCGAAAAAATTCATGTTCCTGGATGACACGTAAAAATTTTACTTGCATGGCCAGGCTCATTTCCGTCACTTCATCAAGAAATAGAGTCCCGGATTCGGCAGCGTCCAATAGTCCCAATTGGGTAGCATTGGCACCGGTAAACGAACCTTTTTCATGGCCAAACAGTTCATTGGAAAGCAATCCATCCGTCAAAGCCCCACAATTGATGGCAAGAAAGGGGGCCTGGGCGCGACTACTACAATCGTGAATATAACGGGCTACCAGTTCCTTTCCCGTCCCCGATTCCCCGGAAAGCATGATGGAACAATCAGAACAGGCGGAATCCCTGGCTTTTTCCAACAGACCGAGCATGTGGGGATCCTGGGTGATGATTCCCCCGAAGTCGTGTCCTTTTAGAAGTTTATTCTCCAGATCTTTGTTGATTCGCCGTGGCAAGGATTGGGCTACCGCATCCTTGACCGTCTGAAGCAGTTCATGAAATTTGAATGGTTTGGTGAGATAATGAAAGGCACCCTGTTTCATCGCCTTGACAGCGGTATCGACAGTGGCAAAACCGGTTATGAGAATGACTCCAGCCTCCGGCTGTTTTTCACGACAGAATTGCAGCAATTGCAATCCATCTATTTTTTCCATACGCAAGTCGGTCAAAATGACATCGAATGATTGTTTCTTGAGCAGCTCCAGGGCTTCACTACCGTTGTTGGCGGTACAGACGGCAAACCCCTCTTTGCTGAGAAACAACTGCAAATTATTCAGAGTAATGGGTTCATCGTCAACAATCAATATTTGTGCCTGATCACGCATGGGTTGCATCCCCAATGGGCAATTTTATTTTAAAAGTGGCACCCTGACCAGCTTTACTTTCCACACGTATTTTTCCGCCATGTTCGTCAATGATCTGGTGGGTAATAAACAGGCCGAGACCAGTCCCTTTACCAGGATCTTTTGTCGTATGGAATGGATCAAAAATAATTTGAAAGGAATCGGATGATAATCCTGGCCCGGTATCGGTAACGCCAATCTCCAGGAAGCCATCGTCCATTTCTTTGGAAATGATGGAAATTTTCTTCAATCCGCCAGACATTTCCATGGCTTCGACGGCATTTTTCAATAAATTGATAAAAACTTGCTGCAATTGTTGCCTGTTGGCAAAAACAGTATGTTCCATGTCCACCCGGATATCGACCTGAGTCTTGCTCATTTTACCATGAATCAACAGCAGGGCGTCATTGATGGTGGAGAGCAGATGGGTTGGGCTTTTGGTGGAACACTGTTCCCGGGAAAATTCCAATACGGTTCTAACGATGTCACGCGTTCGGTCGGTTTCCGCAATGACATGGTTGATCAATCTGTTTTTAAGTTCAAGGTCCGCTCCAGACATCTCGGAGAGAAGAAGTTCGGCAGATGTGGATATGTTGGACAACGGATTGTTGATTTCGTGGGCTATTCCCGCCAACATTGTTCCCAGGGAGGCCAATTTTTCGGAACGCACTATTTCGCGGCGGTGTTCGAAAAGCTCCTCAAGCATGCGATTAAAAGCCAGATGCATGGAACGAATTTCGTCATCTTGCCGGGGCAAAATGGGCAACATGGAAAAATTGCCCGAAGATATGCGATTCATGCTTGTTTCGAGGGAACGCAGGGGATTTGTGACGGATTGCACCATAAATTGGGTTGCAATAATGGTAGCAATGAGAAATGCTGCCAGCAAAAAAACCAGGACCCACTTGATCGCTCGGAACAACGCCTGAATATGTTTGACCGCATCCAGGTTCAGTTGTTCAACAATTTCCGTCACTATTTGTCCCTTGGTGCGAATGGATGCCTGCAATGATTGCGCTTGCGCATATCCTAACTGGAGTTGTGTAAGCAGCGTATTGTATTCATATATCGTTTTAAAAATCCTGTTTCTATTGTCTGATTGATTGTTGTATTGATAATCGACTTTTTCAAAGGGGCGCAACCATAATTCACTAATTTTCAACAGCCAGGATTGATCGTAAAGCCCCGCTTCATCCCTAATGATCTCTTGTGCCTTGGCCACGAATGCCAAGGATCGAACAATATCGCCTTGGTCGTGATAGAGGAAATAGTTTTTTTCAAAGCGCCTTGCTTCCAGGGTAACATCATTCAGCCTGGATATGGCATAGTAGGATTCAATTCTTTTCTCAATCAAGAGCATGTTGAGAAATATAAAAACCATGAACAATACTTGAAAGAAAAAGCCAACGACATATCCAGTAGATATTTTTTTCCTGATACTGGAACGTCTTTTCTCTTTTTGTACCGTTTGCGGTGGGGTTGAATTCAATGGCTAGCCCTGAGAAAAAAGACTGGGTTCGTTAGTGAAGAGGCAGGAATTGATTATGGGATTTCTTTATGACACTCAGAAGCGGAAAATACGGAATAACTGTTTCGGCCTTTTTGCTTGACGACATACATGGCTGAGTCGGCGTACATGATAAGCGTTTCAGGATCCGTGGCGTGGAATGGAAACAGGGCAATGCCCACGCTGGAACCGATTCGGCATTCGTGTGGCCCCAGTTGAAACGGTTCACTGAGCATGTCGATCAGCTTTTGCGCCACGATCACAGCATCTTCTTCTCCCGAAATTTTACCCAGAATGATCGCGAACTCGTCCCCCCCCAAACGCGCCAACGTATCCGACTTGCGCAGTAAAGATGTGACCCGGTTACCCACCGATAGGAGCAGTTTATCCCCGACATCATGTCCCAGGGTATCATTGACCTGCTTGAACCAGTCCAGGTCAAAAAACAGCAGCCCGATCACCGTTTTTTCACGGACTGCAAGGGAAATGCCCTGAACAAGACGTTCCTTGAATAATACCCGATTGGGCAATCCCGTCAGATCATCATGAAGTGCGGCAAAAGCCAATTGTTGATGCACCTCTTCCAATTTTTTTTCCAATTTACGGCGTTCGATAATACCAGCCAGGGTATTGGCGATGGTCATCAGGAAAGCCTCTTCCTCAGGGGAATAGGGAAGATCAGCGGGGATGTAACAGTTCAAAATTCCCTGGAGACGTTTTTGAAATATAATAGGAACACAATAATGACCATGATTGTGAATTCCTGCGAAACGGACGGTATGGTTTTCATCCAGTTTGTTGGAAAATATCGTCTTTCTGGTTTTGGCCGCTTGACCACAAAGACATTGACCCATGGAAAGACGAGCGCACAAGGCAAGCAAGGGAGGGGCAAGTCCTTTGGAGGCACGAAGGATCAAATCACCGTTGGTTTCATCGACAATGAAAATGGATCCCTTGCGCTCAATGGATAACCATGGAACCGTCATGACAATTTCCAAGGCAACGTCGAGTTGTCTGTCCAGGGAGAGGGGTTCAAGGCTGGTTTCCAACAAGGCGCTGATGGCAATCCGCGAGGCTTGGCTCTGAATCTCATTTTTCTCCAGCAACTTGAGTTGGGTAATGTCCTGAAATACCGCAACCGTTCCCCGCACCTGACCCGCCTCACATAGGGGCGTACTGGTAAAGCGAACTGAAAAAAAAGTGCCGTCCTTGCGCCAAAAAACATCATCCCCCGAATGACGGGTCATTCCATCTTTCAAGGTGGCACAAATCGGACATTCTTCAATGGGATTGGGACTTCCATCCTTGCGTTTGCCATGAATCGTGTCATGCATGGGTTTTCCCAGCAGTTCCTCCTGATTCCAGCCAAGTATTTTGGCCCCGGCTTGATTGATGAACCGGGTCTTTCCGTCCAGATCCAAACCAAAGATTCCTTCCCCAGCCGCATCCAGGATCAAACGATGTTCATGATGCAAGCGGGAAATGGATTGTTCCACCAATCTTCTGCTCAAATGGTTCCGAACGCGGGCCTGAATGACCGCCCTGCTGAACGGTTTGGAAATGAAATCAACGGCACCCAGGTCAAATCCTTTGATTTCATCAACCTCGGCATCCAGGGCGGTAATGAAAATGACCAGGATGTCCTTGGTTTTTTCGTTGCCTTTCAGTCTTGTACATACCTCAAATCCATCCATCCCTGGCATCATGATATCCAGCAAAATAAGATCCGGGTGTTCGGAGCTGGCAATCTCCAGGGCGATGGAACCGTTTATGGCAGCAGAAATAGCATATTGGCCGCGCAATATTTCCGCCAGCAATGCAATGTTGGCTGGAATATCATCGACAATCAAAATTCTTTGCTGACTGGTTGTGTTCTCCATCCACCGGGACTCCGTGATACCAAGGTATGTTGGACGGTATGACCTGGCGGTTCAGACCGTGTCATTCAATGGGAGTCGCCTCCACCAATGATATGGATATATCTGTAAGGTCACGATAGGATATAGTGTAACAAAAAACGCCCCTTGATTCCACACCAAAGGGATTGGTTCAGACGATGGCAATGTGCTCCAGGGCCTCCAGCAACACTTTTTTCCGTACTGGTTTGGCAAGATATCGGGTACATCCCGCCTCGCGACTGCGTATCTCCTCGCCCTCCATGGCGTGCGCCGACAGGGCAATGATTGGAATGGGGGAGCGTCCCAAATCCCGCTCCCATTGGCGAATCTCCCGCGTTGCGGTATAGCCATCCATTTTGGGCATTTGCACATCCATGATCACCACGTCGAACGGATGTTGCTTTATCTGTGACAAGGCTTCCAGTCCATCGTTGACCATGACGAGGTGGTAGGGCGTCTTGGCCAGGAAAGCTTCAAACAATATGCGATTCTCCTCGGTATCCTCTGCCAGCAATACCCGCAACGGCTTGGCGATGGCATCGGGGGAAATACGTGATACCGAACCGGGGGCGAGCGTTGGTGCCACCTGCCGCAGGGGCAGTGCAAATGAAAAAACACTCCCCCGGCCCTCAAGGCTCGTCACTGTAATCCGCCCACCCATCAATTCAACCAAGCCGCGGGAAATGGCCAATCCCAGACCCGTTCCACCGTAACGTCGGGTAATGCCAACATCGCCCTGGACAAAATGTTCAAAGATTTTCTTGTGCAAATCCGGGTCAATACCTATACCCGTGTCCGTTACAGAAAACGACAGCGTTTGCGGATTCTCGGGAGAAAGGGTGAGGCTGACCTCCACCCACCCTTTTTGGGTAAATTTAATGGCGTTACTGACCAAGTTGATCAACACCTGCCGCACCCGAGCATCATCGCCCATGACGCGGTCGGGAATGTTGGCAGCGACGTAACTCCGCAAGGCAATATCCTTATTGGCCGCCGACAGGTACATGAGCTGAACGGTTTCCTCGACAATCTGACGCGGAGCGTAAGCGACATCGGCCAATAAAATTTTTCCCGACTCAATACGGGAAAAATCCAAGATGTCGTTGATCACCCCGAGCAAGGTCTTGCCGGAAGATTGCATCGTTTCCGCGTAACGTTGTTGCTCAGCCGTTAATGAGGTTTCCAATAATAATTCCGCCATCCCCAGCACCACATTCATCGGGGTGCGAATTTCGTGACTCATGGATGCCAGGAAACGACTTTTTTCGCTGTTGGCTTTGTCAGCCAGCACCATCGCCCGTTGTAATTGTTCGTCCAATTGTTTGCGTTCGATGATGCCTGCCAAGGTATGTGCCACGGTATACAATAACTCTTCTTCCTCCACATCTTTGACATGATCCTTGGGCATGTAAACATTCAGCACACCCAGGAAACGTCCCATGGCGGTAATGGGCAGGCAATAATGGCTATGGGGCAGCATCCCTTCACAACGCACCGTATGCCTGGGATCTTCGGAATCGGCGAATATCAGCCGGTTGGATGCCATGGCCATACCACAAATGCATTGGCCAGTGGCCACCCGGGCACACGTATGAGTCAAGGATTCGTGGATCCCTTTCTGGACTTTCAGGATCAATTCATCGCGTTCATCATCAAACAAAAAAATCACCCCTTTGTTCAAGGTGATCAACCAACTGGCCGACAGCACCAGATCCAGGGCGATCACCAACTGTTCATCCAACGTGCCGGGGCGGGTGACCAATTGCAACAATGCATTGATTAAGATCTGGTTTTGCAAAAGGCGTTGCGTCCTTCGTTCCTCTTTTTTGCGGGCGGTTACATCGCGGGCCACCGCCGAAAAAAATCTTTTACCGTTCACCATACAGGACGACAAAGCAACTTCCAGGGGAAACTCAGAACCATCCTTGCGTTTGGCAGCCAGATCAAACGTTTGGCCAAGCCAATTCGTCCTATCGCTATTACGCATTTTAATGGCTGATTTTATACAAAAATTGCGCGATTTCTCCGGTACGAGCGTGGTAAAATGTTTGCCGAAGATTTCCTCCTCGTGATAGCCAAAGATGGCCTGGGCACCTCGATTCCAGAAGGTCAGGCGCCCTTCTGCGTCGGCGGACACAATAGCATCCCCTGCCGCATCAGCTATGTGGCGAATCTGCTGCTCGCTTTCTTGCAAAGCAGCTTCCATTTTTTTCTTGCCATGGATCAGGGATTGCTTTTCCAACACCCGTTCGATGGAACTGCGCAAAAGCTCGGGGTAGTTGCTGCCGGTTTCCTTGACCACATAATCGGCAGCCCCCTGATGGATCGCTGCAATGGCCGTTTCCAGGTTACCGAAGCCCGACACCATGATGACTGGCGGGGAGGCTTGATTCATCATCATTTGGCGCAAAACGCCCAGGCCATCCAAATGGGGCATTTTGTAGTCCAGAACCACGGCATCAAAATGATCGTGCTGCAATATTTCCAGACCCGACAGGCCATCGGCAGCCGTCTCGATACGAATGCCGTACCGTTCCAGGCGGCGTTGAACCAACTGGGCCAGGGCTTCATCATCTTCCATGTAAAGAATGCGTGGGTTTTTCTGCAACGCATCCATAACCATCACCCCTTGGATTACAGGCAGCACGGATAGGACATGATTGCCATCATCACCCCCATGCTTTGGATCGTCTTGGCAAAGGCAACGGGGTCCACCGGTTTGGAGACAAAATTATTGCACCCCAACTCATAGCACCGCTGCACCTCGTGCGGATCATTTGTTGTGGTAAGAATCACAACCGGTATGAGACGGGTCTCTTCGTGGTGCTTCATGGTATGCAACACTTGATAGCCATCGACTTCCGGCATATTCAGATCAAGCATCACCAGAAGGTGGGAAGGTCGAACATGACCTGTGAATTGGCCTTGATTGAATAAAAAATCAAGAACCTCCTGACCGTTCTTGAGGCGCACAATGGGATTGATGATGCCGCCACGTCGCAGGTTGCGTTCAATCAGGGTGGCGTGGGCATCTTCATCTTCTACCATGACTACGGTAACCGGCTGAATATCCTTCATCGTGAGTTCACTCCATCAGATGTTTTCATGCCCAGATGGAACCTCGGGGATCGCAACGCGAAAGGTCGTCCCCACCCCCAAGGTCGATTGACAACCGATCGTCCCCCCCAAACGTCGCACCAGGGTGCGGGCACATGACAGACCGATGCCATCCCCGGGGGTATCCTGACGTCCCACGCGTTGAAACATGGTAAAAATTTTGGGAATATCCGCTTCTGCCATACCCCTGCCATTGTCTTCGATCACCAGGGTGACACTCTGATCCAGGGCATGATATTCGCCAAAAATGCGGACCACTCCAGGCCGAGTGGGATCCATATATTTGATAGCGTTGGACAAAAGGTTGCCAATGATTTGGTCCATGGCATCCCGGTCGGTGATCACCTGCGGCAGCGGGTCCACTTGCACGGTGATGGCTGCTTCTTTGATGCCAAAGCCTAATGAGGCCACATTGTTGGCCACCAGCGCACCCAGATCCACTGTCTCGTACTGTAGCACCATCCGCCCCAAACGGGAAATCTTTAATACCGCCTGTACCAGCCTATCCATTTTATCGATTGAAGAACGGATGAAGCGCATGTCTTCCGGGATGCGGGATCGCAACAACGCCGCCACCTTGTCCGGCAAAGCGTCCGAATCACCTGCCATCCCGACCGTAATCATTTGCTCAAGCTCATTCAGGTCCAACTGCAACTCTTCGGTAAACCCTTGGATGCTCAACATGGGCGAACGCAGATCGTGCGAAACGATATAAGCAAAATTTTTCAGCTCATCGTTGGCCTGGGACAATTCCAGGGCGGTTCGTTTATGCTCTAACATTTCGCGATTGACATCCCCCAGGGAGGATTGAATTCTGCCCGCCATACGGTCAAACGCCTCGCCCAATTGGCCGACATCATCCCGTCCGTGAATTCCGGTACGTACAGACAGATCATCCGCCGAAAAACGGGCTGCCGACCGACTCAAAATTTTCAAAAGTTGTGTTTGACGATGCACCATGAAGGAGTTCAGCACAATCAACAGGAAAAACACCATGGCACCGACCCCGACCAGCGCGATGGTTTCTTGCAACAACGGTTCATACAATTCCTTTTTGTCAATCTTGACCACCAACCCCATGCCCCAGTTAGGGCTCAGTCGCAGATGACGCGTGGCACCAATCACCGGGACACCCCGATAATCCAAAGCATCCATGACCCCTTCATGACCTTCAACCGCCAATCGTGCCAGAATGCCCGGCATTTGCGAATGCAAAGGTTGCACAAATGTCCCATCGGGAAAGGTATATTTGGGCATGTTGATGAAAAACCCCTGGTCATCAACCAGCAGCACATCGCCACTCCTGCCCAGGGTGTCCCCGGCATCGAAGAGACGCGACAACAGTACGTCAGAACGAATGCCACCCACCAGCATGGCCTTTACCTTGCCTTCCACGTCCAGAATCGGATAACTGATGCGAAACATCGGTGCATGATCCTTGGGGAGCAGGCGGGCCCTCCCCATGTACCCCTTGCCAGACAGGAGCGCATTGCGCATAAATTGATCGTGAACCAGTGGCTGCACCTCCAGATTTGCTGTAGAAATGACAATCTGCCTGGAGATGGACACCCACTCCAAAAATGAAAATTCGGGATACCCGGCTACAACCGCCTGCAGGTGGGCACGAATTGATTGACCTGTCGGATCCGTGGCTCTGAGCAAAGGGTCGTCATAAAACAGCGGATGCGCCGACAAGGCGCGAATATCCTGCTGTTTTTCGAGCAACCAATCTTCCATATATTGCTTGTGCAGACTGGCAACCAGGGCAAGCTTGTGAAACATGTGCGTGCGCGTCTGATGGATGCGCCCATCGAAAGAGGTATTGGGTATCCCCAGCAGTACGACAGCGAGAATGGCGGACAAACTCAACCAGAATAACAGGCTGGACCAGAAGATCAGACGGGTTTCCAGGTTCCAGCCCCGGGGATTCAGCCATGACCTGGGAGATTGTGTCGTGTTCTTCACAATCAACGGGGAGATGCTCCATAGTCAAATTCATTGATACGGTACCGGCTGGGGTCCGACAAAATCTGCACCCCCATCTCCCGATGAAAGCACTTGGCGATCTCATCCCAGGGGTAGTCGGAAGCCATTTTGCCTATACGACGCAAAAACGCAGCGGCGCGTCCCACATGACCGCTTTCCTTGGCATCATCAATCGGAATGACCGGCAAGGTCCACAGATTGCGAATGGTCTCCTTGGCCAACGTCAAGGTTTGTCGCCGTGACAAGGCAAAATCACGCCCCTGCAGGTTGCGAATGGCAATGGTCGACCAAGTGACAGCTCGGGAAAAATTGTTTTCCGATGCCTGAAGCCAATTCAGTGCCCGAATCTCGGCCGCCACCAACAAATGGACCCGATCAGGATAACGCTCGGCAAAGGGGCGTGAAAAATAGAGATAACCAACGCTCATGGCCCGATGGATCACCTTGTGGCCATAAACGACGTTGGACACCGTTGGCGTGGGTTCCCAGGCACCATAAGCATCAATCTCACCCCGCTGCAACGCTTGCGGCATAAGGGAAACCTCCATGGGGATCCAGGTCACATCCGCTTCGGTCAGACCGTTGGCCGACAATGCGGTCAACAGCGCATAGTGGGCATTGGAACCAAAGGCATAGCCGATTCGCTGCCCCTGCAACTCGGACAGCAACTTGAATTCCCGGGCCACCACGGAAACATAATGAATATCGACCAGGGAGACCACTCGAATCTGGTCTTTCACACAGGCGGTGATCACCGGCATATCCCCGGCGATCCCCCCGACCAGTTGGCCATCGTGCATGGCACGGCTGACATCGAAACCTTTGAAATAGGGATAAAAGCGTGGTACGGTTCCCAACCGCTCCAGATCCCTGCGCAAAATGGCATCGCGTTTTATCACCTCCGCGATGATGCCGCTTGGTAGCCACAACGGCTGAATGCCAATATCCATAGGCTCTACGGACTGCCCATGATCGTTACCGGCAACAGGGGAGACGGGAGTATGCGTCTGATTTTCCCCTGGGTAAACCAAGCCGGGAAGACTCGATATCAGCCAAAACAACACCGCCACAATCGAATGACATCGTTTCATGTCAAGACCCGGGATTTTGTGGTACAGGGAAAACCAGTGTAAAATCTTCCAACAGAATAGCTTCTGCGGTGGATCGCCGGACATCAAAAAAAAGCAACCGCGACAAAACGGAACGTGATCTGGTTAAACCGCAGCTATCTTGGGATGTGTAGTTATTGTCATTCCCGCCCCCGATTGCTTGAATCGGGGGCGGGGATGACACTGGAAAACCAGCAAGGCGCGATAATCTTTACCAGCCATGCGCAGATAAGTTTGCGCCTGCTCAATGTCGCTCATAGAGAGGTTTTCCCTCTTGTAAGGCGTGAGCGACGATATGGTTGATAGAATGAGACCACCGGGCTACCTCTTCCCGGCTGTAGAGCAAGATGTCCTTGGGCATGGGAAACCTAGCGATGCCTTTGCGGATTCGTTCCAATTCTCGCCACCGGCTACGTCCTTCAAATCCTTCGTCTACCACGACGAGGAGATCAATATCCGAGTCTTCATTAGCCTCGCCACGAGACAAAGAACCAAACAAAATAATCCGTTCTGGATGAACAAGCTCAACAATGCTGTCACTTATAGCGGCCAAATCGGCATCGGTAAGCGTCTTCATAATCGGGTTATATTCTCCGTATAAGGCAATTGATGCTAAAGTACTATTGATAGCGGTCATTCGCCATAGAGTTCAATGTTGTCAAAGGCAATGTCACCTTTATGGTTGACCAACACCAAACCATCCAAACCGCGGACCGCAGCTACATCCTGAACTTGCAGCACAGCCTGTCCATCCAACCAGACCTTCATATGGCCATCGCCACTCCGTTGCCACACCACGCCATGATTCAGACCGTCCCCCAAGCCATGCCCGGGCATGACTGCAATCGATTGCATACGGTGTTCCTCGTCATAGCGCACGATCTGAAGCGTCTTGTTGCGATCTGGAGCGGCAAACAAACGGAGATGATAACCGGTCTGCACATCCTGGCCCACAACCAAGCCAATCTCTCCTTCCCCCTGGGCCAGGTCGGAACGAAAGGTCACGCGCAGGCGAAAGTTATCAGGAACGCTCACCGAAGCGCGAATCATGGCTATCCCCTGGGAATAGCGACCACCAGCACCCTGATTGGGGTGATCTGCCGATGTTTTGCCACGCATCACACCCACGATCCCGCGGACCAAGCGATCATCGGAGATTTTTTCCGCAGGTTGATCGTTCAGATCGGACAGTTCGCCTCCCGCTTGCAGCGACAACACCTCCGAACGGTTAGCCGAAGAAAACAGGGCACCACTGCCGTCCACGTCAAAATGACCCGCCAAGATTTTCCAACGGGGATCCCGTTCCTGGTTGCCGGCGTCGAAGGTTTCCGCCAACAACAACTTGCCGGTGACCCTCCGGGCACCATCCACTATTTTTTTGAGTTTGTCGAGAAAGTCCGGGCGGGCCGCCTTGCTTCGCCGCCCCTCTTCGATGACCCGGCTCAAGGAATCAAGGATACGATCCGAGTCCGATTCCGCCAAGGCCCAGGTTGACTGACAGCCAATCAACAGGGCAATAATCCAGCACCCCGTCTTGATTTTCCCCTTGCAAGCCATGTCCCCCCCTTGGGCAGGCCATTTTTTTGAGTCAATGGCTGGATTTGTCAGGAACGACAACCGGTTCGGGATTGTCGAAAAGACGGAAATAATTGTCAAGGTACCATCGGGTAATCTTTTCCATGCGCCGACCATGGTTTTCCCGGATAATGGCCGTGGCCACCGCCCGACGCTCAAACTCCTGCTGATCGATGCGTCCGCTGTCCAATTCCCGTTTATCCTGCTGTTCCAACCGGCGCAAACGGGAAAAAATGGCGTTCTTTGGACCGTATACCGCGTAAATTTGTCTCATGGCGTCATAAATGGTCAGGCCCGCTTCCTCCGGCACCGGCGGCTTGGGGGCGGGCTCTTTCAGGGTGACAAACAAACGATCCGTGACCACAACAGGCTTGGCCGGGCGGACCCCATGGATTAAATAATCCTCAGCGTCGGTCCAATCATTGCTCGCAACCGACTGTTCAGGCTCCCGGGCAGGCCCCGGGTCAGGATCCCGTTCCGGAGTACCTTTGATAAAATCCTGGAAGGAAATCCATGTATCTGGTAACCGACTTTGTCCCACCCTTTTCCTCCCACGGCAACGGCTTTTCCAGAAGGCGACAATAGGCATTTCATCGTCCAGGGCGAGACCAAACATGAGCAAAACCGTCTCGGGAAAACGACAAAACATGGAACTACCGGTAGCGACCACCAATCCCGGAAGTCAGGCTGCACCAATGGGAAGATTATCGCAATACCGAGGCTCCGGTAGATTGGGAACCTCCCTCATCCACGTATCGAAAAATGTTGCAATGCAGCAAATCGCAGTGTAGGATGTTGCAGTGCAGCAAATTTCCGTTTCCATGATTCATCTGCTTGAGCATCAAGACTGACGTATCAAAAAAAACAAATAATGCCAATCAGTAACTGTCCACAACACTCCGCACATCAGGTGTCAAAGCCGGTTGCGAACGCATGCGATGGTCTGTTCGGCAAGGAGGAAATCAAAATGGCTCGGATACTGATTATCGATGATGATGAGATTATTCGTGACTATCTCCGTGTTATTCTTGAGGATAATCATATCATCCACGAAGCGCGGGACGGGGAAGAAGGGATAGACCTCTATCGCAAACATTTTTTCGACCTGGTGATCACAGATATCTTGATGCCTGCCAGAGACGGTATCGAAGTAATCGTTGAGATTACGGACAGTTTCCCGGATGCACGCATCATCGCCATATCGGGAGGTGGGCGCGGACTGGAGGCTTCGTTCAATCTGGAGATGGCCAAAAAGTGTGGGGCCATGCGCGTTTTAAAGAAGCCCTTCTTTCCAGAGGATATGCGCATCGCGGTGTCTGATGTTCTGGCCAATCGCACACAATCAGCGGACAACGCGAGGAAACAGGGACTCCTCGGTTTCAATAAGGTACAGCGTTTGCTTGCTTCACCTGAGACAAGCGGAGTACCAAAAACTTTGACACCTCTCATTGCCGGGAGCCGTTTATGCAAGATGCCATGAATAACACTGAGAATTCTCCTTGCTGCCAGGGCATCCGCCATGATGTTGTTCTTGGTTACCTGGATCGCCTTCGGCGCATTGAATGCGACAAAGAGCGTTATCAGTCCATCCTGAACGACCTGAACAATATCATTCATCACTACCTGGAGCGTGAAACCCACTGAGTTTCAGCAAGCCACTGCAACTCTGCACTCGGTAATACGATTATGGTATTGAGTATACCGTTACCTGGGCGGGAGTTTGACGCCAAGGTTCTGTAGTTCTACTTTGTCACATTAGAATATACGCCCTGGATCCCCGCTTTCGCGGGGA
>JADGCN010000055.1 GCA_015228975.1 Magnetococcales bacterium
GAAAGCCTTTGTATCATAATGCGTTACAGATATGCAACCATGTCAGGCCACCAAGTAATGACAGGGGGCGAGGCATTTTGCGCCCCAAAAAAACCACCTTGGGGCCGCTCCGGACCACGCGGGTCTTTTCCGGGTGCAGTTCCAAATCCATCTTTTTCAGCACGTTGCCCACAAACACCAAAGCCGCCTCCGCAGCTTCCTTGTTGGGCGTAAACACCAGAAAATCATCGGCAAACCGAACGAACGGAAGATTCCTTTCCGCCAATTTTCTATCAAAGGCGGTCAGATAGCAATTGCAAAAAAATGGCGACAGCACCCCGCCCTGAGGCACCCCACGCCGCCTGGACAAGATACCCGTTCGTGGCGCACCCACATCCAGCCATAGATCCACCAGTTTGAGAATTTCGCGGTCGGGAATGGTCTGCTTGAGGACCTTCTTCAACCCGGCGTGGGGAATCCAGTCGAAAAATTTCCGGATGTCGGCATCCACCAGCCACTCCAACCCACAAAGAACATGCTCCCGCGCCTTGGAAACCGCCATCTCCACCGACCGTCCCGGACGATATCTAAGCGCCATTGCTGTATGCAGTGATTAAGGGCTGGTACGAACAAGACTTGAAATCAGGTCAGGATCCTTTGTTTTTTGAGCATGATTGCGGCGACGGCATAGCCGCCATCCGCACCATCCACGAAGTGAAATTGACGTCCCATGCGCTGATAGACCAGGCACGTCATATGGGCTTGGTTCGAGGTGTGAAGACCATAATAGAGGTCTCCCCGTTGTCGCCATTGTTCCAGCAGGGTGGTTAATTCCTGGCGTCGCTGTGGTTTGCTGGCAAAGGTCATGCGCAGCATTCCGTCGAATTTTTCACAATCGCTGGTGGCGGCCACCAGGGCGGGATAAGCCGACCAATTCAATCCCTTCCAGGAGTGCATCAGGAGATAGCCGAGGCCGTTTTCCCAGCGCAGAAGCCAGCGGTGTAACAGGCGCTTCCAGAAGGTTTGTGCCGGGTGATGTACCTTGTTTTCCAGGTCGAGGGTTTGGGCTTTGAAGGTCAGTTTCAGAAGGTTTGGAGAAACGGGGCGGCGCTGTCCGGCCGTGCCACACAGGTTTTCGATGGCGGTCAGCACCTGGGAATAGACCAGTTTCTGTTCAGCCGGTACGGGTGACCGGGCTTCCACCAACAGGCTGACCATTTCCCCTTGGGGGCTGACCAGGTTTTGCCAGCGGCACTCCAATCCGGAGTAATCGGCCTGATCGCCCCCATCCCCCTCCAACACGCGATAGGCCATGGAAGCGGGATCTTTGAGCAATGATTCCGCCAGGGCCAGCCCATTTCCCATCATCAGGGCTTGTCTGCCCTGTTCGGCCAGGGCCAGGCAAGCGAGCCGGATCTCCTGACCGGCCTGATGAATCACTGTCATGGGAATCATTCCTGCCCGGAGGGTCAACCCGAACTCGTTGCGGGCGATGCGCACGGTGGCGGACAGGACCTGCCGGGCTTGAGGGGCAAGGGAGGGGGGCAAGAGCAGTGTGGCCCCATCCCCGCCAAAAACAAACGGCAATTCCATATCTGGCGCCAGATTGAGCAGAGCGGCAATGGTCATGGCCCCCAGCAGATTGACCTCTTTATAACGACCTTGACGAATCGCTTCGGTAGACCCCTGGATATCGCTCATGACCACCAGCCACTCCCCGGGTACCGGCTGATAGCGGTCGAATTCAAAAATGTGACGAAACTCAGGAATGATCGGCATGCGATCATAAAAAAGCCTGTCTTCGTTGAGATTCATCATATCATTCTCCCGTGATCGGGTTGACCGGGAAAGGATCGGATGCGGATCCAGGTGGATTGAAACAGTTTCTTTGTTACTGATTTGCCTGTTTTGTGGTAGGGTACATGAATTCTTGGCATTTAACAGATGGCACGGCGATGGACAAAATGCTCAAAGTCGTCATTTTTGCGGGTGGTCGTGGGGCCTCCAATATCATCAAAGCGTTTTTGGGGTATGCCAGGGTCGATCTGATCGTTCTGGTGAACGCCTACGATGACGGGTTGTCCACGGGCCGTTTACGGGCGTTCATTCCTGGAATGCTGGGGCCCTCCGATGTTCGGAAAAACATTGTCAACCTGATTCCCGAGGGTGATACAGCGACACGATCGTTAAAGATCATTCTGGAACATCGTTTTCCCGATAAAACCTCACGTCCGGTTGCATTAGCCTGTCTGGCGGCGTTGGTGAACCGGGAGCGTGATCTGCCCTACGCCCCCTTGGCGCAATCCTATCAGAGTATCAAAGTTTCCCAAACGCTTTGGATTGCCGATTATCTGAGCCTGTTTTTGGCGTATGAACAAGAGCAGTGGGACCGGGGCATAGTTTTTGAGTATGGCGATACATCCATTGGCAATCTGTTGTTCAGCGGTTGCTACCTGGCCTGTGATCGTGATTTTAATCGTGCAACCCGGGCCTTCCAGGAAAAATGTGAAATTTTTGGCCGAATTTTGAATATCACCGATGGGGGCAACCAGGTACTGGTTGGCCTGAAGGAAAACGGTACCTATCTTGCGGACGAAGCCTCCATAGTGGCGGTGCATCCGGATCGATCCAAAATCACGGATCTTTTTTTATTGCCCGACTATTTGACCGCGCAGGAGTTGGCATCCCTTCAGGAGTTGCCGGCTGATCAGCGTTGGGGCTTTCTCAATGCCCGGCATGTCGTTCCCGATGCCAACCCGGAAGCGATTGCCGCCCTTTCCCAGGCGGATTTGATCATCTACGGTCCCGGGACACAACACTCATCCCTGTATCCATCCTATCTGGTTGCGGGTGTAGGCGAATGCATCGAAAACAACGACAAGGCCGAGAAGGTGTTTATTGGCAATATTGCCCCTGACCATGACAGCCCATCGGCAACGGTTCAGGAATTGGTTGAACGATTTTTCCATTACGTGTCGGCCAAATCGACGCGAATTCCCAACAAGACCAATTTGATCACCCGATTGTTCGTTCAGGGACATGATAACGATCAGATCGAGGGCGTAGAGGAGCGGCGCTCGTATCTGCCGCTGAATCTCAAGGATCTGCATTTCGATTCCAAAGCGGTTACGATCGGTGATTGGGAAGAGTCGACCGGACGCCATTCCGGCAACCAGATCATTGCGGAACTGCTCACTCTTTTCAGGCAATTGCATGACTATAAACTGCAACAACACCATTTTTTGATATCCATCGTCGTTCCCGCCCTGGATGAGGTACGGACGGTTCGCCGTGTTTTGCAGGATTTGATTCACCTTGATTTTTCCGGATTTGGCGTTGGCAAAGAAATTATTTTTGTCGATGGCGGTTCCCGGGATGGAACCTTGAAAGAGGCGTTGCAGGAGCGGTTTGTCCGATGCTTCCAGTTGAAAGGGGAACCCAAAGGGCGTGGTGCGGCCTTACGATTGGGGATTGCCAAGGCCAAGGGCAATATCGTCGTTTTTTTCCCTGCCGATGGGGAATATTCGGTCAACGATATCGTCAAGGTGGTCCGGCCCATTTTGGAAGATCAGTTTCAGTGTGTCATTGGCAGTCGTGCGATTAAATGTTTGAATGTTGATCAGGTCATCAAAAATATTTACGGTACCAATACGTCCATGTACATGGTCAGCAAGTATGGCGGACTCTTGTTAAGTTTTCTTTCTTTATTGCTTTTCAATCGCTATCTTTCCGACCCCCTGTCATCGCTCAAAGCCTTTGATACCCGATTGTTGCGTTCTTTTGAGCTGGTTTCCAACAATATGGATCTTGATTTGGAAATAGTCGCCCGGGTACACCAATCGCAGACCTATATCCTGGAGGTTCCCGTGGATTATGCCCCGCGCACGCTTCAGGAGGGGAAAAAATCCACTGTAACAGCGGGTCTTCAGGCCCTGTATCGCTTTTTCATGTGCAGATTGTTTTCTCCGAAGCGCAAATCTCTTTAACACGCATGCAACATGGGGCTTCCCGGGGTGGGTGAATCGGAAAGAGGAGAGAGATGGATGCTTGACAAAAGTCAACCCGCTCCGCAAACGGTCCTGGGTGTATTTTTGCTCATTGTTTTGCTTGGCATGTCCGTGCGCGGTTGGCTGGTCATGGAGCCCGAAAATTCCGACCCCATTTCTTATTTTATGGCTGGAGCCGGTCGATATCTGGATCCTGACTTTCACCTCGGTATGCATCATCATCATTTGCGACCGTTGATGGCTTGGATCGTCGGATTGCCCGCCCTCCTATTTGGCTATTCGTTGACGACTTTTTATACGGTTGTCCATGCGGGGGCGTTGTTGACCCTGGTTTCCTGGTGGGTGGTGGCCCGGGTTCTTTCTGGACCGGTTGCAGCCATTCTGGTTGCGGTTTTATGGACAACCAGTTTTGCGGCTCTTTCGGCAGATCTGACCATTGTCCCCGACAACTGGGGCGCATCCATGTCCTTGTTCGCCATTGCCGCGATGGCATTGGCTATCCGTTCCCATGATCAGGGTCAGGGAGAAACGCATCATCGAACTTGGTACCAGGCGCGACTCTGGTCTTTGTGCGGTGGTTTCATGTTGTGGGCGGCGTGTGCTGCCAAGGAAACATTCGTAATCTACTGCATTGCCGTTCTCTTCATCGTCATGACGCATCGCAACCGCTGGCAAATGCTCGGTTATGGGATGATGGGGCTTTTCATCGGCGGCATGCTGGAGTTGGTCTGGTTTTGGGTGCAATTCGGCGATCCCCTGGCGCGCATCCACTATTTCAAGGGTATCAATGCCGTTATTGACGAGGTCAATACCAAATTTGAACCATTGGATCTGACCTCTTTTTTGCTCAGGTTGCCCAGGGTCGTTCACTACACCCGTTCCGCCGAATCACTCTTTTTTCTTCCGGCAATAGCTGGGTTTTTTCTATGGTGCCGAGATTGGAAATCGACCTTTTCCCGAATCAAGATTATTGTTTTTGTATTGCCTCCCGCGTTCGTCATCCTGGCCGTTAAGGGGATTCATCCCATTCAACCTTATTTTGATGTGGTATTGCGCTATTATGTACCTTTTCTTCCTTTTATCTATTTGGCCACGGTTGATCTGTTCATCCATGTCTGGAGATGGATGACGGATGCGGGATATTGGGTCTTGCGTCGTTATTTTGTTGCTTTGAGTGTGATTTCCTTGCTGGTGTTGATTGTCTGGAATCTATTGGCGGCGGCGGATTATCTCCCCCTGTTGCAAAAAAACGGTTTTACCACCAATGTTGCCATGCAAACGTCCCTGACACGAGACGCTGAACAAACCAAAACTCCCAAAAGGCTCTATCTCCGGGCAGGTATGCAATACGTCACGCCCTTGTATTTTCCCAAATCGGCGGGATGGATCCTAGGTGAAATGACATTGCCACATGCGGCTGCCCCGGTGTTTAACGAACCGGGCTATATGATTCTTTCCTGGCCACGAATCAATTCGGATGGCAACGAGCGCCCCTTTGTTCTGTCCCATCTGTTTCTCGATTATCCCATCGTGTTCCATAGCGATGTTCAGGGTCTCATGAGCGAGGTTCTACGGGTTGGACCGCAAAAGATTCACCGGGAAGCGGAGGTGATGGCATCGTTCCAAGACAAACCTTGGACCTTGGTGGATGATAAGGGGCGTTCCGTTGGGCAGGCCTTGCCGACAAGCGCCACGATCCCGGTTACCATTCCAAAAAATGGTGAATTGACGTTGACCTCGCTTTTATCCGATGGAAAACCCGATCCGTCTCTGGCTTTAAAGGGGGGATACTGGCTGCATGTCCGGTTGAACGCTATGACGGAGGGGCCATTTGCCATCATTTGGATGGGGTTGAAGGAACGGGTGGGGACGGTGTCCAGGGATTGGGTCAGCTACCAACCATTGGGAACCTATTATTTCAAACGGGTTGCCAATAAAAGACAGGATGTCTCATTCGTAACTTTCATCCCGTACTCCATGAAAAGCTACGATCTGGTCATCCGTGCGCAAAAATCTTCCATCCGTATCGATGGCATGGTAGCTTCCCTGCTGCGACCAGACCCGTCAGACCGGATGGTGCCACCCGATGTCAGCGTGGTCGGGTCGAATTCCCCGAAATTGACCGTTCTTCCCCGGGAAGAGGGGTCGGAGTAGCGCGGCTGAAGAGGGAGCGATGTCGATTCTGTTGATCAATCCCAATTTGGTTGTGCAGCGCAACGATCCCATGACGACCGGTGTTGTCTACATGCCGTTGGCCTTGGCCAGTTTCGCGGCGGCGTTGAAACTGAAACATCTGCATGTTGATGTCATTGATGCCTTTGGGTTGGCGCCTTTCCAGGCCCGGTGTCAGGATAAATTTTTAATTCTGGGGATCGATTCCAACCAGATTGTGCAACGCATCCCTGAAAGCACACGATGTATTTTTTTGTTTGCCAATCAGGTGATCAATCACCTTTCCCTGGTGGACATTTTGCGGGCGATCAAGGGGCGTTTTCCAGACAAGATTTTGGGAATATTGGAGAATTCCCAAGCGGTCACCGCCTATTCCCTGACGCCGGTGGTTGATGAATTGTTTGGCCATGGGGCCGATTTTGCGGTGATTGGTGATTTGGAAGAGGGTGGGGTCCAGGTGGCGCAATGGTTGGCTGCGGGACAATCGTGGGCATCCATTCCTGATATTCCCGGCATTCTGACGCCTAACAAGCGGCATGCCTCCCGAGGGGAAGTGCCCGATCTGGATGGTTTGGCGAACCCGGCGTGGGATTTGTTCCCTTTGGAGAATTATTGGTCCTTGCGTTTTGCCCACGGTCCACAGACCCGGGCGCGTTACCTGCCGTTGATGACTTCACGAGGTTGTCCCTATCCGTGCCGGTTTTGTGTCGCGCCAGCGACCACCGGACGCCGTTGGCGTGGACGCAGTGCCGCCAAGGTTGTGGATGAGATGGTCGCTTGCATGGAAACATTCCAGGTGGATGAATTCCATATCGAAGATCTCAATCCCACGGTTTCTGACAAGCGTATCCGGGAAATCTGTACCTTGATACTCCAAAGAAAGCTCAAGGTATCCTGGAAACTCGTCGCAGGAACCAAGGTTGAATCCATCAAGGATGGGGTGACGGTCCGCATGATGGCCGAGGCGGGATGCGACTATATTTCCATTTCCCCCGAAAGTGGCGCCCCGGAAATGCTGGAAGCCATGCACAAACCGTTCAAGGTGCATCATGCGCTGGAAATCATCCGTCACATGGGCGAAAATGGTATCCGCTCCCAGGCTTGTTTTGTCATTGGCTTTCCCGGGGAAGGCCCGCTTCAACGGCAGAAGAGCTTTCAATTGGCACACACCTTGACGCAAGCGGGTGTGGATGAAATTGCCATTTTCATGATTACACCGGTGCCCGGTTCCGAATTGTTCACCCAAGTGCAAGGTTTCAAGTCCCTTTCAGATCTTAATTTTACCCCGGTATGGCGTGACGACTACGCTGGGTTGAATCGCTTCAGGAAAAAATTGTATTTTGCGTTTCTACTTTGGAAACTTCGTTATTTCCCGTGGAAAATAGCGCGCCAGTGTTTTAACTTCTTTGTGCGGCGGCGCTTTGAGACCAAAATGGAGATGATTCCTTACCGCGCCATGGTTTGGAAATGGATTGGAATGCGCCAATGTTGCAAAAGCCGGGTCGGACATGCCGTCCCCCCGGATGAGGAGAGGAGTCGTCATGCCGCACGATGATGTATCGGGAGCTGAAGGTGACGGTGCGGCGCACAACCCTTTTACCGAACGGGTCACCTGTCCAGTTTGTGGTCAGCGGGAGTATGACGTTCTCCGGGGGGCTACCTACGATTCCGGGGTCTCCCTGCCGGATCTTCGCCGTATGTATTGCGCTTCCAGCGACAAGGGGTTGCTGGATCAACTGGTGCGTTGCCTGGGATGTGGCTTGGTTTATCTGAACCCAAGGGTGCGGCGGGATATTATTCTGGATGGTTATCGCAGTGCCCGGGATCCGCTGTTTATTGCCCAGAACGATGCCCGGATCATCACCTTCAAGGAAAGTTTGCAGGGGATCATGCAGCGGCATGGTATCAGTCCCAAAAGTCATCCCAGGGTGTTGGATATTGGCTGTGCCGGTGGAGCCTTTCCCAAGGCGGCCCACGATTTGGGATTTCATCCCGTGGGCTTGGAACCCAGTGATTGGATGGCATCGGAAGCCCGTTTGCGCTATGGGCTGGATATCCGTTCAGGCATTCTTGAAGAGGCCGATTTTTCCGGGGGTCAGTTTGACATGGTCTCATTGTGGGATGTCATCGAACACCTGGCTGACCCTGCTGCTGCCTTGCGGCGCATCCACGTCCTGCTCAAGGAAAACGGTCTCTTGATCGTTAATTATCCCGATCATGCCAGTTTCCTTCGGCGTCTTTTGGGATTTCGTTGGCCTTTTTATCTGAGTGTTCATCTGTATTATTTCGACCCGGTGACCATTACCCGGTTGTTGGCGGCGCATGGTTTTGCCGTGCGCGAGGTGCGCACCCATTGGCAAAAATTACCTTTAGGATATGTCGTCAAAAGGGCAGCGGCCTATTTACCCTTTTTGGACACTTTTGCCCGGGTGCTGGAAAATAACCCAATGGGTCGCTATGCCGTACGCTACACCATGGGACAAACGTTGGTCGTTGCCACACGGAATTGACGCATGCCTCCTGACAGGACCAAGGGGATTATCTTTGACATGGATGGGGTGCTTTGGCTTTCCGGCCCGATTCATGAAAATGCTTTTACCAGGGTGATGGCGGAAAATCGATTGCCGCAGGTTGATTATGCCCATCTGGCGGGACGCCGTACGGATCAGGTTTTTCGGCAGTTGTTGCGGGAACATGGTGGTGCCGCCTCCGAGGAGGACGTGTTACGTTTGACACGGTTGAAACAATTGTATGCCATGGAGCTGCTGCGCAGAAATCCCCCTCTTGATCCGCAGTGTCCCGGTGTGATTCGTGCGCTTGCCAATCGGATGCAGGTTGCCTTGGCCAGTTCGGCCAGCAGGGAGGGTGTCGCAACGTTTTTGCAGGCAAGTGGTCTGGAAAAGGTATTTTCGGTTGTTTTGAGTGGTGACGATGTTCAGAATGCCAAGCCGGACCCGGAAATATATCTGCTGGCACTGCAAAAAATGGGATTGGCAGCCAATCAGGTGTTTGTCGTTGAGGATTCCGCCCATGGCGTTGATGCGGCCATCCAGGCAGGTATTGGCGTGATTGTGAGAAACTCCGGCTATTCATGGGGTGACCAGCGTTCCCCATGGATACATGCCAGGATCAATACTTTGGACGAGCTTGACAATCATGTCTGATAGGAGCCCGATTTTATCCCTGGATGACGTTCCCGATGGCAAACCCGACAAGACCCAATGGACGGTGATCATACCTGCGGCCGGAACCGGATCGCGTCTCGGCTTTGACAAGGCGAAAATTCTTTATCCGCTTTTGGGTCGCCCCATTCTGGACTGGCTTTTGGATGCCCTGGAAGATGTCAGTCATCGGGTGATCCTGGTCATTGCTCCCCGGGCACGTTCCCAGGTGGAACCTGTTTTTTTCGACAGAATGGGAGACCGGGGTTTGCTGGTGACGCAGTCCAAACCCACAGGGATGGGGGATGCGGTGTTGTGTGCCGAGGGGCGGGTCATGACTCCTCATTGTCTGGTTGTTTGGGGGGATCAGGCATTGTTGAGCAGGCGGACGATTCGTTGTTGTGCCCTTGCCCATGAAAAGATTGGCAATCCCAAATTGACACTTGCGACCCTATGGAAAAAAGCCCCCTATATCCATTTTCAGCGGGATTCCCATGGCAAGCTAGTACGGGTATTGCAGGCCCGGGAGGGAGAAATCGACTCTTTGGAAGGTGAAAATGATTGCGGTTTGTTTTTATTCAACACCCAAGCCCTGTTTGCGACACTGCATCGCTGCCGGGATACGGGATTGGCTTGTGGCACATTGACGGGTGAATTCAACTTATTGCAGACGCTCCCTTCTTTTGAGGAACAAGTCGGTGATGTGGTGACGGTCAGAATTACGGATGAGAGAGAGACATTGGGTGTGAATACCCCCGGAGATGCCAAGATGGTGGAGCAAATTTTAGCTAATATTCATGCATCGGCAGCCGCGTTATGAAAATTGTTTCCATCGTTATTCCCGCTTACAATGAAGAAACGTTTATTGGGGATTTGTTGCGGAAAATATCGGGAATTTCGTTGCAATACATCGGATTTTCCCTGGAGGTGATTGTTGTCGATGATGGTTCTACCGATGCCACGGCTGAACAAGTCCAATCTTTTGCTGGCGTGCGTCTGATCCGGCAAACCAATCAGGGTAAGGGTGCTGCGGTGCAACGGGGTATCCAGGAGGCTACGGGGGATTATTTGCTGGTTCAAGATGCAGATCTGGAATACGATCCGGATGATTATCCCGCCCTGCTCTTGGCTCTTGAGGGGCGGGATGACGTTGCTGTCTATGGCAGCCGTATTTTGGGTCAGATTGAACGCCATGGTTTGAATTGGCCATTTCCGGGTCGCCACCCATCCCAAAGCTTGGGGCCTTGGTTGATGAATATGATTTTGGCGGTATGGACTTGGTTGCTCTATGGTCGGTGGATCAGCGATATGTTGACGGGTTATAAGGTTTATCCTTTGCATGTCCTGCGTCAACTGAGTATTCGTACTTGCGGATTTGAGACCGATCACGAACTATCGGCCAAGTTGCTCGGTAAGAAGATTAAAATCGTTGAAGTGCCGATCTCTTACCATCCCCGAAGTGTTGCGCAAGGAAAAAAAATTCGGCCAATGGATGGTTTGATCGCCCTGTTTACTTTGTTGCGTTTCCGTATCGGCTGACTCGTCCAGATTTCAAAGGTTTCTTGATGGGTGAGCAGGGGGATACCCTGTCAGATTTGTCCCCGAAATCTGGATCATGGAACTTTCAATTTGCGTAAATCCAGTACGCTGATACCAGGCATGGAAAATGTTTCGGCATGCGGAATCTGGCGTAGGATTTCAAATCCTTGGCTCTCTCCAGCTTGTTTTTTCTGCTTGGCGTATTCTGCAAACGGGCTGATGTGATAAAAATGGTTTCCTGAAAATCGATCGATTTCCACCAGCAGATGGGTCACAGCATAGCGGTCTCGCAGATCAATCAAAGGTTGCGTCGTTGTGGCGAAATAGGCGTCTATCAGGGCATAGGTTTTGGGACGCAGGGCATCCACATAGGCTTTGTGATAAGGAACATGTGTTTCCAGGGAGAGCAATATGGTGCGTTTGGCCAGGAGCGGAATGGATTCGAGTTTCCCCTTGGGCCACCCTGCAATGATGACATCCTTGGGAAGTGTACGTAAATAGTCCATAAGAGGAATGAATTGGTTCAAATTGTGGGAAAAGCCACCGACTGTATTGCCGCGTCCCCCCAGCAATAAGAGTGTTGCACACCCGACGAACACCACGAACAGGGGGCGCGCCAGGGAATGACGCAGGAGTGTCACGTGCCATCGGGTCTGCGCCAGCTTGAACAGACCTGCGAATGAAGCCGGGAAGGCAATCAGCAAAAATATTGGAAAGGTTTTTTCCAGATAGCGATCAGGTAAATACAACATGGGAGCATAGGGTCGGGCAAGGTAATAGCATGTCAAACCTGCCGCCAGCACGATCAAAAGGCGTCGGCCTGCCGCCTCGCGTATCAGGGACAAGGAGATTCCTGCCAGGATGAATACCCACAGCAGGGAGATCAACAACGTGTCCCGGTGAATGCCCAGTTTGTTCAAAGCCCATTTGGCACTGATCCGCAGTGTGTAGGAAAACGGTTCCCCAACATGCGCATTCGTCAGGGTATAGAGGGATAAATCTTTCAGCGTATTCAGTAAGGGGTCCAACGGCACGCAGACACTGCTATGGCCGAGCCGACCTTTGGGTCCGATTTCGGGATAACTCTGGCAATAGTCTGCGGTTAAAATGGGGCCATACTGGCGTGAACCGATGATTTGTTTGCTTGACACAGCGACAAACAGCAAACCCGTGATGAGCAGGAATACCACGCGCCGGTTCCATGACCACTCCTTGGCATCGCCCCGGTCTGACTTTGGCCAGATGAACAGCCAGAGAAATAAGACGATACCAATAATGACGCCGGAAGTGAAATAGAAGGCTGCACCTAACAGGGCTGTAGCGGCCAGCCAATGGACGCGTCCATGAAGCAGGGCTGCTGTGGCACCGCATAGAATGGGCCAGGAGAAATCATGGGGCAACCCGCTGATATTCGGTCCGACGGAAAAGGCCAAAGCCATGGAGACCCACGCCCCTGCCCAACCACTCAGGCGAGCGGAAGCGGCACCCAGGATGCCAACGCCGAGCCAATAAAGAATAGCCCCAACCACTTTGGTGCTGACCATTGGGTCAAACCATGGGTTGAGCATGGCGAAGAGCGCCAGATAACCAATAGGTGTAATATTGGCGAAATAATCGACGGCATCGCTGCCCGGGAACAAACTGGGGTCGGTCAGTCGGTAGAGAGACGGAACGAAAGTTCGTATGTCGCCGTCAAAGCGATAGGGATCAGACCCCAGTTCCAGGTAAAGTCCCCAGCTCGGACCAAACATCAGCACAAAGGAAGCGACAATGAGTACAAGCGGCAGCCAGGATCGGTGGTGCGGGTTATCGGCTATGGACAAGGAAAAAAAGGAAGCTTTGTTCATGCCTTTCCCCATTCGATACCATAGAGATCCCGCAAGGTGCTTTTAATGATGCCCATGCCACCGCGCCACAACCGGCGCAATTCCCCGGTAGAACGGATGCTTGTCAAACGGCGCCAAAAGATGCGAGGACGGAAATAAAAACGCCGATAGGCTTCGCCAACCAGATTGGTTGCCTCCTCACGGGTCACTTCGGTATCCACCAGGGCAATGGGCATGGAGCATGTTGGATCCAATGTGTATCGGGCCCAGTAATCGCCAAAATTGGAATTGTCCCGGTAGTAGCCATAAATTTCCGTATCCGGAAAAGGCCACAGCACGGTATATTGGGCATAATCCAGGGGTAAATCCAAAGAAAATTGAATGGTATCCCGAATGGTTTTTGTTGTTTCCCCGGGAAAGCCGAACATGAAGAAACCCAGAACCTGAATCCCAATGGAATGGGTATGGCGAATCATTTCCAGGATGCGCTCCCTGGGAATATATTTTTTCATACGTTTGAGAATATCTTCATTGCTGGTTTCCACACCATACATGATTGTATGACACCCGGCGCGTTTGAGGGCGTCCAACATCTCAATGTTGACCGCCATCAGGGTGCTGCGTACGGTAAAGCCTACATGAAGATTTTCCTGTTCCAGCAGGCGACAGATTTCCAGAACACGCCGCCTGTTGGCTGTAAAGGTGGAATCATAGATATCGAATTCACGAATATTGAATTTTTCCAAATTGTAGCGCACTTCAGCGACAAAACTTTCTGCGCTGCGCCAACGATATTTGGGGCGATGTTGATCGCAAAATGTGCATCGGTAAGGGCAGCCACGGGTGGACATGATGGCTGTAAAATTGTGTTGTCGTGTCAGAATGTTAGAATAGATTGTATTGTCGATCAAATGTCGTGCTGGGTAGGGCAGGTTGTCCAAATCGTGAACAATTTGTCGTGTCGTATCGATGATTGCATGGCCAGCCGCATCCCGATAGCAGACCGAAGCCAATCCTGTCGGCGTGCGTCCTTCTTGCAAGGCGCTGATCAATTGGGGCAAGGGAATCTCCGCTTCCCCCACGATGGCGTAATCAATTTCGCTATGCGTCATGGTCTCGGTCGGATACAGACCGACATGCGCGCCGCCCACAAGGATGGGCAAACCGGTTTCCTGTTTGAACAGGCGAATCCATTCCAGTACGGGATGAAAGCTGTAGGTTGTCAGGGTGAAACCCAACAAATCGGGGGCAAACTGCCGGATCCGTTCCAGTACCTGCTTGCCAGACAACCGTTCATTTTCCTGGTCGATAATTTGTACCGTAACACCCATTTGTTCCAGAATCGCCGCCACCTGCAACAAACTCAGAGGAGGAATCTTGCCGATTCCCTCATCCCGATAGGTCAGATCCTTATTGGTGATATTGACTTGGTAGGGCGCGAAAATAAGAGTAATTTTCATGTATTTTCCTATCCCTGGATCACATTCAGGTCTGTGATTTTGTAATGGAATCGGCACCAGAATCTAATTTTCCTGCGCGTGCGTGACTGAATTCCCGAGCCGTCCTGAGTAGGCTTTGCAAGGTGGGGCGAGGTCGCAAAACCAATAAAATCTGATATGAAAATAGACTTTTGGAAAACCAGATCAGCGCCCGGTTGATGTTCAGTAGAAAACGACTAAAAAAGTTGTTTCCAAACACCAAGGGAAATGGGGCGGGAACGCCAATGATTTCTTCGATGCTACATCCTTGCTCTTCAAACAG
This sequence comes from Magnetococcales bacterium, assembly GCA_015228975.1. Classification (GTDB taxonomy): domain Bacteria; phylum Pseudomonadota; class Magnetococcia; order Magnetococcales; family UBA8363; genus UBA8363. The sequence goes on from JADGCN010000055.1 coordinate 14,446, forward strand.
TCTGCACATGGAGGCAAATGTAAACAAGCGCGTATGCGTAATATCAAGAACACCCCGTTTTTTATAGTTAAAGCAGCCAAACAACAATCCCAAACGAATGGGTAGAAAGGCAACATTACCCGTTGAAACAATGACCCGTAAATCGGGTTTGGTTTCCCGATGTTGCAGCAAGTCGTAGATAAAGGCTTCTGGATTACGCAAATGTTCGACAACATCCAGAAGTAGGATCTGGTCGTAATCCATCAAAGAAAAAGCGGAGAGGCCTGATTGATCAATATCCACAGCAATAAACTGATCCAAGCGTGATGGGTTCCTGGGGGACTGCAGATCCATGCCAGTGACATGACACCCTTTTTCGCGCAGAATCTCGGCGCAATAGGCTTCACCGCAACCGATATCCAGGACTTTGGCGTATGCGGGAATCTTGCTGATTGCGAGGGTATGGGAGCTGATAAAATCCAATTTTCCGGCATAGCGATTCTGACCATCGACATCTGGGAGCAAATCGTATCGGGCTTGATAACTCAATCCTTTGCGGTGTGCCCATGCCTGGGTGGAGACCCGTATTACGTTCCAAGCGTAATGCAAACCGTTGACATGGCATATTTCATCGCCATAAAAAGTTGGAATGGGTATCTCGCGAATGCGATTGCCGGCAAGGGCCATTTGGATGATGATTTCGGTATCGAAATGGAAATCCTGTGTGTTCATATGGAAGGGAATGAGTTTCAAGGCGCGGACTGCGTAGAGCCGATAGCCGGAATGGTATTCGCTCAGCCCGATGCCAAGAACTTGGTTTTGATAGGTGGTCAGGATGATATTTCCAATGAACTTATAAAGCGGCATCCCACCTTTTAAGGCGTTCTGCCATTGAACCATGCGTGAACCCAAGACCATATCCGCCTGATTTTCGGCCAAGGGGGCAACGAGATCCGGCAGGCATTCCGGGGCATATTGCCCATCCCCATGGAGCAGGGCAACGACATCAAACTGGTTTTGAATGGCATAATGGAGTCCGAGTTTTTGATTGCCCCCATATCCCTGGTTGATGGGATTGGTCAATACGGTCATGGTGCATTTGTCAAGCAGAGTGTCGGTTGCTGCCAGGGCGGTTTCAAATGTGGAATCGTGTGAGGCGTCATCTATGGTTAATATTTCGACGTGGTACCTTTCAAATAGATGGTGTGGTATCCTTGCCAAAACTTTTTGAATGGTATTAGCGGCATTGTAGGCGACAATAAAAATAAGTAACTTTATTTTTGAGTCCATGCTCAAGCCTTGAGTGGTTGCATAATTTTTGACAAGCAACGCATGTTTTTTTACTTCAGGCAATATCAACAACATTCTTTGAATAATATGTTATTTTAGCAAAAAATCCAAGGCCAAAAACCGATGCAACGCGCATCAACAACACTACCGACCAGTCCTTGGATTTGCAATGACACAGTAAGCTCAGAAGCCAAAATTTTTCACAAGGTGAGCCATTTCTTCCCCCAGTATGGTGTAACCCAGTTGGTTAAAGTGAAGCCAGTCCTTGGGGCCATGGATCAATTTCTTGCGAGCGGCTTGGCGAAACACGGGACGTGTATCGGCAAAGATGGCACCATGCCGTTCGCTGGCATCGCGGATCATGGCGGCCAAACGATCACTGCGAGCAAACATCTCGGAGGTTGAAAAAATATTGCCACGATCCATGTAGGATTGTAAGGCGACTTGCTTGGAGAGGACACGATAAGCGGTTAGAGTGGAAGGCAAGTAGGCGATGATTACAGGAGTGTTCGGATAATTATTTCGCAAGGCTGCCAGGGAACGCTCAAATACCCATACGGAAGCGCGTGTTTCTTCTTCATCCAGTTCCATTCCAGGCCCTTGCATGCCATCAGGAAGACTTACTGCTGTTTCCCCTATCATGACCTCGTTGATAGAATAGTGATTCAAATTTTTAAATCTATCCAGTGACGGAGGATTTCTTTTATTAGTAGTGAGACAGTCAAGGCCACCGCACAAAAATTGGAATAAAAACAAATTACGTGTCAAATATTTTAATTTCCATCCTGACCATGGTGGCGCGATATCATCAAAATAACCTGCATAAAACATGGCTTTATTCTTTATAAAGTCATCCAATACACGGGGTTCATAAAGTTTTTGGGTATCCAGCTTGCCGTCATCACGTCTAAACGGCTTCAACCGTTCATAATTATCGTTTAAATCATTTCCCTCGTAGAAATAATGGATGAATAGTGCTGGTGTTTCCAGATTCAATAACCAAGAATGGTTGATATATTGGTCAAACTGGACAGGTTCTGTTACCAAGCCATAAATGCTGTCAGCACCACTTTCGCCATAGCTGACAACATCCCTCCCGGTTTTTTCATGTAGAACGTGAATGCTTTGGAAATGAGGATTACCCAAACTCTTCAGGATGGAAAGGAGCCAGTCCCCATTTCCATTTGCATAGGAATCCCCAAGAACGGCAATATAATGATGGGGTAGTAATCCATTTTTTGAGCTTTGGGCCAGTGGTCGTAATCCAGGTGGTAAACGTGATTGTTTCTCCAATGACAGATGTGGAATGATTGCATATAAAAATATTACTTCCATGGCCAAGTAGCCGATAGCAATGCCCAATGATATTAATAAAGTATTGACACCGACATGCCAGATTTTTCTATTGTTTGCCAGCATGGAATAGCTCCGGTACAGTATGTCGCAAGTTCAAATATTGCGATACTATTATTATAATCAGAATCGGAAATAAATAAATGGTTGTGGTGTATCGGCATTAAAAATAACAACCATCGCCCAAATTGTCGCATAAATAGCGGCTTTAAGTGAAATGGGCCATGCGTGCATTTTCTCCTGCCAGTCTGGCCAGCATAGCAACAGCCATTGTACAAACCACCCAGCGGCTACCATGGTGACTACCAACGCCATTCCAACCGTGACGACCGAAGGGGGTTGAGAACCGCAGAGCAATTTCAGAAGATGCCCCAGGGAGCGTAGATCGTTGACCCGGAACGGCACCCATGAGAATGCGATCAGGTGAAACATCACCAGACCCCGCCAAAATCTTACCGATGGCAACGTGGGGATGTCGCATTGTCGATGCCATCCCAAAAACCGTTCAAGAGAGAGTAGCATGCCATGCACTCCCCCCCAAATGACAAAATGCCATTGTGCCCCATGCCATAATCCTCCAAGCAACATGGTCAGTAGCAGGTTGCGATAGATATGCCAGCGCTGAAGTACCCGATTGCCTCCCAGCGCGACATACAAATAGTCGCGCAACCATAAAGAGAGTGACATGTGCCAGCGACGCCAAAAATCGGAGAAATTCCAGGCCACATAGGGTTGACGAAAATTTTCTGGCAATTGAAATCCCAATAACCTAGCAGAGCCGATGGCGATGTCGGTATAGCCGCTGAAGTCAAAATAAATTTGGAAGGCAAAGGCATAAACGCCGATCCATGCGCCCAAAGAATCTACTTGTGCCGTGTGATCAAACGCCAAATCGACATACTGCGCCAGAAAATCCGCCAAAACAATTTTTTTGAACAGACCGGTAAAGATGCGATACAGGCTCTCCTCGACGACGGTTGGGGTGAAAACAGGAGTACGACGCAGTTGTGGCAGAAAGTCGGCGGCGCGCACGATGGGGCCTGCGATCAGGTGCGGAAAAAAGGCCACCATGAAGACCAAACGATGCCATTGCGGTTCGACAGCGATTTTACGCCGGTAGACGTCGATGGTGTAGCTCAAAGCTTCAAAGGTGAAAAATGAAATACCTACGGGCAGAATAATATTCAAATCCACCCAATCCAGATGCAGTCCAAGGCTTTCTGCCAGAGCAGCCATGGAAGAGGCAAAAAAATTGGCATATTTGAAGTAAGCCAAGAGACCGAGATTGCTGACCAAAGAGAGAGCCAGCAGTTGCTTGCGTTCGGTTTCGGGTTCGGTAACCTGCAGTCGCAGACAGATCCAGTAATCGAGCGACGATGTGATGAGCAATAACAGCACCTGCCAATGGTTATTATTGGTATAAAAATAGAGACTTGCCAACAACAAAGTCCAAATACGCACCCTTGGCCAGGCCAGCAAGAACCATCCGACAAGCAGCACCAAAAGATAAAAGACTAAATACTCAAGAGAATTAAAAAGCATGAGCCATTATTCCACAGTTTTGCGCGGCGGCAGATACGCCCGTAACCCATTGGCCAGCATGGGGGTGTATTTGGCGATACCCTGACTGTTCATATGATTGAAATCAAAATAGTCTGCATCGTTGAGTTGTTCCAGCGGCAGGCGGACATAGGGAAAATGATGACTCTCAACGATGGGACGAATCTTTTTGTCCATGAAATCTTGCCATTGCTGACGCCGCTGTGGGGAACCATAGGTGAACGGGGCCTCTTCCAATTCGTTGACGATCAGGCGTATGCCGTGGTGCGTGAAAAGATCGAGAATTTCTTCAAAAAGTCGCATGCGCAGGGGATTCGGTAAGACGAGCATGGGATCCTCATTGGACAACTGGGGATTGTCTTTTGCAAAGGCGCGTTGTCCGGAACGAAAGGATTCCGGTTCTATTTCAATACGGTAATATCCACCGCTCCGCATAAGGAGAGTCAGCGAAACAATTTTGCCATTCTCCGCTTTGTAATCAATTTTTTCTACACCTGGTTGTTTCCGGTAGGGGGCAGCTAAATCTTTGAATGCGGTTTGTAAAGGATCTGATGTTGGGTTGTGATCGAGATGATCATGCTGGGGGAGTATCGGCGGATGCGTGGACCAGTCCAGCAGTTTTTTTTCAGTAAGACGTGATAATCTTTGATAATTCCATTTGCTTCGATCCCAGAAATGCTTGATGGATGATGAACTCCAATAGCGCATTCCGATCTCACAGGGTTCGGCACCCCATAGGAAGTAATCAAGCAGTTGCGCAGTGGTCATGGGATAGTGAAGATCACCGCACGGGCTGACACTAAAAAAATTTTGATGACCAATCGACCAAACTACCGTGGCTTGCGTGGGTAGCAATGGCAATAGATTATGCAAGAACGGGTACTGGGATGGAAACCAGAAGCCGAAAAGGCCAAGATTGAAGGAGTGACTTCCCAGGATGGGATCAATCATTTCAGGATGAATGTTGCAAAAAGTTCGGCTGTCACCGAAAAAGAATAAATCCAATTCTCCACGATATGTGCGCACAAACGCCACTTTTTCTTCCGTGCCATCCCTTCTGGCCCCATAATTGGTCCAATCCATATACCAGGACAACGTGGCCATGATGATGTACAAGAACAGTCCAATCAGCAGTCCGTATCGCAGCAGTATACGCAAAATATCCGGGTTCATTACCAACTGTACATACCCAGGTGGAATTGATTTCATCCAGAGGTTCCTCTAACTTGTTATTTCAGGCAATTTATGTCGTAGCTGCAATCTTGTTCATCAAGTTCAGAGTTCTTGATCCCTACTTGTTTCTATAGGGTTTTTTACCAATCAGGCAGGAATGTCTGATGGCACTTTGATTGGCGTACATGTGTGGTAAACTCTTTCTTGGTGTCCCTAAATGATCACACCAGAACGGAATGTGTCAATGAAAATGAGACATTTTCTGTTCAAAAATTACTGTAGCACCCAAGGTTCGTTAACCCATGTTTCCGCCCTTCGGGCGGGAGTTTTTTAGGCATGACAGGATCTATCATCCGGTTCTCCTCAATGTTC
>JADGCN010000056.1:0-12854 GCA_015228975.1 Magnetococcales bacterium
GTCCAGAATTTTTTTAAACCCTTCACTTGAAAAAATTTCCTTTCCTTTAAAAACACCCCCCCCCCCCCGACCAACCTATTTGGGCCTTGCGATTTTGAATAGGCCCTACACCAAATAGAGTGATGCTTGCAATAATCACACAGTTTCTATAACATATATCGGGCTGAAGCAGACTAACCGTCAACCTTATGGAGTATTGTCACGAAGTGGTTTCCCCGCAAGCAAAAACGCATGGCCCCATGCCGAAACGGCAAGACGTTCGTCTTCGCGGTTCGATGAATCCACCCGGGTCGTGAGGCACGGTCGCATGCATTCCCAATTCCAGTGGAAAACATTGCTGCGGTTCCTTTGGCTCCTGCTGCCCGTCCTCACGGGTTGCGCCACGGTACCCGCCAATATTGATCACGCCTGTCTCCTTCTGGATGGGCGCGATGATTGGTACAAAAGCTTGCGGACCTCGGAAAAAAAGTGGGGTGTTCCCATGCATGTGCAACTGGCCATCATCCACCAGGAATCCGGTTTCAGATCAGATGCCAAACCGCCACGAACCAAATGGTTTGGCTTCATTCCCGGACCCAGGCCCTCCAGTGCCTTCGGCTATGCCCAGGCCCTGGATAATACATGGGAATGGTACAAATCAAAAACGGGGAATTCACGGGCTGATCGTGACGATTTCGGCGATGCGGTCGATTTCATCGGCTGGTATGTCGACACCAGCAATAAAACATTGGGTCTGTCAAAAGCAGATGCCAAATCCCAATATCTGGCCTACCACGAAGGTCACGGCGGATACAAAAATAAAAGCTTCTTGAAAAAAACATGGCTCATCCATGTCGCGGACAAAGTCGCCGCCAGAGCCGTGGATTACCGTGAGCAGCTTAAACAGTGCGCAAAGGCCTCGGACAAAAGAGCGACCCACTTTCTATTTTAAAGGAAAGCCCGCCTGAATTGCTCCACATTTTGTTCACGACGATGCACCATTTGATGCAACTGTTCCGATAATTCCAGCCGCGCCTGTTGCCGTGGAATCGCTTTTGGTACGGGGTGGGGTACGGGATGTTCTTTTTCCCACTCCCCTTGCTCCACAGGCACCAAATAATCATCCTCCATCGGCCTGGACCTTATCGGATTGTTATCCAGGTTCCCCCCTTCATCGATATTGGAAGGACCGGGTTCGACATTTTTTTCTGGAAACCACGGCATAAACGACAGGCCAGGGGCAAAAAAGCCCTTTTCCGGCCCGCGATCAGGAAAAGGGCTCCCCAATTGTGTTGGTGTTCCCTCGGGACGACTGGCAACAACCGCCGCCATGACGGGCGTGATGGAAGCCCCGGGGGCAAAATTATGGCCACCACGCTTAACGGCATTCAGCACCGGTGTAACAACGCCCCCTTCCTGCACCCCGGGGGAGGCATTCATGACCGCTGTCAAAATCGGATTGGTGGACGCTTCCAGGGCAACGGTACGCTCGTGCGAACGGATAACGGTCAAAATAGGCGTATTGGTGGCTTCCACATCCATGCCCAAGAGTGCGACACTGCCACTGGGTGCCGGTGATGAGACAACTTCCACCGGGCGTTGGCCGAGTTCCTGAGACCATGGTTTTTCCGTGATGTCCAGTGGCAAAAACTGGGAGGAAACCGTTGAAGATGGTTTAAAAAACCGGCCAAGATCGGGCGATTGCAACGATACAGGGGGAGCGATTTCCACCATGGGGGGAACGATTTCCACCACGGGGGGAACACTTTTAGGGATCGGTTTGGGTTCGAGACGAATGATGAAATCAGTGGTTACAACAAATCCTCCGGCACTGTCATCGACATGGAAGCGAAAACCATCCGAGTTGGAAGCACCATTGGTATTTCGGTAGAGCAAACGACCCTGGGCGATATCTTCCTGGGTGAAATGCCCCCCCTTGGCCAACACCTTACCCGATAGAAGAAGCTCCCCCTGGCCCGGGATCGTATCCAGGGAATAAATTAATTCTCTGTCGACATTGTCCTTATCCGTCACACGCAGATTTTCCTTGCCAATGGTCGCCGTCCCGCCCTGAATCAAGCCCAGGCCCGCATTAATCGCAATTTGCGGCTGATCGTTCGCCGGTTTTATGGTCACCGCCACCGTTGCCACATCAATGCGTCGATCACCCGCATTCAACGTGTAGGTAAATTGGTCGGAACCATAATAATCCGGATCCGGCACATAAAGAAAAACGTTATCTCCCGTATAAGCCACCGTGCCATGCTGACCTTGGGTAAAGGCAATGATGGTCAATTGAGAATGAATACCGCCAACTGCCGAAGGATCACTGTCGTTCAGTAATACGTTCGCTGTACGCGCCGGTTCATTTTCGTATAGTACCAGGGTATCATCACCCGCTTGCAGAGCATGTTCGATGGGGTTGATAATCACCACCGACGTAAAGGGATACTTGCCCAAGGAATCAGTCACCGTATAGGTGAATCGGTCATACCCCTGATACTGATCATTGGGCACATAGACCCATTGGCCATTGCCACGATCAACCAATGTCCCGAACTGCGGTTGTGTAAAGGAGTGAATGGATAAACCGGATCCCGGGTTGTTCACATTGTAATCGTTACCAAGGAGGGCCTGAATATCGATCGTGACGGGTTGGTTGACCACAAAAGGGTGGTTGGGAGGTGAAACAATCGCATCCACTCCGGGCAATGGGGGCTGAGACACGAAGGTCACCTCAATGGGGATGGAAATCCCCGTGGTCAATTCCGCCAACTGACCCGCATGTCCTTGATCGCCCACCAATACGTTGAGCGTATCGTTGCCGAAAAAGTTCTCAAACCCTTGATAATGCAAACCCGCCAGGGCTTGGTTGATGGTTGTGACCGTGCCCACCAGGGTGGTGGAAGGGGTTTGATTGCGGCCATCCTGAAACTGCAACCCGGGCAATTCGGGAACTCTGAGCAGCCCATGCCCCACCGCCAACCGCACGCGAATCGTTTCGGACCCGACATCCGGGTCGGCTACCGACAGGCCCGAAACAAGGATGGCGACATTCTCCCGGGTGACCAATCGTGAGGGCGAAAGCAAAGTCGGGGCTTGGACAACAGGGGTCACAGTGATGTGGAAATCGGTCTCTGGAAAACTACCCCCCTGTCCATCCTGGAGGGTGAATTGAAAATCATCGGTACGGGTAGCGCTGCCGTCATGCCGATATTCCATTTTTCCAGTCACCAGGTCGGCCTGCGAAAACGATTGTCCCACACCCAGGGCTGTCCCATTCAAGGAGAGCTGACCGTGACTGGGCAAGGATGTCAGGTGATACCGTATGGCACCCGCGTCCGATTCGGCATCGGATGCGGAAAGAATCGATGGCGTCACCGCCATGTGCCCCCCTTTATCCACGGTCAATCCCGCATTGACCAGCAGATGTGGCGGATGGTTCACAGGGGTGATCGCCACGGAAACCACCTGATTGGGCAACAATCCACCAGTCCCATCGCTGAGGGTCACCGTGAAAGGATCGCTCATGGACGAACCATTATCGTGGGTATAAACGACACGGTGATTGTCGATATCGTCCTGACTGAAAAAGCCTCCCACGGCTAACGGCGCGCCATTCAAAGTCAACAGCCCGTGTGCCGGTACCGAAGCCAGGATGAAATGAACCCGGGACGTTGATTGATCCAAATCTTTGGCTTGCAGCATGCGGTTGGAAACAACGACCAGCCCCCCTTCGTCCAGCGTCAGACCGGTATTGACCGCAAGGGTGGGATTGTTGTTGACCGGGTGGACGGTCACCACCACCTGGGCCGTATCCACCCTTTGATCACCAACGCTCAGCGAATAAGAAAAATGATCGACACCATGGAATCCGGCATTGGGCACGTAGGTGAAGCGGCCATCACCCAGCCAGGTCACAGAACCGTGTGTGGCGGCACTGGTACCGATGATGGCCAAATCCGGATTGTGACCATCGGGGAGGTAAGCGGGGTCCAAATCGTTGGCCAGTAGATTGTGAGTCGTTACCGATCCGTTCTCCAGGACATCCACTTGGTCATCGCCGGGGAGCAGATGACCCTGTACCGGGGTCACTACAATTGATACCGAGGTGGTGGCTTGGTTACCGTTGGCATTGACGATGGTATAATGGAACTGGTCGATCCCTTTGTAATTGATTTCTGGGGTATAGGTCAGGGTGGCCCCGGCAAGGGTCAGGAGACCATGGGTCGGTTGGGAAAAATTTTTCAAGGAGAAAGAAAGTCCCGCCGGATCATGATCATTGGCCAGTAAATCGGAAACAACGCTCATCGATTTTTGCGTATTTTGCTGGGTGGTGAAGGAATCCATTCCCGCGATAGGCGCGGTCTCCACTGGTTGCACCGCTATCGCCACGCCACCAACGGTTTCTTTAGCGCCACCGAGGCCGGTTGCACCCCCATCGTTGGCCACCAATACCAACTGATCGGTACCATGGTACCAGGTTGCAGCCTGATAAGTGATCTGACTCAAGGCTGCGTTGACCTGGGCCAAAGAGCCGGAAAACGTCCAGGATGCACTGCCATTGGCCCCGGAAACCGTTGTCAAACCGAGCGTTGCCGGCAGTGTCAGGATGCCGTGCGACACGGATGATGTGACTTTGATGGGATTGCCGAACAGATCCGCATCGGCCAATGTGACCCCGGTGATTGTCACACTTTGATTTTCACTGAGCGTCACCGGGTTGGGAAGACTCCACACCGGGGCATTGTTGGTGGGATTCACGTTAATGGCCAAGGTTGTGGTCGCCACCGATCCCCCTTGGCCATCCGTTACATGGAAACGCAACCCATCGTGGACGGTATTGCCGCCATCGTGGCGATATGCCACAAGCCCTGCATTGATATCGGCCTGGGTAAACACCCCTCCGACACCCAACGCAGCACCATTCATCAACAATTGCCCATGAATCGGCACTTGATCCAGGACATAATTCAAGGCCGCAGCCCCTTGTTCCAGGTCCGTTGCCGCCAACTGGCCACTGCCCAGCGTCGCCTGGCCACCCTCATCCAGGGTCAGCACCCCTGTGACCAACACGGGGGTGTGATTGACCGGGGTTATGTTCAGGGCAAAATTGGTTTCCAACATGCTGCCACCGACGCCATCGGAAGCGGTGAAGCTGAACGAATCGGTGGGGATTTTTGTATCATCATGGTGATAAACCAGCCTGTTCTGTTGAATATCCTGCTGGGTTAGCGTCTGACCTGAAACGAGTTGCACGCCATTCAATGTGAGCAGGCCATGATTGGGCGTATGGACCAGTGACAAAGTAACCTGAGAGGCCGACTGTTCGGGATCGGTCACCTGCAACATGGCAGAGGAAATGGTAATCGCCCCCCCTTCCAACACCCCCGCCCCGGTCAATACCGCCAGTGAAGGGGAATGGTTGACCGGGGTCACCGTAATGGTCACGGTGCCGGTGGCGACACGATTATCGCCCACATTCACGGTGTAGGTCAGGGTGTCGGTACCGAAATAAAGGGTGTCCGGGATGTATTGAAACTGGCCAGCACCGGAAGCGACCACCTGACCGTGGGTGGGATCCGTGAAACCAATGACCGCAAGTTGCGGATTGATGCCATTGGGGAAATAGCCGGGATCGCGATCATTGGTCAGTACATTAAAACTGACCGGTACTTCCTCGGGGGTCACCACGTTGTCATCATTCGCCTGCAAGTTGGCAAAAACCGGGTTGACGACCACGGTGACCACCGCCTGGCCGGAGTTCCCATGACCATCGGCAAGGGTATAGGTCATTGAGTCGAGACCGAAATAATTGTAATTGGCCTGGTAGGTCAGGGTACCATCGCCGTTGTCGATCAGGGCACCATGAGTGGGCTGGGTGAAAGAGGCCAGCGTCAGGGTATCCCCATCCACATCGAAATCATTGGCCAATAAATCATTGGCAACCGTGATCATCTTCGGGACATTTTGCGCTGCCAGAATCGTGTCCACATTGGCGGTCGGGGAATGTTGAACGGGATGGATGGTAATCCCTACGGCAGCGGCATGGGTCAAAGCCCCACCGTTGCCAGAAAGGCCCAAATCGTTGGCAACCAGGGTCAGGGTATCGTTCCCGGAATAGTATAGGGTTGGCTGATAGGTCATGCCATTCAAGGCATTGTTGATAGCGGCCACAGTCCCTGTGACGGTCATGGTGTTGCTGCCATCGGCACCGGAAACGAACGTTACACCCGTTGTCGCCCCCAAAGTGATGATGCCGTGATTCACCCCCAGGGCGAATTGCACCGTGCCATTCGCTGCATCCGCGTCGGCAACGGTTACGCCTGTGACGATTAAAATGCCGTCTTCGTTCATGGTCCTGTTGACGGGGGTGGTGATTACCGGGGCATCGTTGACGGCGGTTACCACAACATTGGCTGACGCCACGGCGCTGGCGAGCTGACCATCATGGACGCTAAATTGTATCTCACGGGTAGAAGATTGCGGTTTGCTCAGATTGTCATTGATATAGCCGACCGAACGGAGTGCCGTTTGATAATCATTCACCGTTCCTGCACCCGATAAGGTGAGCGTGCCACTGGTTGCATCCCAACTGCCGAAAATCCCCCCTTGATTGGTATAGACCAACCGATCTTCACCCACGACATAGTGATTGGCAATCGTCACCGTGGCGCTTTGCAATAACGAGCTGTCGGCATCCGTGACTGTCAAAGCGGACGAAACAGGAGTCGCGGCATCCTTTTCCTGGTAAGGAATTGTCGTTCCCGCCACCACAACCGGGGCATCGTCAACGGGTATCACGGTGATTGTGGACTGACTGACCGGACTCGTCTCCAGGGTATCGGTACCACTCCATTCCAGGGTACGGACCCCGGTGGTGGGATTGTGACCCGCCGCATTGCTGTAGGTCACGCTTTGCAGTGCCAGTTGATAGTCGGCCAAGCTGGCCACACCGGTCAGGGAGAGTATCCCCGTTGTAGCATTGAATGAACCAAAGATGGATGCGGTATTGGTAACGTGCAACACATCTTCCCCCGGCTTGAAACCGGCAACGATCGCCACCTGGGCGTGTAACAGGTTGGAGCCATCCGCATCAACCACCGTCAAACCGGGATTGGCGAACAGAGCGGCATCCCCCTCGGTATAGACCGGCGCTGCGCCAGCATTGACGATTAGCGGGTCATTCACCTGCGTCACGGAGATATTGAAAGGGGTATCGGAATAGCTCCCACCTTGAGCATCCTGAAGGGTAAAATGAAAGCCGTCCGTCAGGGTTTTGGTGCCATCATGCAGATATGTCACCAGGGCGGCATTGACATCGGCCTGGGTGAACGTTTGTCCCACGGCAAGTACCGTCCCGTTCAAACGCAAAGAGCCGTGACCGGGGATGCTTGTCAGCGTGTAAACCAAGGCACCCGCTGCCGATTCGGCATCGACAGTTGTCAGCATGGCCGCTGACAAGGTCCCACTCCCGCCTTCCAGAACGGTCAAGCCCGCGTTGATGGTCAGTTGTGGTACATCATTGACCGGGGTGACCGAAACGGTAACCGTTTGATTATTCAAGAAGCCACCGACCCCATCGGTCACGGTTACCACGAATGGATCGCTGGTGGTTTCGCTGCCATCATGGGAATAGACAACGCGATGATTGTCAATATCATCCTGGGTAAATCCCCCTCCGGTCGTAAAGACGGTGCCATTGAGAGCCAGCGAACCGTGAGCCGGGGCGTTTGCCAGAATGAATTGCACCTGCGCCGCGGTTTGTTCCGTATCCTGTGCCCGAAGCATCAGGTCGGTAATCGTGACCTGCCCCCCTTCATTCAAACTCAAGCCGGTATTGACCGCAAACGTGGGTGGATGATTGACCGGTTGCACGGTTATGGTCACATCAGCGGTTGCGACCCGTTGATCACCAACACTTTCGGTGTAGGTGAAGCTGTCCGTACCGTAAAAACCGGCGTTGGGAACGTAGGTGAACCGACCGGCCCCCAGATAGGTCAGGGTACCGGACACCGTTGGTGTGAAACCGGTAATCGTAAACGCGGGATTGATCCCATCGGGCAGATAATTGGGATCGAGATCATTGGCCAGCAGATTGCTCGTGGTTATGGCACTGTTTTCCAGCACTGTAACCGTATCGTTGCCGGGGGTCAGAAAATTATAGATAGGGGAAACGACCAGACTGACGATCGCGGTACCCGTATTGCCATAAGTATTGACAATGGTATAGGTGAAGGAGTCGGTGCCGGTGTACAGGGCTTGCGGGGTATACACCAGCGTGGCACCGACCTGGGCGACGCTGCCATGGGACGGTTGGGCAAAACTCATGAAAGAAAGATTGCTGCCACCCGGGTCGGTATCGTTAATCATCAGATCATTGGCCAAGGACAGGGTCACCGGGGTATCCTGCACCGTGGTAAACGCGTCGATCTCGGCATTGGGGAAATCATTGACCGCCTGCACGGTGATGGCGATGGTCGTGACCGTCACCTTGGCCCCGCCAGAACCGGTATTGCCACCGTCATCAGCATCCAAGGTTAGTTGATCAGTACCGTGGTAATTGGCTTGACTGTGGTAAACGACGTGGGCCAAAGCGGTGGTTACATCGGATAGCGTACCGGAAACCGTCCAGGTGGCGGCACCATTGCTGCCGCTGGTAACGGTCAGGCCCGTGGTGGACAACAAGCGGATCGTCCCGTGGGAGACCGATGCCGTCACCTGCATCAAGCCGCCCCCCGCGTCGGAATCGTTCAGGACGATGCCGGTCATATCCAAATCAAGATCCTGGTCAACCGTCTGCGCTCCCGGCACGGTCCAAGCCGGGGGGGCATTGACCAGGGCGATGGTGATTGGCAGTGAGGTTGTCGCCAACGCTCCCCCTTGACCATCATCGATATGAAAGCTGAAATTATCGCCCACGGTATTGCTGCCATCGTGACGATACGCCAGATTACCAGCATCCACATCCGCCTGGGTGAACTGCCCGCCCACCCCCAAGGCGACCCCGTTTAAAAGCAAATTCCCATGCGCCGGCAAGGTATCCACCGTATAGGTCAGGCTGCTTGCGGGGGAATCGGGATCGGTTGCCGCCAGGATTGCCGTGCCAAGGGTCACCTGTCCCCCCTCTGCCACTGCCACCGCCCCTTTGACCAGGACCGGGTTATCGGGTGTGGGAATGACCGTCAGATGGAAATCATTTTGCAAAAGCGCCCCGCCCACCCCGTCACTGCCGGTAAAGCTGAAGCTGTCCGCCAATGTTTCGGAACCGTCATGCAAGTACACCAAACGATTGTTATTGATGTCGTCCTGGGTCCAGGTTTGCCCCAATCCCAAGGCAACACCATTCCATTTCAGGGTGCCGTGTACCGGGATGGTAACCAGGGTCAGGGTGAGCTGGGTGGCCGGTTGCTCGTTATCGGTCACCTGCAAGGACGTGTTCGCCAAGGTGAGCGTAGCCCCCTCGACCACCGATGCACCGGTATTGATGGTCATTACCGGAGGATCATTGACGTCTGACACCGTTATCGTGACCGTTCCCACAGCGATCCGATTGTCGCCGGCATTCAGGGTGTAGGTAAAAGCATCCACCCCGAAAAAGTCAACGTTGGGGGTATAAGTGAACTGGCCGGAACCGTTATGGGTTACCTGGCCATTCCCCGGGGCGCTGAAACCAATGACATGCAGCGCCGGGTTGATGCCGTTCGGCAGATAATCGGGATCCCGATCATTGCCCAGGACGGATACGGTTACCGGGACTTCCTCCAAGGTAGCCGCGGTGTCATCAACGGCCTGCAAACTGTGCAGGGGTTTGACAACCACCGTGACCACCCCCTGATCGGTGTTGCCATGGCCATCGTTGACGGTGTAAGCAAACGAATCGCTGCCAAAATAACCATTGTTTGGGGTGTACGTCAGCGTTCCATTACCATTGTCCACCAACGTTCCATTGGCGGGGTTGGTAAACGCCGTCATCATTAACGGATCACCATCGGTATCGACATCATTGGTCAACAGATCGCTGGTGATGGTAATGACCAGCGCATGATCCTGAAGGGTCATCAAGGCATCGTCCCCGGCCACGGGGGGTTGTTGGACCGCATTGACGGTAATCCCCAACGAGCTGGTGGTGGTTTTGGCGCCACCACTGCCACTCCCCCCCAAATCGTTAACAACTATGGTCAGGCTGTCAGCGCCGGCGTAATGCAACAGGGATTGATAACTCAAACCGCTCAGGGCACTATTGATGGCGGTCATGGTGCCGGTGACGGTCATGGTGGCACTGCCGTTGGCACCGGAAACGATGCTCAATCCGGTAGTTGACCCCAAGGTGACGGTGCCATGGCTGATCGACAAGGCCAGTTGCATGGTCCCGGTCCCCACGTCCACATCCGTCACCGTAATGCCCGCCAAAGCGGAACTTTGGTCCTGATTGACCGTCACGGCACCTGGAAGGATAAGCCCCGGGGCATCATTGACCGCGGTAACCGCGATCATGTCCTGCACAGCCGCGCTATCCAACGCGCCATCGTTAACGGTGACTTGCACCGTTTTGGTAACCGCTTGTGGATTTTGCAGGTTATCGTTGATGTAGCGAACCGAACGGATTGCCGTTTGATAATTGGCCAATGTCGCCGGACCCGACAAGGTTAGAATCCCGTTCACCCCATCCCAACTGCCGGAAATACCGGACTGATTGACAAAAACCAATCGGTCCTCTCCCGCGACGAACTGATTGGAAATGACCGCTTTGGCGCTTTGCATCGTTGTATTGTCGGGATCCGCCACTGTGAACGTTGCATCGATCAGTGTGGACGGATCCTTTTCCTGATAGGGTATCGTCGCCGCAGCGGCGGTCATGACCGGCTGGTCATTGACCGGGACCACCGTCACCGTCGAGGTACTGGCCGGGCTGGTCCCCAGGGCACTGGTAACGGTCCAGGAGAGTGTTCGGGATCCACCTGTCGGATTGTTGCCGCCGCTATTGTTGTACAGGACGCTCCTCAACGCAGCTTGATAATTGGCGGTGGTATCGGTACCCGTCAGGGTTAAAATCCCGGTACCCGCGTTCCAACTGCCGGTGATGGCCCCCGCATTGACAAAACTTAAAACATCCTGACCCGAAACATAACCGCCGGTAAACCATACCTTGGCACTGGTCAGATTGTTGCCGTCATCATTGACAATGGCCACCGTCGCACACGGTTTGGAAGCCGCATCCCCCTCGGTGAAAACCAACGTACCCCCCGCTGTCACCCCCAAAGGGTCGTAAACATTATTGACCGTGATCGCGATCGTCCCCGCAGCCGTACCTCCGGTATTATCGGTCACGTTAATGGTCAGGGTGTCATTGCCATAGAAGTTGACATTACCCCGATAGACCAAGGCGTTGGTCCCAGCCAACGTGGCATTCAATTGCGCCAGGGTTCCGGTCAGAGTGACATTGGCGGTACCATTACCCGTTACGCCAGCAGCCCCCACACCCCCGACAACACTGGAATCCACTGTCAGGATGCCGCTGACAACCGTCAGGTTGATCGTGGAGTTACCCAGGGAATCAACATCGGTCAGGCTGAGATCGGGAATGGCGATATCCTGTTCCTCCATGCCGTACACGGCATCGACACCCGTACTCCAGGAAGGTCCTTGCGGAGGGGTAATCGTTCCATTATGAGGTGTTGCGGCATGGTCGAAAATGGTCATGCCAGCCCCTTCATCCATGGGCCAGTATCCCACCAAACCCGCCTCGGCACCGGTCAACTGGCGGCTCATGTTATTGAAGATGGTGGCCTGACTTTGCGTGACACTCCAAATCTGTACGTCAGCCAAAGCCCCCTTCATGTCCGAGCCCAATGTCTTACTGGTACCCATGTAAAAGCCGTTCCCGGCGGTGATGGGACCCGGATGGCTGACCGGAGCAGTGGTTTGCAGTTGCCCATTGACGTAAACACGAACATTGGTGCCATCGTAAGTAAATGCCAAATGGTACCACTGGCCACCGGTCCACGCATGCGTAGTCGTCAAAGCATTGGTATTATTACTGCCGCCAGTTTTGGTAAAAATGCCAATTTCTCCATTACCGATTTTATTGAAGGCGATATAGGGCCGGCTGCCACCTGAAGCGCAGTAATACAAATCCTGCTGCGAGTTGGCGCTGGTCAAATTGACCGCAGGTTTCCACCACATTTCGATGGTGAAAGCATTGGTTGGAAAGTTGAAGGTGGCATTGGTTATCGTATCATTATTCCCATCAAAATTTAATACGTTGCCGGTACCAATCGTCAGTTGCGGTGCATCGATCACCTCCGAAACCGTTAGCGTGGCAGTATCGCTACCGGTACTGAAAGCGCTCGTCCCACCCGTAACCGAGGCGTTGACCTTGGTCCCTGCCGCACCACTGGTTTGATCCCAGGCTTGATACGTCAATCCCACGGTTTCCCCATGCAATCCATCGGGAATGTAGCGAATGGAATCGGTGGAACGTAACAACAGTGCCGATGTACCGGAAACCGCCCCGATATTGGTCCAACCACCGCCGGTATTGTATTGCCAAGTGCCAAAGCCGGTGTTCAGGGCGGTAATGGCAATCCCAATGCTAGCCCCCGTGTCCCCATCCGTCACGGAGGTTCCCAGAAAGGAAGCAATGGTTTGTCCGGTATTGGTGGTATTTTTTTCGGTAATCGATGTCAAAGCGGGGGCAATGGCGGTCAGGACTGGCGCATCGTTGGCACTGCTGACCACCAGGGAGGCGGTATCGCTCCCTGAGCTGAACGAGGTTGTACCGCCATTGGCCGACACATCCACTTTGGTTCCTGTCGAGCCACTGGTTTGATCCCAGGCGCGATAGCTCAAGGTCGCTGTTTCACCATTATTGG
>JADGCN010000056.1:12954-19694 GCA_015228975.1 Magnetococcales bacterium
CGACATTGGTCCAACCACCGCCGGTATTGTATTGCCAAGTACCGTTGCCGGTGTAAGTGGTGATGGCGATCCCCTGCACGGCTCCCGTATCCACGTCCGTGATCGATGCCCCCAAAAACGAGGCCACCGTTTGGCCCGCATTGGTGGTTTGATCTTCGGTGATCGTTGTCAAAGCGGGGGCAATGGCGGTCAGAACTGGCGCATCGTTGGCACTGCTGACCACCAGAGAGGCGGTATCGCTCCCTGAGCTGAATGCGGTTGTGCCGCCATTGGTCGACACGTTCACCTTGCTCCCGGTCGAACCACTGGTTTGATCCCAGGCGCGATAGCTCAAGGTCGCTGTTTCACCATTATTGGCATCGGGTACATAACGAATCGAATCGGTCGATTTGAGCAACAATGCCGAAGCACCGGACACCACCCCGACATTGGTCCAACCACCGCCGGTATTGTATTGCCAGGTGCCGTTGCCGGAGTAGGTGGTGATGGCGATTCCCTGCACGGCTCCCGTATCCACGTCCGTAATCGATGCCCCCAAAAACGAGGCCACCGTTTGACCCGCATTGGTGGTTTGATCTTCGGTGATCGTTGTCATGGATGGCGCTGCTGCTGTCACGATCGGGGCATCGTTCACCGCATCCATGGTGAACGAAACGGTTGTGCCCGAAGACGACCAGTTACTCGCCGTATCCCTCACCCAATAGGTCCAGGATACGGGTCCGTTATAATTGGCAACCGGGACGAAAACGACCTCTCGCAAGGGATTGGCAGCCGATGTCACAACGGCACTGTTCGCCACCAAAGGGCTGCTGTGCGTGACATCCGTGGAAAGATACAAGGAGCCCACGGTTGCGGAATTGGGAACACTGGTCACCGCGGCATACCAGATGGTATCCGTTCCGTTGGCATCGCCACCCCCCAGAGAAACCGTCACCGTATTATCTTCCTGGGGATGGGTGATCCACTGCGGCCCCCCGACGGGTTGCAGTGTGGCGGTAACGCCGCCTTTCGTATCGGTGGCCACGGTACTGGCGCTGTTGCTGACACCATCATTCAGGGGGTAATACGCGGTCAATCCGGCTTCCGCCCCGGTCAAGGATGCGGTAGCCAAATCGGGGCGTTCCCCCCCGGTCAATCCCGCTATTCCAGAAGCCCAACCGGTATTCCAGATGCGCACTTCGGAAACAGAACCTGGAAAGGTGAAGGAACCGGAATCGGAAATGGTGCCAATGGCAAATTTGTTGTTGACTGCATTAGTAAAAGTGATGTCGCCGGCATTGTAGTGCGTCATCCAGTTGCCATCAAAATAGATATCACCACTCCCATCGGTTCTCCAAGTCAGGGCGGCCTGATGCCATTGACCCGCTTTGACAATGACCGGGGTCGCAACACCCCCATTATCATACAGGAAGGAAGAGGCGTTGTAGTTGTAGAGCCCGCCATAGAGCAGCCAAACGTTCTGTCCCGAGACGGTTTTGTATTCAACATGGAGATGAATCAGATCGGTGGTATGCCCAATAACATCATTGCCCAACAAGAACCCCACTGTATTAAGGGCATGTGCGTTCTGGTCAATTTTGAATCGTACGCTGATGGTCCCCTGCGTTGTGTTGATAGGGGTCAGCGATTGTTGATTGTCCTTGATATCCAACCAATCACTGTTATCGAGGGTGATGCCGTGATCGACCACTGCCGGGACAGCCACGGGGCCCCAGGGAGTATTCGTATACGTGGTCGTTAAAACATTGATTGGCGTCGCCAGCAAACCATCGAAGGATTGCAGCACCGTGGGGACAAAGGGGATTGTGTTAGTGACGTTGCCCTGATGGACTTCCAAATCCCAGTTACCCCCCAACTTCGCCGCACCGGTAGCGTCCGATGAAGCGGCGACGGCGGCTCCCGTGACCCGGGACAACGCCTGTACAAAGGCTTCACCCTGAGACCCCTGCCCGACGTCACAGCCATAGACCAGTATGCTCCCCCCCGGGGCCAACGCCGATCCCCACGAGGAGAGGGATGCCGCATGCGATTTCAGGGTATCCAGGGTCAGGTGGGCATCACCCAGGAGGATGTCACCCGCCCGACCGTGGGATACGAGATACAAGGATTGAATTTGGCTGCGACCAGCCAACAATTCCGAGACCCGTGCGACACCATCCCCCCCTTTGTCCAGCAGTACCACTTCGACCCCCGGGGCGACCGCCGCCACCAATTGCCGCCAACCCGTGACCGTTGTATCGACGATCATCAAGGAATGATGGGGATTGGCGAGTTGGTCCAAGACGGGATGCCAAGTTTTATCGATGGCATCCCGAATGACATCCTTATTGGCAACGATGTCATCAAATCCTTGTTCATGCAGGAGATCCTTGGCTGTTGTCGCCAGGGCACCGTCGAACAACACCCGTGGTTCCAAAGCCATCATCATGGCATCTTGCCACGCCACACTTGCAAGCGCGGAGCGATTTTTCTGCGTTTTGATCATCGAATTGCTCATGGATGCTTCCGAAATAGGATGATTTCGGACCCCTGATGCCGATAGAAAAACCCTTATCCCCTATCGGTGAATCGATTCCCATCCATGAAACCAATCGGCTTCCTGCCTGGCAAGCTTAACCGCGCAATCCGCACGACATCGGCCCCATACAAGCTTACGCAAGGAGCATACCTATTTTTTAATAGTTGTTTTTCAATTAGTTACATAAGAGATGCCGCAAAAAATCCCCCTTTCGGCGGGGGAAAAAGAAAATAAATTTTACATTGACAATCCATTATCGCGACCGCCACATCATATCATTGTTATACAATGATATTTTATGTAAAATTATTTTTACATACTGGCGCAGTAGCCCGTTACAACACCCCTATCGGTGTCACGAACGCCGGCCCACCTTCGCGTGAACGATAGCTGTCGCGCAACTGCCGCGCCTTGGAGAATCCCTGGAATTGACCAACCCACACCGCATGCCACAAACGCCCATGACCATCGGATTGGGTCATGAGTTGCGGCGCATATCCCTTGGCACGAAGTTGCTCCACAATAGCCTGAGCCCGGGCTTCCTCGGCGAAACTGCCGACCTGGACCGCATATTTGAATGCTTGTTTATCACCGCCTGACGACACGGCCTCGGGCTCAGGAAGGATTGCCGCCGTTGTTGTCGCCGCTGTTTCCGCCGGCATGACAACATCCGAAGGGACCTCTGCTGGTCCGGGAGCTATGGATTCCCGCAGTATTGCGACTTCCTTGGCCAACAATTGCCGGGACGACCAAGCATCAATTGTGGTCACAAACGCCGCGAGCCCTTCCTTGTCACGAAACTCCCTGGCCACTTGTCTGGCGCGGGCCATATCCCAAAAGCGCCCAACCCAAACCGAATGCCAAACCCGATCTTTCGCATCCCGTGATTCCTGAACGGTGGTTTCGTATCCAGTCAGCCGTAACCCGGAGGCGAGTTCCTTGGCATTGACCGGGTTGAGAAAACTCCCGACCTGGACCGCGTAACGAAACAGGGCCATAGGACGACTCTGTAAGACAACCTGAACGGGCAGCGATTCCCTGGTCAAGAACACCCCGGCCCGTTCTTGCGCCTCTTTATAGTTATCATACAAGCCGATCCACACCCGCCAGACAGCGGGTTGGCCATCATGCCCGGCAATTTCGGCAATTTCCGGTTCGTAGCCCCGTTTGCGCATCTCGTGAACCATATCCAGGGCCCCCTTGAGTTCATGAAAGAGCCCGGCCTGCAATACGTAACTCTCTTGACGGTGTTCGCCGGGTTCCGCGCCCTTCCCCTCAGCCACTGGTACCGGCGGCGTTGTATTGTGGCCATCGGATTTTTGGGAATCAGGCCCTTGGACAGGTGCTGTTTGAGCCGTGATTTCCGTGGACGGGAGGGATGGTGGTACCACCGACCGCTCCACCACCCATTGGGCGGGAAAAGGAACCTCGGGCCCGCCGGGTGGCGCTGCGGATTCCGGGGAAGGAGCCATGTCCACGACCCATCGCGCAGCAGCCGGTGATCGTGAGGCGGTCTCATTGGACTCGGTGGCGGGTGGTTCCGATACCTCTACCCGCCACTGAGCGACAAAGGGGGGGTTGGAGAGTGGTTGCGGCACTCCAGGACTGGACTGAACCGATGGCACCGTTGTTTGTGAAGCAGCCAACAGCGTTGACTCGGGGAGATGGAAACCATGGGTCCCGGAAACCGGGAAGACAATTTTTCGCCCCGTCAAACCCATTCTTTCAGAAAATTTTTGTAAAGCTTTCCGGGCAACATCGCCTTCCTTCTCGTCTGTCATCCAGGGCAATCCATACATCCAGAACGGCGAATGATCACCCACCTGAATGAGTTCCAAAGTCAAAAACCCTTTTGGCGGTGGCCGATAACGCCCCGTCAACACCCATTGCACACCCAAATTCCGCAACCGTTCCGCCGAGTCTACCCCGAATACGGTGGACTCCTGCAAAGCGGATTGTCCCCGCCACAACATTTCCTGCCCCACCGGAGCAAACGTTTTGAAAAAGAGCCACATCCCTTCCCGAAGGGCGGGTCCCTGTTCTTCGGGCCCCCGCAATGGCAAAACCGCCAGGGTACCGTCGGTAATGCCCATCTTGGGAGGTGGATCCGATTCAAACAAAGCCAACCGCTCCACCACTGGAACCAGGGAACAGGCACTCAGTGATGCAGTCAGGAGGATCATGCAAAGGGAACGGATTATCATGTTCATGTCGATAGGAAACGCCGGGTTTCACCTTCCAGAATCAGACACGTCAACCTGTTGGAGAGCCAAGCCCCCGTGTCAATGCCAATACGATTGGGCAAGGAAATCGGTCGTTCGGTCACCGTATGCCCATGAACGATCACGCGACCATGATAACCATAAAACGTCAAAAACGGATCGCGAATCCACAAAAAATCATTCAGGTTCTGCATGTTCAACGCCACTCCGGGACGAACTCCGGCATGAACGAAAAAATAATCGCCCGATTCGTGACAATCACGCAACGCCAAATAAAATTTTCTATGCGTTTCTGGAATTGTTTGTACAAGGCGGTCACGAAGGTCCAATACCTTTTTTTGGGCGGAAATGGTGTTGGCCGCCCGTACCTGATAGCTGGCGATGGTTGCCTCACCCCCATGCGCCAACCAACCA
Organism: Magnetococcales bacterium; assembly: GCA_015228975.1. GTDB lineage: Bacteria > Pseudomonadota > Magnetococcia > Magnetococcales > UBA8363 > UBA8363. Next base: position 18,109 of record JADGCN010000056.1, read on the forward strand.
TGGTTGGGATCGGGCACCGCCAAAAAAGAATCCATTTCCGCTTCATGGTTGCCCCGAAGGCAGACGACCGAGAAACCTGGCAACGAAAGCTGAATCAAGAAATCGATCACCTCCCGGCTTTGCGGACCCCGGTCGATGTAGTCACCCAGGAACACGATGCTGCTCTGCGTACCCGGAGAGGTGGCTTGGCTGTCGGCAGCGATGGTGTGAATCATTTTTTGCAATAAATCAAGGCGCCCATGGATGTCGCCGATGACATACACCCGATGACCATCGGGAACCCTGGATGGTTTCTCCGGCCCCATCACCCGGGGCGGTGTGGACAGAGCCGTATTCGGTGTGGATCTGGAAAAAAGGCGTTTTAAAAAATTCAATTACCGTCTCCCCATAAACCCTGGTCAGCTCATGTTGCAAACTGTGTGACGCCGCATCAAGTTCTGAGGAATTCCAGCGTCACCTTTTTGAGATTATGCGCCCATTCATGCATGGCTACGTACTGCTGGAGGTTGATCTTGTTGACACCACGAAACGGGCGCAAAAAATTCCGCAATCCGGCCCATGTCCCTTCCAGGCATCCGGCAGGCGGAATTGAGCCTTGCCGTGGGGCGCATCGTCCCAACCTGTTTTTTGGAGCGGGGGAACCATGAATTTTCGGCAAGTATCCGCTTCTCCAAGCAACGATCCACATCACAAAAGACGTATTTAAATCAGCAACAACCTACTCTCCAAGCTCAACCAGCACTCCTTCGAGCAGTCGGTCGTCCAAAAACAGTCCTTGGTGGCGCAATGCCTCCAGCAACGTCCGCGCCGATGGAATCAGATGGCGTCGTTTCGCCAGCAGCACGACGCCCAAGGTGCCGATCACCGACAATCCTTGCGCCTTGGCGCACCGGCGTCCCATCCGATCGTCCAGCAAGGCTTTGCCACCGTGAAGGAGTGCCGTCGCAACGACCTGCGACTCGCCAGCCCCCAAACCCCATCCATCCACACTGGCTGGTAGGGGAACATCCCCAGTTCGATGACGCTCCGTCCATGCCAGTCTTTTTACGCAGGAACCATCCCATCGCTGCCCGGCGGCGATTTCCAAACACACGGATTGCGGAACCACGATCTGGCGTAACATTTTCTCCAGCAGCCAAAGATGCTCGACACGCCCCAGGAGGATGAGCGGGGAGGCGTCCACCACCAAGCGGTCATCCACCAAAGACTTCCTCTCTTAATTCTTCCTCCGTAACCTGCACGGCGAGAATCCGCCTCCGAAACAACTCGTCAAGGAATTCGGCGCGACTCACGGAAGCGAACTCAGCCGCCTTGGACTGGGCAATCCACCCCTGAGCGTACCACTGGATGGCTGCCGCCAACCGCAATTCCTGAATGAATTCATCAGGGGACCTTCGGAGAGCCGATAGCATATCTCCAGGGATTTCCATCGTTACGGTCGTCATCTCGGTTCTCCTTTTTCCCAACAGCAGCCTCCCCGTCAAGGCTGGACACAGCTCTTAGTCAAGTTGGCGTGACTTTACCCGTTAAACTGAAGTTCCCCCAAATAAATCATGCAACCTATTGAAATTTACTTCATCTTCATC
>JADGCN010000057.1 GCA_015228975.1 Magnetococcales bacterium
GTCTGCGGCATCTCAAGAGGTTCTGGTTCGCCCTCTACCTGGGGGCGATGTGGGCCATGACCCGTCCGGCGAACAACATCACGGCGGGTTATCTGGGTTTTTTCGGTTTGATGGTGGCACTGCCCTATTTCGCTACCATGCTGCTCTCGCCGTGGATCGGCAATCGGGGTTATTGCCGTTTTCTTTGTCCGTATGGCGCTACGTTCGGGTTGTTGAACAAGGTCGGGATGTTCCGTATCGATTACAACGTCGACACCTGTACCCAGTGTGGTCTGTGCGAAAAGGTCTGCGACATGGGGATTCCCGTGTGGAAGAGGGGTGCGGCCAAAGGCAGGATCGATACCACCGAGTGCATGGGCTGCGGACGTTGCGTGACCGAATGTCCCACGAAGAGTCTGGCTTTCCACGATGCCCGCAATCTGTTCTTCCCAGCGTTGCACCAGGATCGCGTCTGGTTGCGACGTCGGGCGGATTGGAACCTGCCCGCCACCCGGTGGCGGAGTGTCGGGTTCGCTCTGGTGCTGGCCCTGGTTTTGGCAGGGGGCTGGTATTATTCCGGTCGCATCGGTAGTGGTGCGGAACTGATCAACAATCTGGGGACACTATGCGGATTGCCCATCTTAACCTGGTAGCCTGGCTTTTGCTTTGGCCTTGGTGCGCCTGGTCCGGTCTGCCGGAAAACGCCCGGGGCACGGGAGAGCATGCCGAACAGTGGCAGCCGGATCCCATGCATGAATATTGGGATCCGGCCATCCATCACCGACCGGAAACCGAACGGGTGGAGGGGGTGTTCAAGGCTGAGGAGTGTCTGGAATGCCACACCGCGATCACGCCCGGCATCGTCAAGGATTGGCGCACCAGTCGACATGCGAGTGCGGACAAGCCGGTTTTCTGTCCAGCCTGTCATGGCGAGGATCACCAGAAGCTGACTTTCCCCACGCCCCAAACTTGCGGAGGCTGTCACCCCCAGAGGCTGGCCCAGATGGAAGAGGAGAAAAAATACGGTTTCCCGAGTCACGCCCTGGCCATGGAACGGGCAGTGGACAGCAAGCACTTCGCCGACAAACCCAAGGCGGAGGTGGCTTCCTGTCTGCAATGCCACTCGGTGGCCAGCAAATGCGACTCCTGCCACACCCGGCACCGCTTCGACCCGGCGGAGGCCCGCAGGCCAGAGGCGTGTTTGACTTGCCATAGTGGGCCACCTCACCCGGATGACGAGGCGTTTTTCGCGTCACCTCATGGCCAGCGTTATCTGACAGAAGGCAATACGTGGGACTGGAGCAAACCCTTGCGCAAGGGCAACTACCAGATTCCCACTTGTGCCTATTGCCACATGAAAGACGGCAACCACCAAGTGGCCGACAAGGCGGTGTGGAAATTCGGCATTCGGGAGGTCAATCCAAAAACCGTCGAGAACGAAATCAAGCGCAAACGCTGGCTGGAAACCTGCGCCGATTGTCACCCCTCAGAGACAGCCCAAGGTTTTTTCCGGGAATTGGATGCGGAACGCAAAGCGACCTGGACGCAACTCTACAGCGTGGAGCGGTTGCTTAAGGTTCTGCGCGGCGATGGGTTGTTGCGTCCTTCGGCCCGGGAGCGTCCACCCTATCCCATGGACATGATGGCCCGTTTTTTCCCTCGCGAACGTATCGGTTTCTACGAGGGGCAGGCTTCGGCTTTCTACAATGTGAGTGCCATCGAACGCGATTATTTTGAGATGTGGTATTTTGATAATCTGGGGGCCTACAAAGGGATGGCGCACGGGGCAAAGGGGATGTTCCAGCGTTTGCACGAACGCTTGAACGCCGATGCCCACGCCATTGCCACGACCGCCGAACGTCTGCGCGATGCTGGCAAAACGGATGGAAAGATGGAACTGCACCCCCTGTGGATGGAAGGGGAATACACCCGATTCAATCGGGATCACAATTGAGACGCAACAAGGAATCGACAGTCATGACCTTGCCCGAAACAGATTTGGATCCAGAAAGCGTAAAATATTATTGTAATGCTATTCTGCAAAGTTTTAATGCCCAAGGTTAAATTGCCATCCCGATCTATTGATTGCTTGCCGAGGAACCGCCATGATCAACCCGACCGTTTCCCCACCTCCTGCCAAAACACGCCAGGGTACGCTATTGCGTGTGGCGATTGCCTTGATCCTGACAATCGCCACCGTTCTGGCGTACCACCACCGGGATACTCTCGACCCTATACAACTGACCGCTTGGGTGCAGGATTGGGGAACGGCGGGCATGGCAATTTTCGTTCTGCTGTATATTCTGGCCACCATTCTGTTTTTGCCGGGATCGGTACTGACCCTGGCCGGGGGTGCCTTGTTCGGTCCCTGGCTTGGGGGGGCTTTAAGTCTGGCCGGGGCCACCATTGGCGCGGGGATCGCTTTTTTGATCGCCCGCCATTTGGCCGGAGAGTGGGTCATGCAGCGGGCGGGGGGCATGGCGAGCCGACTTCTGGCTGGAGTCGAGGCTGAAGGGTGGCGTTTCGTCGCTTTTGTCCGACTGGTGCCGATCTTTCCCTTCAATCTGCTCAATTATGCCCTGGGTTTGACCCGCATCCGCCTGGATCACTATCTGCTGGCCTCCCTGGTCTGCATGGCCCCTGGAGGGTTGGCTTATGCCTGGATGGGGTATGCGGGCAAGGAGATGGCCAGTGGCAGTGCCGGGGCGATACACGCCGGGATGTGGGCCATAGGTCTGCTGACGGTGGCACTGTTGATTCCCCGCTGGCTGAAACAGGCGCGAGAGGCCAAACGCCACCTGACCACCATCCGTCTGCGCGAGATGCTGGAGGCAAAAGAAAATATGGCGGTACTGGACGTGCGGGATGCCGCCGATTTTGTTGGAGAGAACGGTCACGTTCCCGGCTCCGTCAATATCCCTCTGCCAGAACTGGAGAGCCGATTGGACGAAATTCGTCAATGGAACCGCCCTGTGGCCATTCTTTGCCACACGGATCGTCGTTCCGCCACCGCTTTTCGCAGGTTGGACACCTTGGGTATCGGACCACTTTTTTTGGTGATCGGGGGCATCAAACAATGGCGACTGGAGAACGCTCCAGTAGAGCGGTGAGAACGACAAAGATCGCCATGTTGTCGGGAGAACGTGATGAGAACAATCGTGGGAATGTTGTGGTTTGGGTTATGCCTGATTGTTTTCCACGCGGAAACAGCGAATGCACTGCCCCGTTCTCGGCAGAGGGGGATTGTCTCTCCTGCCACCGGGAACGGGACACCGCCCTGGTCGCCGCCTGGGAAAAGAGCCGTCACGCCCAGGCAGGAATCGCTTGTTCGGCTTGCCATGGCACAGAGCATCAAGGGTCCATGGCGACCCGTTCCCGTCGCAACGATGCCTGCACCGGATGCCACCAGAGGGAGAGCGGTGGTTACACCCTGTCCAAGCACGGGGTGATCGCTACCCTGGAGGGGAAACGATTGGATTTTACCCAGCCATTGAAGGAAGGTAACCAGCGCGTACCCACCTGCGCCTATTGTCATCTACACGCTGGCGAACACGATGCGGGCGCAGGGATCTTTCCGCTGGTGCCCATGAGCGGCTCCCCGGCTCCAGAGGATATCGCGGCCCGCACCGAAGCGCGGGCCGCCCCTTGCCGGGATTGCCACTCTCCGCGTTTCGTGGCTACCTGGTTTGCCACCGGGGACCGTATGGTGGAGATCGGACGCATGAAGGTTCGGGAGGCCACACAAGCGGCGGCGCTACGCGACGACCCGGAGACCCGGATCCTGCTCCATCGTATGCGCGACGAGCATCTTCGCAATGTGCGTCTGGGCGTTGGGCACCAATCTCCTGACGAACAATGGTGGCACGGCCATCCAGCCATGGATGGCGATTTGTTGCGCATCAAGTCGCTGGTAGGGAGGCACCTGCGGCAGTCTGAAGCCCCGTGAGTTGGCGGCCCAAACACTATCAGCTCATTCACATGATCTTACCATTCCACTCTTTGGACGGCTCATGGTCGCAGTTAAACCGCAGCTATCTTGGGATGCGTAGTTCTTGTCATCCCCGCGAAAACGGGGATCCAGAGGACCTTCCTACCTTCCCTGACTTTCTGGATTCCCGCTGAAGCCTGCCCTCGAATGCTTGAATCGGGGGCGGGAATGACGCTGGAAAACTACGTTTTCCGCGTTGGTTGCGGTTTAAGACCATTTTCCTTAGGATAAACTCCTGCTGGAAGGTGTTAACCAACCATCAACCCGGAACACGAATCCTTACCGGCGCTTCCATGTTTCCTGGTTGAGGAAGGTCTCCTCCTTTTCAATACAGTGACCTTTCCAACCCGTTGTCCCATCCGGTTCCATCAGACACAGCGTTGGTTTGTTGTCATCGGAAAATGCCAAACCCAAAACATTACCCATCATGGAAGCAATACCAGTGCTTTTCCCTTCGGAATCTTCATAGTGTACCTGGAAGGCCTCGCCCTTTTTGGAAATCATGGCCACCCCGGAAAAATTGGATTTATCCACGGCATTAACGCCAGTAACATCATAACTCCCGACTATGACCGGTTTGCTTGCAGCAGGAGCGGCAGGAGCAGGAGCGGCAGGAGCAGGAGCGGCAGGAGCAGGAGCAGCGGCGGCAGGAGCGGCGGCAGGAGCGGCAGGGGTAGCCTCTGGAGCAGCGTTGAGCTGTGTAGAAACGATAGAACACAGGCCCAATGCAAAAATTGCGATAACAGAACGGTTACGAGTTTCTTTCATGACGGACATGGCAAGCTTCCTCCAAAGATTTATTGAGAGTATTTTTTTTTACAGCGTAAGGTTACCGTTGTGTGCCAATCTTTGTCAATGTTAAGACAACTTTTGACCCTGAGATCCAAATCGCACTATCTTTGCATGAGTGATGATGGACCCTGGTTCCTGTGACGGGAAGCGGAGTAACCTGATCCGGCCACAGGATTGGCGGGACCATGGGAAGCATGGTTCGGAACGATGACCCATTCTGACCCTTTCAGACAAATCTTGGCACCGATGGCGGCGACCCCTTTTTCCATGGTTTGCGATTTTGAACCTCGTGGTGATCAACCGGAGGCCATTCGTGCCCTGGTGGCGGGGATTCGGCAGGGGCGACGGGATCAGGTTCTTCTGGGTGTAACCGGCTCTGGAAAAACCTTCACCATGGCCAAGGTAATCGAAACATTGGGCCGCCCGGCATTGATTTTGGCCCATAACAAGACCCTTGCCGGACAATTGTATAGTGAAATGCGCTCATTTTTTCCCCGCAATGCCGTTGAATATTTTGTTTCCTACTACGACTACTATCAGCCGGAAGCCTATGTGCCTAGAACCGATACTTATATTGAAAAGGATTCGGCCATCAACGAGCAGATTGATCGGATGCGGCATTCCGCTACCCAGGCTATCCTGACACGGCAGGATGTGGTGATCGTTGCTTCGGTTTCCTGCATCTATGGTATTGGTTCACCCGAGGCTTACCAGGAGATGTCTTTGCATCTGCTGACCGGGGATGAAATCAATCAGAGGGATTTGTTGAAAAGGTTGGTCGAGATTCAGTTTCAACGCAACGATATTGATTTTCAGCGTGGCCGTTTCCGGGTGCGTGGCGACACCATCGAAATTTTTCCACCCCACGAAGAAGAACAGGCCATACGTATTGAAATGTTTGGCGATACCGTGGATCGCATCTGTACCATCGATCCGCTGACAGGTCGCGTAGGTGGGGAGATACGGCATTTGATCCTGTTTCCCGCCAGTCATTATGCGACGCAGCGGGCAACAGTTCTCAAGGCCATCGAGGCGATCAAGCAGGATTTGGTCGAAAGATTGGCCTGGTTTCAAAGCCAGAACAAATTGCTGGAGGCGCAACGGTTGGAGAGTCGGACACTGTACGACCTGGAAATGATCCAGGAGGTTGGCTATTGCAGCGGCATTGAAAACTACAGCCGCTATCTCAGTGGTCGAGCCCCCGGGGAGCCCCCCCCGACGTTGCTGGAATATTTGCCCAAAGATGCCGTGTTGTTCGTCGATGAGAGCCATGCCACCCTGCCCCAGGTGCGCGGCATGTTTCGCGGCGATCGTTCCCGGAAAGAGACGTTGGTGGAGCATGGGTTTCGCCTGCCATCCGCCCTGGACAACCGACCGTTGACCTTTGAAGAATTCGACCGCATGCGTCCGGTAACCGTTCATGTGTCGGCGACCCCGGCGCTGCTGGAAAAGGACAAGTCGGCTGGGGCCATCGTCGAGCAGATTGTGCGACCCACGGGACTTTTGGAGCCGATTTGCACCATCCGCCCGGTGGAGGGGCAGGTTGATGATTTATTGGAAGAGATACGTCTGACGGTGGGCGCGGGGCATCGGGTGCTGGTGACCACCCTGACCAAACGCATGGCGGAGGATTTGACCGATTATCTCAGGGATGTCGGGATACGGGTACGTTATCTGCATTCCGACATTGACACCTTGGAGCGCCTCGAAACCATCCGTGATTTGCGGCAACATGAATTTGATGTCCTGGTCGGCATCAACCTGTTACGTGAAGGTTTGGACATTCCCGAGGTGGGATTGGTCGCTATTCTCGACGCCGACAAAGAGGGATTCCTGCGTTCGGAAACATCGTTGATTCAAACGATTGGCCGGGCGGCGCGCAATGTGTTCGGACGCGTGGTTTTGTATGCCGACCGGATAACCGGTTCCATGCAACGTGCCCTGGACGAAACGGACCGTCGTCGGCGTCTCCAACAAAGTTATAACGAAAAACATAATATTACACCCAAATCTGTCGCCAAAGGGGTCATGGTGTTGCCGGGCGTTGGAAAGCCGGTTTCCGCCGCCAGACAGCCGGAAGCCTGGGGTACGCGGGAAGACGAGGAACCGTTGCGGGTGGCCGAAGAGGGGGCATCGTACCTGCCAGCCCGAGGCAATCTGCAATCATTGATTCGGGAGACCAGAAAAAAAATGCAGGATGCGGCCAAAGAAATGGAATTTGAATTGGCGGCTCGTTACCGGGATCGTTTGCGGGAATTGGAACGGCAGGAGTTGTTGCCGGGTCGTCCCGATCGGCTGGAGGGACACTCATGAATCGTGGGGGGTGGTCGCGCCGGGTTGCCGGGATTCAGCCATTTCACGTGATGGAAGTCATCAATGCCGTCAAACGTTTGGAGGCCGAAGGGCGCCACATCATACGCCTGGAGGTTGGGGAACCCGATTTTCCAACGCCTCCCGCCGTGTTGCAGGCGGCGCAGCGCTCCCTGGCGCTTGACCAGACCCGCTACACCGCTGCCATGGGGATCATGGAGTTGCGCCAAGCTGTGGCGGACTGGTATCGACGGCAATATGCCGTGAGGATCGAGCCCGAACGGGTGGTCATTACGCCGGGGACTTCAGGGGCCTTTTTGCTGGCCTTTGGTCTTCTACTGGATCCGGGGGATCGGGTGGCGATTTCCGACCCGGGTTATCCCTGCTACCCCAACATGATTCGCCTCCTGGGTGGGGAACCTGTTGCCATACCGGTTGGTCCCGAGCATCAGTACCAATTGTCGCCGGAATTGCTGGAACCGGCTTTAGAACAAGGGCTTAAAGGAGCTTTGATCACCAGTCCCTCCAATCCGACCGGCACGCTGATTCCCGATGCTGCCATGGCCCGGGTGATCACCCTGGTGGAAGAGGGCGGTGGGCGGATTATTTCCGATGAAATTTACCATGGCATCACCTACGAACAGCCCGCCAGGAGCGCCCTGGAATTTTCCCAGGATGTTCTGGTCATTAATGGATTTTCCAAATTTTTCGCCATGACGGGATGGCGTCTGGGATGGATGATCGTCCCGCCGGCGGCGCTGCGTCACGTGGAATCGTTGCAGCAAAATTTGTTCATCAGCGCCCCTACCTTGTCACAGCATGCCGCCCTGGCTGCTTTTGGCTGTGAAGAGCATCTGCGGCAACAAATCAAGGAATTCGATCGCAACCGACTGGTATTGGTTTCCGCCTTGCGGCGATTTGGCTTTGCGATTCCAGTGATGCCTACCGGGGCGTTTTATGTCTATGCCGATGCCAGCGCACTTCTCAAACGGACAGGTCATCCCGATACCCGATCCTTGTGTGCTGATCTGTTGGAGCGTGCTGGCGTTGCAGTGACCCCCGGAGTCGATTTTGGCAGCTATAAGGCCCATCATCATCTCAGATTTTCCTTTGCCACGACCATGGCCAATGTGCAAGAGGGGATCCAACGTATCGCCGATTTCTTGGACCGCTTTTAAACATTTGATGGCGGTTAGACGCAATGTGCCACATATTGCCTACAGAAGACATAAGCCCGATCAACGATTGATACTGACCTCCAGACGCCAGGGCACAACAAAAGGCTCTGTTGTTGTGGGACGATATACGTCTTATCGGTAATTTCGTGCCGTGTGCAAGACAATGACGATTTCTATCAGATCCTTGCCAACAAGCCGGTATCGGATCAGGAAATCGTATTTTGGATGAACCAAGTCACGGGTATTTTTAAAACGGGTGGCAATACCAAGAGAAGGAAACCTTTTGAGGTTTTCAACAACATTTTGAATTTCTGTTACCACTTCCCGAACTTTGACCGGATTCTCAGATCGTATGTATTCCGTGGACTCAAAGAGGCTTTTCAGCGCTCGAACGGTCCACTTAACATTCAGTATTGCTCCATCTTTTGAAAAACGCTTGTATTTCCTTTTCGTCCGCATATTCTCCCAGGTCGGCTTGTCGTAGGGAGATTTCAGTTTGTTCATCTAGCCAGTGTTCTTTGAGACCCCGCTTCACTATCTCCAATAAGAAATCATCCCGATTTGGGAGACGCTCAACCTGTATTCCCAAGTCATCGGGAAGATTGATTGTGATATTCACGTGTGACTCCCTTTTAAAACTATTGACACTCATTGTGATAAATTCTTAAAATTATGAGCGCTGTTTTTATATTTTCAAGTACCCATGATTTTCAAGATTGCTCATATGTTCAGATGATTTATTTTTTAGTAATTTCGAGAATAAGCTTACCATATCTCGTTTCCGCTAAAAGGAACAGGCCTTGATGATCTTACCAGGATAAACCAAACGAGTAACTCGGTCAAAAATCTTTATCCAGAGATCGAAAAATTACGATTCTCAAAATAGTCGCAGTTTAATTGCTACGCATTAAAATTTTCATTAAAATTTGTCAGCGTGAAGGTGGAACCGGTGGTTGCGGAGGCACCGATAGTGCGGGCAGGTGTTTTTCCTGAACGGAAGATGGGTAAAAAACCTGTGCTGGGGGGGGGAAGAGCCGGTTCATTGCGGCTATTCCACCAAGAATAACAAGTCCAGTAGCGACAACCCATTGGATGGTTGCCACCTTGGCAACCTCAATTTCTTTCTCCAGACGTAGAATATCACCCTTGGTGGCCAATTCCTGAAGTCTGGATTCTTCCACCTTCTGCAAAACGCCAGAAAGTGCCTTTGCCTGTGCTTCTGCCTGAGCGGACGGAACGCCAGCACTTTCCAGTTCCTTCGCAAAGGCCAGGGTGTCAAAGGGTATGGCAGTACTCATAGAGGTTTCCTTACCAGGGTCAATCCACCGATTTCTCGGACATGTTACCCTACATTGCCCGATACCGTCCAACGATTCGAGGAGGAGATTTTATGATTGATAACAATCCACCCCCGTGCGTGATCTTTTCCCACGGCAAGGAGGGGACTCCCTGGGGGAGCAAGATTCAACGATTGGCCGAGGTGGCCCAAGGCTGCGGATATCGGGTGGAGAGTCCCGATTTTCGTGATCTGGCGGGAGCGGAGCGTCGGGTTGCACGCTTGTTACAAAGTATCCCGCCCCATCATTCCGGACTTGTCCTGGTGGGATCGAGTATGGGGGGATATCAGTCCCTTGTGGCATCGGCGCAGTTGCGTCCCAAAGGTTTGTTCCTCTTGGCACCTGCCATTGGCATGGAAACAGGGGAATATGCGCAATTAGACCCGGTTCCCCACGCCACCAGAGTGGCCATTGTTCACGGCTGGAACGATGATGTGGTGCAACCGGACAAGGTGATCGCCTATGCCAGGAGGCATACGATTCCTTTAACCTTGTATCCCGATGGACATCGTTTGTTGCATGTTATTGATGAGATCGCCTGGCTGTTTTCACGTTTTCTCGCAACCTTGCCCGGATGATCGGGGTCAGGGGAAGGGGATTGCCTGTGGCGGTTTCAACATTCGTGGACGCGGGAGGTGGCGGCCAGTTTTTTAACTTGGCTATCAAAATCAAGGGCTTGCTGTACAAAGTCCGGGGTGGACGGACCACTTTCCACCCAGGTGATTCGGTGACCCGATGCCAGGATTAAATGGTCATCGGAGCGCTCATCAAAGGTCAGGCCCCGTTCTTCCAGCAAGGATTTAATGCCAGAACGAATAGCGTGTTGCGGAGCGCCATTCAACTCAGCAATTGCGAGCAACATGTTATCGACATATACGACAAGAGTCACCATCTGTATTGATCCCTTGGTCTTGATGCGAGAGTCGGGCCGTCAACTCCGACCAAACCAAGGATAAGGTCTATCAAGGGCAAATCGCAAGTTCCATCTGCAGGATTTTGGCGGTTGCGGCCTTTTTTGCGGCGCGATATCTTGATTTATGGAAGGGTGGGGCGGATGAACATGCTGCGTCATGGGATTAAGTACATGGAATTCATGAAGCCACGGAATCGTACCTTGTTCGCTACAGGATGGGTTGTCCTGGCGGTTGGACTGGGCGGGATCGTTGTTCCCCCTGTTGTGGCGTATGCTTTGGGCCACCCGGGTCACCCCGTTTTGCATCCCATGCTGTTGTCGTCACTTGTGGTCGTCGTCGTGGGTGGGGCAATGGCTATCTTGGCCCTTATGCTGAGGCACCAGACCACGGATTGTTCCGAAAGCGAGGATTCCCAGAGTCAGGATCGTGTCAATGCTGTTTTTCGTTGGCATTCTTATCTGGATCCCGGGGAGGAAACGGGGTTACGTGCCATCAAGGAAATTCATACCCCTGCCGTGCGCTCTTTGGCCAGAAAACTTTACCAGAATCCAACTCTGAAATTTAAACTCAGTCATGTTTCACGGGTTCAGGTCAACAGTTATAAAAAACAATTAGCCAATTGTGGAATATCATGTTTCATTGAGCCGACGAGTAAGGTACAGGCATCGGCTTTCAAATATCTGGGCTCCGTTCTGGGTTTGGTTCCAGAGAATCGGCACAGGTTTCTTCCCCCGGTTGTTGTTTGCGCCCTGTTGGGTATCCTATGGCCATTGTTTGCGGGTCATTGGGAGCGTCCACTACCCAAGGTGGCCCAAGCGGAAAAATCGGTTTCCCCCGGCACGACCTCCACCTTTCGCAAGACGTTTGCCTCTTCATTGAAAAGATTTGGTAAATCGGTGGATAAAAATCGTTTGGTGGCCAGCATTGCCCTGCTTGACTTTCCTTTCAGGGAGATGGCTGAGAAGCGGGATCTGGCGGTCAAAGCGCTGAATAAGAACAATTACAAGGAGGCAGAAGAGATTTTGACAAAAGTTGTTGCAATTGTCAAATCAGAAAACAGAATTACACCAAGCAAAAATGAACGTTTACTTGTGAACGCCTCCTATCTCCTCGGTTCCTTGGGGGAATTGACATTGATGCAGTCCCAACCGGCCAAGGCGGCGCAATTTTTTTCGCAAGCTGTTCAGTTGTCGCCGTTAGCGGAACAGCGCACCCAAATGATGCAACAACAGGGCAATGCCTTGAGTCAAGCAGGTGATCCCGTGCAAGCGGAGAAGACCTTGCTGGAGTCGGTTCAAGTTGCCAAGCAAGAGATCGGACCGAAATATCCCCCTGTGGTGAATGCCTTGACAACTCTGGGTGCTTTTTACGCATCTCAAGGATCCCATGACAAAGCGGAGAAGATATTTCAAGAAGCCTTGGTGATTCAGGAAGACTTGCACGGGCCTGGAAATGTCAAGACGGCGGAAACATTGGACAACCTTGCCAAAGCGGTTGCCAACCAGAACCGGGTGGATGAAGCGCTATCTTTGGCTGAAGAGGCATTGCGAATCAAGGAAAAAGCTCTGGGTCAGAACAATCCCGCTTTGATTACCAATCTGGATAATTTGACGGATATTTTGCTCAAGGCAGGTCGTTTGGATCGTGCGGAGGAGATCAATCAACGGGCCCTTGATATTGAGAAACAAGCAGCCCCGGTTGCCGACAAACCAGCACCACCCTCAGCGGCAGTAGAGGAAAAGAAGGAAGGCAAGGTTGTCAGCGAACAGCAACCGATTGCGGCAAGTGGTGGGGTGTCGAATGCCCCGGCAGTTCCTGGTTCGGCTGCGGTACCGGCAGGTGATCTGGCCCCTGTTGTCAAAGAGACGGTCGGTTCTGTTGCGACCGATGTCGGAGGGGCAAGTCTGTCCGGTTTGGCGACAAATTATTATAACGAAGGTAATTATCCCAAGGCGTTGGAGCTTTTTCAACGGGCATTGGATCAAAAAATGGCCTCCGTTGGGGAAAACGATCCATCCGTGGCGGTCAGCATGAATAATCTGGCTTCTATTCTGGCCAGTCTCGGGCGCTATGGCGAAGCAGCGCCATTGTTTGAAAAAGCTTTGAAAATAAAAAAAGATACCCTTCCTGATAATGATCTTTCCATTGCAACAACCATGAAAAATCTATCCACCATTTACAGCAGTCAGCAACGGTGGAGAGACGCGGAACAGTTGCAGATACGGGCGTTGGAGATTGTGCAGGGTCAATTGGGTATGAACCATCCCGAAGTGGCGACCAGCCTGAATAATTTGGCCCGAACTTACGAAGAGGAAGGGCGCTATGGACCTTCTGAATCCTTGTACACCAGAAGTCTGGCAATTTATGCCCAAGCCTCTTCGGACAATCAGGCGAATGCTTTGGTAGTGATGCAAAATTATGCAAACCTTTTGCGCAAGATGAATCGACCTTTTGAAGCGGAAAATATAGAAACTCAGATCCGAAAATTTAATAATAATAAAATAAATCAATAGCTTAAATTTATATACCAGACGTTTCCAGTTTCGGTCCGGTTTGTGCAATTTACCAACTTGATACCTGGGATCCCCAGAAAAAAAGCTGATGTTTCATAATATTGTGGAAGACCGGGGGTAGCCAGGGATCGTTTGAGCCAAGACCTTGATTGTGGAGTGGAAATAGAAGGGTTCATGGGAAAAATAATACCCTCAAGAGGATCAATTGGCTTCCGATAATAGAAGAATGGTCTGGTGCTGGCGGAGGCAATTTTTTCTTTATGGTGAATTGGGGCCTGCAACTTTTTCCTGTCTTTGTGACACTCCTGAATACACCTCAGGGATGGGTTGGTTTTATGGTGGGGGGTGCGAGTGTTTGGCGTTATAGAAGGGATTTATGGTTTGGCGAATTTTCCATATTTTAAGCTTATCATTATCACTTAAATAAAGCAAATAAAGTAAATAATGAAATTACTGACTTAACTAACGGAACTGCAAGGGTTGGCTAGCTTACATTGTGTTACTTTTGTTAGGGTCCGTGATGAAAAGTAGGCTGTCTTTTTTGATAAGGATTATGTATCATTTAATAACGCCGTTTTTGGGTTGCCATGTCCAATAGGCATCCTGTTCGGGACCAGGAATGTGGGTAAACGTCTAATCAAATTTGTGATGACAGTGTTGGTTGCCCTGGTCGTCAGCCAAGTACCGGCCAATGTGTACGCTGGGGGTACCACCGTGACCGCTGTTTCACCCACGGGGGTTATAACCTCTACGTCTCCAATATTTACCTGGACCGCTGAAAGCCTGGCGTCCACCTACCGACTCATTATCCTGAATGCAAAAAAAATCTCCGTCCTCGATCAAACCTATACGGCAGCCGCTAGCAATTGTTCCGGAGGATCGGGCAACTGCTCGGTAACACCCTCTCTGACTTTGAGCAAGGGCAGTTATTCCTGGTATGTCTGGGCAGACAATGGGGTATCGAAACCATGGATTACGACCAGTTTTTCCGTGACACCCGCCAACCAGTCCCCAGGGTATCCCAGTGGGCAATTGAGTGCGGCGCCCAGTGCGTTTTATTGGGGTGCGGTAACGGGAGCCAGTGACTATTTTCTTACGGTAACGAAAGTTGGAGGAACTTCAACCACCAAATGGGTATCGGCGGCTCAGGGTGGGTGTTCCAGTGGTACGGGGGTCTGTTCGACGTCCATTATGGGAAGTTTGACCAGCGGGACGTACAATTGGACAGTTCAGCCTTATATTTCCTCCTTGCGTGCGGCAACGACCACGGCGACTTTTACAATCTCTTCTGCAACCTTGAAAACGCCAGTTCCCGGTTCTCCCAGTGGTACTGTTGCCACGCTAACGCCAAGCTTTTCCTGGAGCGCCGTTTCTGGTGTTGCTCAATATCGGTTGCGGGTTACGGATAGTACGAATACCCAGGTGATTGACCAGACGTATACTGCCAGTGCCGCAGGGTGTGCCGCAGGGACCGGTAGCTGTACGGTTGCTCCCGGGACAACCTTGGCGTTGGGCAATGGATCATGGACTATACAGTCGCTCAATACGACCGCTGGCACCCAAAGTACCGAATCCAGCAAGTTGACGTTTACCATTGTCACGCCTGTAGCGACTCCAGGCACCCCGGTCCCTGTTGCACCCGCCGGGACGGTAACCACCTCGTCCCCCACGTTTTCCTGGAATGCGGCAAGCAATGCCAATAGTTACGTCGTTCGTGTCACTGATGCAAGTTCCGCCACTTATTCCCGTACCATAACGGCGACTGCCGCAGGGTGTCCCAGCGCTCCCGGCACATGCCAGGCTAATTTTTCCAATTCCTTTGTTGTCGGGGCGGGTTCCTGGACGGTGCAGGCTTTCAACACCAATTACAATTTAACCGGGGCGGTCTCAAATAGTCTGGCTTTCACCATAAGTTCCGGTTCCAGTGCATCGGCCCTGTTGGTTTCTCCCTTAAGCGGGACTTTGAGTACCAATACCCCGAGCTTTGTTTGGAACGCGGTGGCGGGTACGACGAGCTACTACCTGAGTGTCGTTAATTATAGCACGGGCGCAATGTATTATTCCGCCAATCTGACCCCGGCAGCGGCGGGTTGTGCCGCTGGAACCGGGACTTGTACGGTATCTCCCGGGGTTACGTTGCCCACAGGGGTGGCCAAATGGTCGGTTCTGGCATCGCCCTCCAATACCAGCGGTGAGGCCAAAATTACGGTCCCTGCGCCGGCATTGTCCACTCCTGTCACCATCAGTCCCACTGGGACCACGAGTGGCGTGACCCCCAGTTTTTCCTGGAATGCCGTTCAGGGGGCCACGGGTTATCGGTTGCGGGTGACCGATGCCACCAAGGCCACGGTCATTGACCAAACATTGACTTCCACGGCGGTTTCCTGTGCCAGTGGTACCGGAACCTGCTCGGTTTCTCCGGGTGTTACCTTGGCCTTGGGCAGTGGATATTGGACGGTGATGGCACTCAATACCACCAACAATACTCAAAGTGCCGAGTCGGGTCAGAAAACGTTTACGATTGTGACCGCAGCCACGGCGCCAGGGGTTCCGACACTGATTTCCCCCAACGGGGCGACGGTTTCTCTTTCTCCGGTTTTTACCTGGAACGCTACCACCAATGCGGACGGTTATACCATCAAGGTGACCGATTCCAGTTCTGCAACGGTAACCCGGTCCATTTCAGCAACCTCGGCCGGTTGTGCCACATCGACGACCTGCACGTATTCTTTTCCGGCCCCTTTTGCCGCCGGTTCGGGTACGTGGACCGTACAGGCCACCAACTCCAGTACCAATCTGACCGGGCAGATTTCCAGCAGTATGTCATTTACCCTGAGCGCCCCTTCGATGGCTGCGGTCATCATTGCTCCAACGGGGACGATCTACGAGAAAAATCCAACCTTTTCATGGAATGCCATCAACGGGATCACTCAGTATATTGTCCGGGTCCAGTCGGTCACCACGATTCCCAACACATTTCTGGATGCCACCTATACGGCTACCCAGCTTGGTTGTCCCAGTGGTACCGGGGTGTGTTCCTTGACGCCAACACCATCGTTGCAGCTTGCTGCGGGAAGTTATATCTGGTCGGTCATAACCTTGCCGGGGGTCGCGACCTATCAACAAAAATTTACCGTGTCCAGTCCCCTTCTTTCCCTGTCACCCGCGTCGGTTGCGGAAAACGTGACGATCCCTGCGCAGGTTGGTACCCTGTCGTCCAGTGATCCCACTGCCGGCAGTGCCACGTATAGCATTATCGGCGGGAGCGATGCTTCCAGTTTCGAGATCAAAAATAACAATCAGTTGTGGTTGAAGTCGGGTGTGACCTTGTCTTATCGGACCCAATCATCCTACAACCTGATTGTCAGCGGCGGGGGTTCCACACAAAGCGTTACTGTTCAGATCACCGAGGCCAACAAGGCGCCAACCGATATTGTGCTGTCGGCCACATCGGTGGATGAAAATAAAAGTACAGCAACCAATCTGACGGTGGCAACGTTGACGGCTGTTGACTCGAACATCAATACCGCCTTCTTGAACCATGTTTTCACCATCACCGGTGGGGCGGATCAGGCCAAATTCGCCATCAGCGGCAGTACCTTGCAAATTGTTGCCGGAACGGTGTTGAGCTATTCAACGGCCACGAACCACGCCCTTCAAGTGGAAATCACGGCAACGGATGCGGGTGGTCTCGCGTTTGCCAAAAGCGTTTCTTTTGCCATCAATAACGTGGCCCCGACCGCCATCAGTTTGAGCCCGGGAATCGCCTACACCAATGCGAACAACACCCTGCCCATTGATGTTGGAACCCTGACGGTTACCGACCCTGACCCATTCGCAACTGTGAGTTGTTCCGTGACCGGGGGAACCGACCAGAGCAGTTTTCAGATTACGGGGATGATCCTGCAGCTTAAGGTTGGGACGGTTTTAAACGTGACGACGAAGCCAAGCTACAGCGTCCAGGTGACCTGCGCCAATTCGGGAGGTTTGTCGCTGGCCAAGACTTTGACGGTCACGGTGCAGGAGGTCAATCAGGCACCCACCGATATTTCTTTGAGCAATACATTGCTCCCCTTTATTGGCAGACCGAGCAACGCCCTTGTCGGTACCCTGACGGCAACCGATTCCAATACCAATGAAAGCTTTACCTATTCTTTGCTGGATAGCTTCAGTGGGCGGTTTTCCATTACCGGGGATCAGCTTTTCGTGGTGGAAACCACGACCCCTGTCCATGGTGTGTTTGCACTACCGATCCGGGTGACCGACTCGGGTGGGTTGAGTTTTGACAAAACATTTACCATTACGGTGGTGGGATTTACCGTGGAAACGATTCCTGCGACGCCGACAGTCGCGACGCGGCTGGCCGAGAGTCGTTCCACCTATGCCAATATTTACAATGAATTGGTGTCAGCGACGCCCGGGCAGCAGGTTACCGTGTCAGCGGATGAGTTCGCCAACATGGTGGTGGGCAAGGCGGCGCAACAATTGACTTCCGCCGGATTGTTCACACCGGCGTTGACAGATATTGTCCCCAGCCTGAGCGTGCAAATCACGAACAGCCTGATTACCGCTACGATGCAGGTCTCATTGGTGGATCAATTGTATTCCCGACTCTCTGCGGCGACTCGTAGCGTGGCGCAATCGATATTCGATACCTTCGCCCCTTATGCGGCGGGTTACAAATTGAGCGTTCGTTTGCGTATTAAACCTGTCATCAGCGGCCTGAATGTCTCTTTGGACACGAACTCTTCCTTTGTCGACATTGTCAACGAGCCAACCTATATTCCCACGGTTTCCATTGCCATGGGGACCCTGATCACGGCCTATAACAGCATGGTCAATGCCTTGGCCAGCAATGATTCCCTGGCTTTTTTCCTCGGGGGCGGGGCGCGCCCTGCGGCCCATTTTCTCCGGGATTCATTGGGGAACAGCAACACCGCGAACAAAATTTACCAATCCAATCTTGGACTCGCGTTGGACGCGGGTGCATCCCGGGCAACAAATACCCTGGCGGACCGGAGTCTAGGCGGCTTGCTCATTCCGTTGTCACAACGTGTGGATTATTATTTTCCTGGTTTGATCGATTCGGTTGCCATCGGGACCAACTCGGTTACCTTGACGCGCAGCAGTTTGAACGTGGCCTCTCTGCCATAAGTGGGGTGATTTGCTAATCTGGATTGGGTTGTGATATGCTGGTTTTGCTATCAATTTGCCGGGGATCTGGATATGACTGCCATCACCTTCGATACGCACGCATACATCAAAGAATTGGAAGCTGTTGGGTTTACCGAAGAGCAGGCCGAGGTTCAGGCCAAAACGCTGTCCAGCATTTTCAAGACGAACCTGTATGAACTGGCTACGCGGAGGGATCTCAAGGAACTGGAATTGGCCATGAGGCGGGATCTCAAGGATCTTGAACTCAAGCTCGAAGCTAAAACCGCCGAAGCCAAGGCCGAGACTATCAAATGGATGTTTGGCGTAGCCTCCGGTCAGGTGATGTTCATAATCGCCATTCTCAAAATGTTCCCATCGCATTGATCCACAAAATCGGCGGGTAAAAGCATGACCACCGTAGAGACCGACACAAGCGCGGTTATAGCTTTGAAGGCCTCGATCATCGTTTCGTCCATGCCAACTCATTTAAGGATTCCTGCTTTTGCGGGAATGACGCTGGAAAATTACGTATCCCGTGCTGGGTGCGGTTTAGGTCATCAAGCCGGAATCCATAAATGATGGAATCACATTATAAATTGGCTAATTGTCTCAAGCAATACCCTTTTACTGATTGGCTTCGACAGATGGAGATTGCAGCCTGCCAGTCGTGTTCTTTCAACATCTTCCTTCATGGCATTAGCTGTAAGGGCAATAATCGGAATCGGTGTCATCTTATTGTTTCTTTCCCAAGACCGGATTGTCATTGTCGCCTCATACCCATCCATCTCTGGCATATGAACATCTATCAGGACGAGATCAAATTTGCCATTCTTAAATTTATCTACTGCCTGTTTACCATTTTCTACAACTGTTAGATGATGTGATGTGTTCATAAGAAATGCTTCTATAACCATACAGTTTTCAGGTGCATCATCTGCCAATAATATTGATAACGTTTTCGGCATGGCAACTTGATCATGTTGCGTTTGAATGCCTTCAAAAGATTGTAAATCTCTTTGAACTTTAGCCTCTATGCAAGGGATAATAAAATGAAACGTGCTTCCATGGCTTGGTTTGCTTTCAATCCATATATTGCCACCCATCTTGTTGACCAGCTTCTTACAAATAGATAGCCCAAGTCCCGTTCCTCCAAAACGGCGAGAGGTAGATGTATCAGCTTGTTTAAATGGTTGAAATATTGTTTCTTGTTTGTCTTCTGGTACACCAATTCCCGTGTCTGTGACAGAAAACTGTATCATCCCATCCGCAGTTTTTGCAATAGATAGGGTGATCTTTCCCCTTGATGTGAATTTTATCGCATTAGAAAGAAGATTGAGTATAATTTGTCGGAGTCTTGCGGGATCTCCTATGACCTGTTCT
>JADGCN010000058.1 GCA_015228975.1 Magnetococcales bacterium
CTGACTTTCTGGATTCCCGCTTTCGCGGGAATGACGTTAAAACTACGTTTCCCGTGTTGGGTGCGGTTTAGCCCCGGCCAAGCCCATTTTTATTCGACGGCTATGAGATCCACACGACGGTTCAGTGCCCGCAACGCTTTTGTTGAGTTGTCATTGAGTGGCTGATTTTTACCATAACCCGCAGTTGTAACGCGATCCGTGGAGATACCCAGTTTACGTAGTGATTCCTTAACGGACGTGGCGCGTTTCAATGACAATTTATCGTTGTATTCCAGTGTACCGGTTGCGTCCGTATGCCCCTGGGCTTCCACTTTAAGATTGGGATGTTCTTTCATGGTTTTCATGACTTTTTTAAGTTCTGCCCTAAACTTCTTCTGAATATGTGCATCATTCAGACGGAACAGGACGGTTCCCACAACCCAGCACCCATCCTTATTGACGACGACATCGGGTGGTGGGGTGGCACACCGGCTATCCTTGCGACGGACGCTGCCGCCGTCCGACTCCACCACAGTCAAATTGCCGGGTGGTGGTGGAGGAGGAGGGGGTGTATTTTGGACAACTTCGGCTGGTGCTGCTGGTGGTACTTCGTCGGCGGCAGCCAGGTAAAACTGTGTGCCTGAGCTGCCCAGGGCGTACCAACTCTCTTGGGGATGCCACTGCCACCATCCATTCACTTTCCAGGTGGTTTCGACCGCTTCTTCCCATTTTTCCGGTTCTGAATCAGGCTCAGCGAGGTACAGTTGCGTCCCTGTTCGTCCCAATTCATGCCAACTTTGCTGGGGGTGCCATTGTAACGCCCCTTTTGCCAGCCATCCTGGTTCATCAGCTTTCGTGGATTCATTCTCAGGAGCAACATCTGCGGGAGCGAAATAAGTCTGGGTACCTGTTCGTCCAAGGACGTGCCAACTTTCCAACGGATGCCATTGCATTTGGCCATCCGCTTTCCAGGAAGCTTCCTCGGCAATGGCGAATCCCCCACTACAGGCCAGGAGAATTCCGATCAATGGAAACTTCAAGCGACGACCAAATAACCTCGTATACATTGTAACCTCCCATTTCATTCGCTCATGAACCGCTTCAAGCCATTCTGCCAACCTGAGTGTGATTGTATTTCAGACAGTGTGAAGTGTATCTTTGAATCTTATAAACGTGCAGGGGGTGCCTTCTGAGACACGGTTTTGAAATAATTGATAATGTCCTTGTTCTCTAATTTACTGGCAATTTCAAAAGGAGTTTCACCTTTATTGTTTGGGAAGTGTATGTTTGCACCATGTTCGACCAGCAAACGCGCCATGGAGAGATGCCCTGCCTCGACAGCGTAAAACAATGGCGACTCGCCACCCACATCGCGCACATCAACGGGAACTCCCATGGACAACAGAATGTTGACCACTTCAGGATGACCACCGAAGGCGGCGTAGTGCAGTGCCGTCCAGCCACCGAAAACGGTTGCCATGGGGTTGGCACCCCGCTGAATCAGCATCCGCATGGCCAATACGTGTCCCTTATATGCGGCGTAATGGATTGGGCTGACTCTTTTGCTGTCTGCGATATTCACGTTTACATTGGAAGAGAGGAACTCTCGCAACTCTTCATTCTTATTTTCGTAAATGAGTTGCCTGATTTTTTGGTTGACTGGGTGTTTACTGAAATCCAGCATGGAGACGGGAAAGGACATATGCGTCTCAACGCCCCCCCAGGCCATTGTTCCTGGTAAAACACCCATTAGAAACCACACAATAATCAACATAACGGAATGACGTAACAACATTGCCATGACTCCCCTTGCAAGGATGCCCTTCGGGCAAAATTTCAAATCAAGACCAAAGTCTATACTTTGTGGGCTTACGCCCCAAACACCCCACCCTTTCACAGTCACATGGCAATGATAACACAACTTTCGAGACAGAAAAAATATTTTGAGGAACACGGGACCGAATGTATCTCGTTACGTTGTTATTTTTTATGTTTTCCATCGTTATATGATTGATCTTGAAGCTTTTTTAATTCACTTTCCCATTCCCATACAGCAGAACGGGCGCGTGGCAACCACGGGTCTGTGTCTGGGCTCATGTGGATAAAACTACGCATTGCTCCGAGCGCCATCTCTAAATTCCCTTCTGATTCCAAAGCAATCGCCAATCCATAGTAGGCATTGGTCTGGTAGGGATTCAAAAGCAGGGCTTCCTGAAAAGCATCCAGGGAGGCCCGGATTTTCCCCACTCCCAGAAGGGCATACCCCAAGTTAACCCGGGCCTCGGGCATACGGGGATATTCTTGTAAGATGCCGTGAAAAACGGCCATCGCCTCGTTATAACGTTTGGCCTGAAGCAATAAAGCTCCCTCCAGGAAACGTTGTTGCAAGGTATCTTTGGCGGAGAGTTTGTTGGTGGATGTTTCCGGGGAGTTTTCCGCTGGCAAGGTGGCTTGGGGATTGGTTGAAGGCATTCTTTCCAATAATTGCGCGAGAATGGCGATGGTGAAGACTGTGATGATCAGCAGGGGAAAGCGATGGTGGAACAGGCTGGGAAGCCTGGGGAGTCTGCGCATGTTTTTTTGCACCAACACCGTGAGTGGAACCAGTGAAAAGACGACCACTCCCGCCATGGCCAAACTGCCGCCTGCTCCCGCAAGCACCATCCCAAGGATGCCGGACAGGGAGGTGGTGGTTAGACCGGGAATCTTGCGTTCTACACCTTCAATTCCCAAGATTTCCAGGCCAGATGTAAGCAGAATAACGCCAATACCGAACATCCAAGGCTGCCAGCGGAGCCAAAGGTGGTTGTCAATGGTCACCTGGGATTCAGAAAGCAGGTGTCGCACAAGCCCCATGTATCCCAAGGTGACGGCTCCAACGGCTGCATGATAATGGGCGGTCACCAGCACGGTATCTCTGTCGATCATCATGCCAAAGATGATACCTTGGATCAGCAGAATAATAGAAAGAAACACCGATATCAGGATAGCGTTGTTTTCTTTGAAAACAGACTTGACGATAGGCCATCCAGGCCAAAGGGTCAGTATGGTTCCCGGGACAGGCCACCAAAAGGTGTATTCCATCAAATTTGTAAATAAATGAAGATAGCCACTGCTGGGGATTGGGATAAAAATTACAATGATAAGGCTTGCCATAGCGGGCAAGATAGAGATGAGCAATACAAGGGAAAGCCAGGGAGAGTACGATGTGGGATGAAAGGATCGGGTCAGAAACAGCCATACACCGAGTAATAATAGAACGTGGGCCAATTGCAATATATGGCCACTGGCCCAGAACAAAGTATTATAATCAGGTGTGGCATCCTGGACCCCGGCAAGGCGCCAGGTAATCACGAGAAGTGCGATCAAGGCGGCGAACCATGCGAAAGATCCTCCTGCAACATAGGCTTGAATCGGATTGAATCGTAACAGATTCTGCGGGGTCGATAGGGTGGATATGCCGTGACTGGCGAGAATGAATGCACCCAGTCCCAGAAGGGCCAACCCGCTAATGAACACGGTATTATGCAAAACAGGGATATAATTGCTGAGAACGGTCTGTCCCGTGCCTGAGATCCCTGCAACCAGCAATATCACTGTTCCAACCCATGACAGTACCAAGGCGACTTGATTGGATAATTGTTTGCTGGAGTCGTAAATACGCGTGATCAAGGCTCCGGTCATGGCCAAAAACCAGATTAATACCGCGAAGTTGACGTGATAGACCAATGCCCGGGAAAACCCGGTTGTTGTCGTGGCCAGCCAAGGGGAAAACCATGGGATTCGGGAGAGGATCAAATACAAACCGAAGCAGGAGGAGAGGAGTAGGGAAGACAAGCCCAAACCCACCCATCCCAATAAGGGGTGGGATGGCATTCCGGAAACGGATCTGTACGGAGAGTCCATTTAAACAACACCTTGATGGGGCGCTCTGGAAATAAACGGAACTCCAAAGAAAACCAGAAAAGCAAACGTGAAAATGGCCCAGATTAACAGGGCGCCCACCACGGGAGGGGGACGAAACAACGGTCGTAAATGGAGATAAAGAGCCAATAGCAACCAAGTGTGCAGCGTCCAGGTTTCCAGGGGATCCCAACTCCAATAGCGTCCCCAGGCATCCAGTGACCAGATGGCACCGGCGACCAGCATGAGAGAGTGAAAAATAAATCCCAAGGCGGCAAATCGATAAGACAATTCATCCAGACGCGGATTGTCTGGCAAGCGTTGGACATGGCGTGCCAGAGAACCCAGGGAACGCATCAGTATGATGCCACCAATTCCAACGGCTACCAAAATGGCACCCAGGGCAATTTTTCCAAAACCGATATGAACATACAACCAGATAGTATCGTAGGTCGGGGGAATGGCGGTGTCTGCGGAATTGCTGACCATCATCCAGCCCATGAGTACCAATAATGTTGGCAGCAGGACCACCGAAGTGGCGCGCAAGGCGGGATAAAACCAGAAAAACAGAGTGACCGCCAAGGTCAGGCTCCACAGATTGCTGGATAAAATTTCAAACATGGATATGAAGGGACCATGACCCAATCTTTGCCAGCGCAATCCAAGGGAAAAGCCATGTAAAATCAAGCCCAGGCTCAAGAGTAACAGCAGGATTCGCTCCCACCCCCGGTTGAAAATAACCACAATGACCGATACCATTCCGGCCAGCAGATAGCCCAAGATGGCGAGCCATAACAGGCCTTCTTCAGCCATGATCATCGCGCCACTCCCATTTTATTCCACGCATTTTTCTGATACGGAAACATACTCTGTCCAATGATGGATGGAAAAGTGCTTGTAATAATGCCAAGCCAAGCCAAAAATGGCTGCCAAGCTGGAGGCCAGTAACCAATTCATGGCTGGGTCATAATGGATGCGATACCCCATCCAGGATCGCAGGCCTTCAAACACCAAAACACCTTCGGAAAAACGAACCGTTGAGCCATCTTTAAGCACATTGACCGATCCATCACCCGTTTCCAGTTTCAGTCGATAGCGGCGGGGGAGGTGAAGTTGCCAGGACTTTTCTGGATTGGCCAATTCTTCATCCAACAACAATGTGATTTTGATCCGAATCGCCGTTTGAGGTATGCGCCAATGGCGTACCTGTTCCAGGATGGCCGGATAGCTCGGCAAATGCAGGGATGCCCGACTTGGTTGCGAACCATCCGCTGGAATCCATAAAAAGACCGGGGCAAACCCTTTGTTGGCGGTCGTGCGGAAGCGATAGCCAGCCAGATTCAAGGACGTTCCATCGCCTATGGTTGCGCTCTGGGTCCGTTGACCTCCTTCCTGCCAGATAACCTGGTTGCGTGTGGTTCCTCGCTTCAATCCAGGACCATAATCCACCGTAAAACCATCATGACGGAAGCGCATATTCTTCAGATGATCCGCATGCCATGGGCCGCGTTCCTCGGACTGGGCATAACCGGAAAAAATCTCTCCCTGGGTCAGTTCCACGGCCCCCTTGAAATACGTTAAACGACTGGTAACGGCTGTTCCCAGCACCACCACCAAAGCGGTATGGAATACCAGCAGACCCGGTTGTGAACGAAACGTGGTATGGCATTGTAATGCCGCGCCAATATTGACAATAAATAATAGCCCGGCCACCGTTAATAAAACAGTATTGGACAGCATTCCCTGTGCTGACAGGGGCAAGCCACCCAGAAGCAATAGTAGAATTGCCAGAGAAAATTTCAGCGAGGCAAGGCTTGTCGCAAGCTTGGTAACCATGATCCCCTTCTGGCAAAAAGCCATGTCAATTGCAAAATCCAAACCTTGGGGGGATTCGCAGAGCAGGAGGCAGGCATAGTGATCAACGCGTGCTTTTCTTTGACAGGAAAGGCACTTTTATTGTTGCGTAAAGCGGATCATGGGGCACTGACACAGTTTTCTGAGCTGTCACGCATCCAAGAGCGCCCAGTGGAACCATTGCCAGGAGCCCCGGATGACCCACAACTCGCGGCCGTCCACTGACCGCTGGCTTGCCAAGTCTTAACCTTCAAGACGGAATTCATATAATAGGGGGTCCGATTATAAGCTGTCGTGGTCCCATTGCGCACCTGCGTACCCGACGACAAACCCGCTTCGGGACCCACATCATTCAAATTGACCAGAAAGGCTTTGTTTTTCCAGCCATGAGGCACGGCGATATGGCACCAGTCACAACGCATTTTCCCAAGTTTATCAGCATGATAACCATGAAGGTTCGTATCTTTTTCGCAACAAAATCCACTCTTGTTGCCACCCTTCACCGCATAGTCGTTATAGTTATGGCATTTGAAACACAACGCTTCTTGATGTCCCGAACCCATTGTATTATCCCAGGGGCCTTTGAGAATGAAATTACTGGATGAACCGTGCGGTCCCCAGGGGCTGCCGGTATTGGGGGTGGTGACACCATTGGCTGTTGTTGAACCATGGCAATCCGTACAGTAAATGGTTTGGTTACCGATAAATGCGCCACTGCTGCCATTCCATGGCGAGAGCCACAGATTGGCCGCAGCACTGCCCCGTTCAGACAATGTGCGCAATGTGGGTGCCATGACAGGGTGCCAGGAACGGTGATTGGTCGCATTGGGTTCGGTACCGCTGGTATTTTTTTCTCCCTGTTCGCTGGCCGGAGCTTGGAATTCCATGGCCTGATTGGTGTACCGATCCCCGACGCTGAAATTATTTGTTGAAAGCCCTTTGGTTCCCGTGATAGCCGGACGGCCCGTATCATTATAGGCACCGCCATCGTTGTAGGCATTGTTGGAGTGACACTTGAGACAAACCTGGTATTCCTTGGTAACGACACCATCCAGAGAACAATCGGTTGGAGCTGTAGGATCACCGCACAACATTTTGAAGGAGGTCGGCATGTCGCCAAAATTGGCTCCAACGTAGACCGGTTCCACACCTGTCCCCCCCCGTAAAACACCGGAAGCCGTGTTGCTGTGCTGGGCCGTGGCACTGTGGGTATGCGTCGCTTGGGACGATGATCCGCTGCCATTATGGGCGCTGTTTTTCAAAGCCCGGTGCGGATTGTGACAATCGGTACATTCGACGTGGCGATTATTCAGATTCCCCTTGCCCAAAAGGAGTGGATCTTCGACAAAATTGGCACCAGCATGTTGGGGTGCCCCCGACCAGTTGGATAACAAATCGCTGGAAAGTCTGGCACCAATGCTGTGAACCTCAGAGCCAGCCGGTTGGTCGGTGGAGGTAATGGGCATATGCTTGTTACCTACCGTGGTAAAATCTGTTTTGATGTCAGGAACATTGTTGCCAGTGCTGTTAAGGATACTGACCGAACTGGAACTGTGGCATTGATAACAGGTCTCCTCCAGGGCAGCATTGCCACTTTTCTTGGGTGAGGCTGTGCTGTCATTGCCTTCACGCAACAGACGACGGGCACCCGGTACCGTATGTGGGTCATGACAGTTGAGACATCCCGCCTGCCAAACCGCCGTATTGTCGGCGAACTCACGTTGTGCTGCGGGACTGCCAACCCCCGACTTGTAGGTTTCCGCAGCATCGGTGGGGTTGGCGTGGACCGAGGTTGCCCAGCCACTGACTCCCTTGTTATGACAAGCCAGACAGACGATATCGTTGAGGTCATTAAACGTAGTACCGCTGGGTGTGGACTTTTGAAAGCGGTTCAAGCGTAAAAATTTAATGCTGGTAGTCTCGTTGGGATCACGAATATGGGGGTCGTGACAGGATGCACATTGCACCTTTTGTTCATCCAGGGGGAGAGTAGGTTTGGGTGAAACCCCTGTTTGCCGCAAGCCCATGATATATTTGCCATTGGAATTAAACGGGGGGGATCGTAATTCGCCATCGGCGGTAGCCAGGGCAGCATTGAACGTAAAGGAAATGGGGTGATCGTTGCTCAGATCCACACCAAGGTTTCTGGTAAATCCGGTATCGGCTCCAGATCCTCCCGGCATGGTGTTTCCAGCACCCAAACCCGTCATGTTGATGGTAACCGATTGATTGCCTCCCAGAACACTGACCGCACTGATGGCCATGGTCCCATCGTGACAGGAAAGACACAGTTTGGAGGTGCCACCTGGGCCTTGGCGTAATTCATTGACATCGGCTTCAATGGAGGTCGATTCATAGGTTTTGGTATAGGTGGCACCAGAGAGTTGCCGGTTCCACAATGGGGCATTGACCCCTGAACTTTGCAAGGAACCATGGGGTGTATGGCAGAAAACACAGACTTGATCCTCGGAAGTCGCCTTGACCGTGCGGGTGGGTCCGCCAGGATAGTCTATAGATGACAGGTTATGGTAAGTGCCTCTGACGTCTGATATACGTGCGGCCATGGACTCGTCTGCCGTCATGGCCACCATGAAGCAAACAGCAGCCAACACCCTGACAGCGCCAGGAACCCACGCAACACGATGACAGGCACCGTATTGTTTCCACAGGGACATGACGAGGTGATGCATCAGCCGTCCCCCCCTAAAAACTGGAACACGACTATCCGGCCATTAAACATGTCGGCGACAAAGACACGTCCCGCCGCATCGGTCCAGACGCCGCTGGGAAGGTAAAATTGACCTTTTTCAGAGCCCGTGCCACCAATGGGTAGCAGAAAATTGCCGCCGCGATCAAAAACCAGCAGATGATCGTGGAAGGATTCCACCACATAGACATTGCCTTCCTCATCTACCGCGACACCCTTGGGCCGGGTAAGATTGCCGACGAAATTTCCGCGTTTGCCGATGGTGGCGACATGCGTGCCGGCAGGATCCAGAACCTGCACCCGCGCATTGAGTGTATCCGCCACGTAAAGACGATTTTTTGAAAAAGTCATTTGGGTCGGAGCGTTGAACAGCGGTTCCTCTTCGGAATTGCCGGCAATGACATGGACCAGTTTGCCGGTGGCATCGAACATTTTGATATTATCTTCCCAGGCATCGGAGACATATAAAATCTCCTTCGCCGGATCAAACGCCAATCCCACAGGACGTTTCAATTGACCGCGTCCAATTTCTGCGAGTGGTAACCCATGGCCGTCCAGGCGGGTCACGATGGCTAATTCGGAATCAACGACGAAGATGTCGTTATTGGCACCAACGACAATACCGGCCGGGGCTGAAAAGTAGCTGTTCGCAGTTGCCTTGCGCCATATGGCGATCTCGCCTTTGAAAGGATCGAACATGAAGACAGCTTTTTCGCCCATATCGGTTACATAAATAAGCCCTTTTCGATCCACAGCCCCGCTAACCGGTCGTGCCAGATTGTGATTTAAACTTTTGGGAAGCCCGGAATCCGGGTCCAGTCCGACCAACCAGCGAACGGCCCCTTTGGCGGTACGGAAACTATCATCTCCGGCGAGTCTGAAATTGTTTGCGCCGAAAATTTCTCCGACAAATTCGTAACGCGGGGTCTGAGGAAGCGATGGCCAA
Organism: Magnetococcales bacterium; assembly: GCA_015228975.1. GTDB lineage: Bacteria > Pseudomonadota > Magnetococcia > Magnetococcales > UBA8363 > UBA8363. The sequence continues at coordinate 9,390 of JADGCN010000058.1, forward strand.
ACCAGTCTTTGGTTGGCTTTGACCCGTTCCGTACCCAAAGTCATCTCGTGTTTAGTGGCTACACAGGCAAGCAAAATGACCGGCAACGACAGCAGCAAGGAGGCGAGTGCTACCTTACGCATGCGGTTCATTAATAGTCTCCGGGTCCACCCGCTTTGTTATCACCCCGAATTCCCGTTTTCAAACCGGGAAGTCCTGAATGGCACCGGTGGCAATGCTCCAAACCCCATGCCGTCTCATCATTATGACACATGCCGCAAAATTTTCCATCCAAAATTGCGGCCATGGTGATGTCATTGCTGCCAACCTTCATCTGGAAACCCAGTTCATGGTGACACACCTTGCAACGAAAGCGTATCCGGTGAAACCAATGGGGATAGATGACCGGCCTGACCCCTTCCGCTTCAGCGTGGCGATTCAGTACGACATCCGCATACTCTGCCAGCACGGAGGAGGCTGACAGAAGAACGATGACGGCAACCACGAACAGAGCCAGCGGGGTCATGGTTCGATTAGTGCTTTTCAACAGGTTGAACACCAAACTTACCTCGAAAGGTATCGGGTTTGACACTATGGCAGCGTGCGCATTCTGTCAGCGGGAAGGCGACGGCACCATGACATTTTCCGCAAAACTTGCCCTCCAGAATAGCCCCCATTTTGATGCCGGAGGTGCCAAATTTTTCTTTGAAAGGGTCCGGATGACAATTGGCACAGTCCAGCCATTCCGTGTGTGCCCTATGGGGAAATCGCACATAGGCATTATCACCCGTGTTACCAAGAATGAGATCCATGTCCAAAATTTTAATTTTGGTATCAGGGACAATATTGGTACGCGGGGTGATCATTCCATCCCGCAACGCTTGTACCCAACGTACTTTGTTACCAACCGTATCGACAGGAAAGCCAGCAAAGGCGGCGTCAGGCCTTTGCAATTCGTTGAAAGATGGACCTTGAGGGTCATGCAGACCGTCATTGGCGAACACATCCTTGGCATTGGCAGCAGGCACAAAACAGCCTGCGCTGCCTGCCATCCACAGCAGCACGAAGAGCAGGAGCTTTTTCTCAACCCACTGCGTTTTCTTCGACCTGGTAGCCATGTTTCTCATCATCCGGGAATATAGATTCCAGAGCCACGAATTGCCTTGATAAGCTCCATAGTGGAATCCTCCAATGTTTTAATGGCTTCTGCAAACTTGCCCGCAGATCCCTGCTGATCCGCTTGGCGCCGGAGTTCAGCAGCCTGGGTGATAAATTTGGTGATCATCGGATCAGGTTTGCCGCCATCTTTGTTGAGGAGCATTCCTATGAGCATTTGGTGCGTATCATTACGATCCAACTCGTAACGATATTCTTCTTCTTTGGTTGCAAAATTAAGGGAACGCACCAGGGTATCGCCCCGCCGCAGATGTTCAATACCAACCTTGGCGGTCACATAGGCTTTATCGAGGATGACGCGACCTTTTTCAACGTCGCCCTTGCTCGACAGCGCACGAGCCTCCGAGGTCATCTGGTGGACCTGCTCGCTGATCTTGGCAGAGTCTCCACCCGCTTTTTTCTCCTTGCGAATCCGATCCAAGGCATCTGTAAGGGCTTCGACGCTTTTCATGCGCCGGTCAAAGTCCTGGACATTTTTCGACGCATGGGTAGCCCCACCATCCGCTTTGCGCACGGCTTCAAATACCAGTGATGTTCCCTCGCCCATGCGATCCGAGGCACCTTTCAGATCACCACTGTTCAACAAACCACGCGCCTGATCTCTTTTACCGCGTGCTTGCTCTAACAGACCAATGGCTTCGGCATTGCCGCTGGCAGCAACTTTCTTGGCACCAGAGGACTTTTCAACCAGGGTATCCAGAGTTACCAAACGTCGTTGCACCTGCTCTTTGTCGGATCCCCAACGTGATTTCAAATTCGGGGACCCGGCTTCACCCGCTGCTTGAGGGCGGGTAGCCTTCGGAGAATCATTGGCCTCATCCGTCCCCCCCAGGGCGTGCGTTCCATACGAAGCCAAAAGAATCGCCAGCATGCTGGAACCAAGCAAGCGCAACGGACTTTTCATCTGGAATCCTCCTTATCATAAGTGGTAGGTCATGCACCTAAACAACTCATTCTTGCCATTAATCCTTCACATCGCTTATCCAACCAATCTACCCGGCCAAGGCATCATTTGGGTTTCGCTGCGGGGGTCTTTGGCTTGGAATGACACAGGCGACATTCGCTAACTGGAAAAGCGACCTTGCCATGACATACACCACACTTCTGTCCCATGAGAATTTGCGCCATTGATATGGCATTTTTACCTTTCTCAGGAATAAAGATATCGGGATGACAGTTGGAGCAATCCAGCCATGCAGTATGCCGATCGTGTGGGTAGACAACGTCCGGCATGGATCCTTTGACTTCCCGAACGATATCCAGATCCAGAATCAAGGCTTCCGCATTGGGATCCTGCCGATCATAACGGGGATTGATCGCATTGGACTTAAGGGTTTGCACCCAGTTGATATAGTTGCCCGCGTTGCTGTTCGAAAAGTTTGTGAAGGCTTCCTTGGGTGGCTGCAATTGCGGGGTACCTGGGTTATCGGGATCGTGAATGCCGTCTGCCGCCTGGGTAGGATTGCGTTCTGATTTTGGTTTCATCAGACGGTTAAAGGTATTCGCGCCCGCTGCCTTGGGGGGAGTAGCTTTTTCGGGTGCTGCCGCTGGTGCGTCCTTGGGTTGGGGAGTTTCTGCCGCTTTTCCAGCCGGCTGTGCTGCATGGATTTGTGATGGGCTTGCGATAAACAGCGCCGCAAGAAAAATCACAGCGAACAACAAGGGAATCGTCACGGTCCTCATGATTACGGTTCCTTTCACTTGGCCGGTTGCGAAGGTTTGAGCAGTTTTTGCACGGTACTGCCATGGACCTGCGTTGGGGTACCTGGTTTGCCGGAATGGCAAAAATCGCAGTTGTCGACGGACCAAGCGATTTCTCCATTATGGCAAGCACCACAAAACTCGCCGTTGATAATTTTCAACATATTGATTTCATTGCCACCCGCCTGAAATTTGAAACCCAGGTCGGCATGGCAAACCTTGCACCGGAAGCGGATACGGTGAAACCAATGCGGGAAAATGGCCGGTCGCATACCTGCGCCATCCGAATAGTTATTGATGACAATATCGGCATACTCGGCCCGGGCCGGCGAACTACCCATGATGGCGAGAGCCACCAGTGCCGGTATCGCAACGCAAACAATCAGCCTGAAAACGACCGTTTTCATTCCAGGCCTTGCCAAGCCCATTTTTTTATTGCGCTTCATGATTAAAACCTCCCATGGTATTCACGCGTTGCCTCCAAAGTAACCAGTCCGAGAGTGCTTGTTATGCCCTTATCGTCAGCTAAGACACTGATTTCACCGCCTAGTCGCACAGTCAATTTCCCAATGTGGTAGTAGAGCAGGTCCTGTAATCGCCATTCATGCCGAACAGGTTCAATGGAACCCATCGATACTACACTGGAAGTCATGGTCATCGACAGTTCATTACGCAGATCTTCTATACCAAAAATCCCAAGGTTGGATACCGAGGCATTGGCACCAGCAGATTGGGCAATGGTTGCGTCCCCTTTATTATCATTCATGCGCGTCCAGTTCAACGTAATATGACCTTGCCACTGTCCATTATCGCTCTTTAATCCACTCCTGGAGAATTGGAGATTGGCCATCTGGTTATCCCTGGCCTCCGGGGCTAAAGCGCGCGTATCGGTGATACGCAGGTCTATATACGTTGGTATTTTATCCGAGCCGCTTTCGTAGCCTATTCCTATGCCATGTGTCAAGTCCGTACCCAACTGGGACTCCGGTAATTTTTCATTCACGCCTACGGATTCGTCCAACGACAAACGATAGGCTCCTTCCTTGCCTTCTTTATCATTTTCAAATCTGCGACGCAGGCCATGTCCCAATCGTTCCTGTATGTTTTGGACTGGTTTTTTCATATCGGTTGCACTGTTGGCCAAACTGGTATTGGAGTACCAACGATGTTCAAACGATGACCATTGCGATGAAGAAGAATCGTACTGATGGGACAATACCTGGGATGTACTGCCAATGGTGCTTTTCGCATCTGGTTGAGATGTTTGTTGTTCGACGATATCGTAGTTTCCGGTCACGAAGCCGGTCAGGCTGTTATGTTCATCGAATTGGTACATTGTCCCCAGCCGGGTATTGGCTGCACGGCGCTGGCGATTCATGCCAAACGCCCCGTTATCCATGCGAAGTTGGTATTTTTCTTCATCCTGGCTCAGTCGTAGCGCCCCTGAAAAAGAGATGGGTGTTTCCAAGGCGCGCCAAAACAGGTCAGTGCCAACCTGCTGTTGTTCGTCAGCGGAATGCTCTTGAAACGTTCCAGCGATTGTGTTACCAGGGTCCCTTGTTAAATAGACATTATTAAATGAGCCAACGGTAGCCAGATTGTTGATGCTGAAATTTTCTTTTGGATTATAACCATGTGTCATGGTAATTCCACGATCACGACTGTTGGTGGAATTCAAAGCTGTTTTCCGAACATTGCTGACACTGCGAACCGTCATGCCAAGTGTATTTTGCGTGAACCGCTTGTCGAGACGTAAACTAACCATATCGCTGACATTCGTCCCTTCATCTCCGGTCATGCCGGGTATCAAAAGGGTTTGTAATCTGGGGCTGGAACGCTCACCCATATTATCGTTGCGATGCTCAGCCTGCACGTTGGCATTGAAATCGTTGTCCTCATTCCGGTATTCCTGTTTCACCCCAAATTTTTGGGTAGCCCGGGCAGATCCGTGCCCTGTGGTACCCCCTTCGGAGTTTGAACCGTTCATGCGGTTGAAATAAAAGCTTGATGGGAAACGGCTTTGAGGAAAAAGTCCTAATTCGACGTTGGTTTGAAAATCAATGGCACTGACTTCGGTGAGTCCTTCGTCATTGGTAGTACCGTGAGATAGCGTCTTACTCATGGTTAGTCCTGCGTTAAAGTCCGATCGCCAACGTGAGATATAGGGTTCAACGAAATATCCTACGCCACTGCGACTGACCTGGGTTCGATTGAACAGCACATGACCACCACTTATCGAGTTCAAGGCTTTGTCGTCATAAAGCGTTTGACTCCGTACACCCATGCCGCCAAATACGTTCCATGGACTCATTTGCAAATGGGGACTGACAGTTTCAAACATGTCTGAAACTTCGGACATCTCCACACCGTAGCTACGTTCTGCCGAAAAAGTGCATACAACAATAATCAGAAGTGATCCCCAAAGTCCGACCCCACGGCCCCAGCCCGGGAAACGATGACCCAATGCGGATTCCCAGGTCAAAAACAGGATCATCCATTACCACCTTGTTGAACCCTACATTTTAAACAAAGACGATATTAATGTAGGTTTGTTTGTGGTAGTCTCCCAGGTGGTGGGTATCCCATGCCCAGAAGAGCCAAGACCATCACATTTCGTTCAGCCGACAGGGTACAATAAAACGTCTTCGCCTACTCTCGCATCATTAGCCGTTGTACGTGTGCAATGTGCGTTTAAGATTATGGCGAGCTTGGACGGTACTACGACCCAAGACAGTACTTCCTGTTTCAGGGTATATTTAGCTGAAAAGTGACTGGAACAATAGGCCCCATGGGCAAAAAAATCAAGGTCAAAACCGATAAAGCTTACGGATCACATCTCTTCGCGATCCTTATTTGGGCAAGGGCTTATAATAATCCTCATTAATGCGGATGGTGGTATTTTTACGCAACTTAGCTTTCAGCTCAGTGAGTGCGCTTTCCGCTTTCTGTCGTTGCAATAGACCTGTAGCCCGTTCCCTGGCGTCTTCAAATGATACCTTTCTCGGGGGCGTACGTTTGTCCAGTTTGAAGATGGCATACCCTTCTAAAACCATGATGGGATTGGTAACTTCACCAGGCTTGATTTTGGCCAGGGCTTCTTCCGCTTCGGTAGCCATCGTGCCCTTGTGCAAGCTATCCATCTTGCCGCCGTTCTCTGCCGAGGCATCACCTGAGTGGATACGTGCCAACTCGGGAAATGCCGCTCCCCCCTTCAGTTTCTCCATAATGGTATTGGCTTCTTGAGATGCTTTTTCCCAGGCTTCCGGACCAGCGGAAGGATCCACCTTCAGAAGAATCAGCGATACCTCAATCTCTTCCGGTTTGGTAAATTTGTCGGGGTTGGCATTGTAAAAAGCCTTAACTTCATTGATTGAAGGGGGATCAACCTTGCGAACCTGCGCTTGCAACTGGTCAACAAGGCTGCGATCCTCAATTTCACCGATCAAGGGTGCGATCATCACTTCCCGATTGGCTTTGTAACGTTCTGAGTCTCCATACCTTTTATCATACTCGGAAATGGTCTTTTGCACCAATTCCTGGTTTGGTTTCAATCCCCGTTTCTTGGCCTCCTGAACCAAAAGAACTCGATCAACGAGCATGTTGCCAATCTCACGCTGAAACTTGGCAACTTCTGCCTCCGGCGGTGCTCCGTGATAAAATTTTTGCCGAACCCCCATACTGACAGCTTGGTTGAAGGCTTCGGCTGAAATGGTTACCGAGCCGATAACAGCAAAAGGAGGCTTGGTTGATGGTGCCGGCATCTTGGCAGGAGGCATTACAGCAGCGGGGGGCGTTGCAGCGGCAGGAGGTGGTGTAACGGCAGGAGACGTTGCGGTGGCTGATGTTGCCGCAACGCCCGTTTGTTCAGCATCCGCATTAAATGGACACCCCAATCCTGCAATCCCTAGGAAAAGGGATGCCACCAAAAGAACTCTCATTATGTACTTTCCGGGAGGTTAAATTGCGCTGGACGTAACCTTACTTGAAAAGAGTTTGTGCCCCCGAAGCACCATAAACCGAATGGGCTTCGGGGGCAACGGCTTACTTATCGTGGCAGGCCAGGCAAACGGCGCTTCCCGTATTGCTGATACGCAGGAAGGAAACAGAAGTCGCGCTGCCAGTACTGGCATTGTGGGGATCGTGACAGCTTGCGCATTCGACAAACGGCTGAACCACACCGCTCAGGGTACGGGTGTACAGCACCATATCGGTCTTATCGCGAACGTTGGTTGTACCCACTGAGGTGTCGATCCACCAAGCCGGATTGCTGTTGATGGTACTCTTGACACCTGCTTTGAAACTACCATCTTTCAGAGTTGTCGCAGCCGATGCACCATCGGCATCTGTGGATTTCCAGCCGCCACCACCATATTGGATACTGATGGGGTGATCATTGGAGAGGTCAGCTCCCAGTTTTGGGAAGCCGGTCATCGCAACACCACCGGCGAAATTGGCACCTGCGGCATTGTAGCCGTCGGAACCGGGGGCATTGATCATCACGTCCATGGCTTGGCTTCCGTCATGGCAGGAGAGACATGCCAAGGAGACGGAACCGACTGGTGCTTCACTGCCGTCCAAGGTTGTGGTGTTCAAGGACGAATAGCGGGTATAGGAGGCTGTGGAAAGACTCTTGTTCCAAAGGGGCACCGGAGCTGTCGTATTGGATCCGTGCGGGGTGTGACAGAAGACGCAAACCTCTGTGGTGCTTGCTGTGGCACCCAATTGCGAAGCACCGCCGCTCCCCAAGTCGTGCTTGGAACCCTTGATACCGGCTTGAACCAACCCAATGGAAGCAAGTTGGAACGACATGACGGCCATGCCAGCAACCAGTGAAAGCACAACCCCTTTGCGTGATAGGCTAGGCATCTTCATAGTAATCCCCTGTCTCAAATACTCTAAGATTTGTGGTTATCAGTGCAACACGAACTGTCCTGATTCTCATATACGCAGTTTTGGTGCCAATTTTTCTATTGAAAATAAAATTATTAAAAATCAATATATTATCTGTATATATATCGTTATGGGACCGGGTCATAGCTTCTCTTGCGAGGCTGTTTCCAGCAAAATTCAAGGCGACAAATTCCAAAATATTGGAAAATCGAGGTCACAGCTCTCTTGAAGATGAGAAAATCATTTGAAAATAATATTTTATAAGCGTGAATCTTGAGCATGTTTTTTCAATCTTGGAAGAAGTTCATGGTTCTTCCAGGCGGAAATTTTCACGATTTGGAAGATCCATGCAGTGCATGAGTCTTTTTGAAATAAAGAAAATTTTATGATTATTAGTGCTGCTGATGCTTTAGTAATCTTTGCGTTAAGGTTTGCGAAAGGCATCATTGCCCCCATTGTACTTGCCAAATAATTTGAAGAAGATCCAGGCTGGTTTGGTATGTATTTGGCATCTTGTAATCGTGCGCTGTTGAAACGCAGACTGTATCATGCCAGCTTGAAGGTGGGTCAGCACATGACGTAGCGTTGGTGGGTGTTGACTGCAATGAGACACACCCAAGACGGGTGAATTCAATTTTTGGGGGTATCGGATGGCTGATCTAAGAGACTTGGTGTTGAGTTCGTTTCTGGTCTTGTTTCTCATCGTCGCCCTGATGCATTTGGGTCGGATCGTTTTACTGAGTTGTATCGCTATCTGGCGAAAAAGTCTGATCTCATCGGCCATGATTGCCGTGGCATCTGGGATGATTACGCATGGGATCGGTCTGACCATGGCGATTCTCTCCAAGAGCAAGTTTAAATTTCCATTTAATATAAGTGACTTGTGTGGTGATTCTCAGTATTATGAATTGACTACGGCTGATCGTGTTGTTCTTTACTTGGTATCACTCTTTATATTGGTGCCAGCAGTTTTTCTTTATGAACCTATTGTTTACGATATGCGTTTGATGCAGAGTGCCCCGCGTTTGTTGATAGTGAAGCCATTTATTCCACCTGAAGGTCTTGCGGTACGCGCCCAGCCCAAGGAAGCGGTAGCGGATGTGCCTAAAGTTTCTCATGAGCCAAATTCTGTCCCGACGGTGGAGCAGCTTCCTTCACAACCGCTTCCGAATACAGACAATGCGAAAGTGCCCGCAACGCTGCCGGTTTCGTCTGACAAGGTGACTACGGATTCATCGGCGCAAAGCAGTCCTCCTGCCGTACCGCCTTCGGAGCAGAAGTCGGGTGATTCCGAACCACCACCGGTTTTGTCTGATAAGACGACTTCGGAATCTGCTGCGCAAAGTGGTTCCCAGTCCGCACCGTCCTCGGTTCAGAAACCGGGAGATTCCAAATCATTGCCAGGAGATCCTCAAGGTCAACGTATCCGCTTCAAGACGCCGGATGGCATCGTAGAAGGGACGGTGGAAATGCACAAATATGGCTCTTTCCTGGTTATTTTGGATGGTGGTGGCAAGAAGTGGATCTTGGAAAGGGATGTTGTGCAGCCTTGAGTGGATGATTTTCGCAACTGGGGAGGTTACTGTGCTGGAAAAAGTGATTGATTTTGCCAACTCTCAAAATGTTTCCAAGGAGGAGGTGCTTCGTCGCATCCAAGCCAAGCTGTGGAAGCTTGTTTATGAGAAAGATTACAGTGGTATCGATGCCATGGTCGCCCACTGTATTGTAAGTCGTGAGTATATTGGGGATGAGATGATACATCTCATGTCACGTGTTTGTGCCAATGAAAATTGTCCAAAAAGGGATATTGAAGGACATAAGCGTGTTTCTGAATTTGTTGGTGCTGAGAAAAGGAATCCAGCTCAGAAGTATTGGATTTTATTGCTTGTCAATTTAGGTCAATATTTAAAATCGCGAACCTTTACTCTATCCCAGGAGCAACAAAAAAGAGTCAGGGCTTTACAGGAGGCTCATCTTTGCCATGGTTGTCTTGATCTTTTCAAGGTATCCATGGGTTTTTTAATTCCGGATGAGTCTCTTGTCACCCTTGCCTATCGTTTCTATTCCGTCTGCAATTGGAATGAGGGTATCAAAATCGTGCATGGTTTAACTGGGATCAGTCCTTACGAGATTATCCCAAAGGAGAGGTTGCAATTTGATGGGAAAGCGCAAAAAAGTTCTTTGGCGCATGGAATCAACAAGGCATTGATCGATGCTTTCGGGCCAGAAGGTGAAGCCGAGGATTCTGCTGAAGTCACCGTGATATGTAAAGAAATTTTTGACTATATTAGTAAATAAATATTAATATCTATGATATTTCCTAACAAATCAGAATCACTTCTTATTCTACATGGCCTTGATCATCGTTTCGGCCAAAGCGCATGGAAGATGCTTCGGCTCCGTCT